>CAJTMZ010000003.1:33763-54861 GCA_910577445.1 uncultured Lachnospiraceae bacterium | reverse complement strand
GCGACGCCATACAGTTCCAGCCGGGTTATTTTTTGATAAGTTTATAAGCCTTCGGGGGATTTTAACAAAAGGCAAAATCCCCCGGACAAATAGCTCCCAAAGTGGGAGCGGGCTTTTTCTAGGCCAGAAAGGTAATTATGCTTTCTTCATTTTTGGCCGCTTCTTTGACAAATTTCTTCAGTTCATCAAAGTATTCCCATACATATTCAAAAAAATCCGCTTCGTCTTCCCCGGCCATTACGGGATAGATTTCGTTGTCTGTCATATCCTGTATATGGAAGTTTTCGCGGAAGCGGGATTCGTCCCAGACTGCAAGGGCGTCGTTTAAGGACTTTACCGTTTCGGCGGGGATGAGTCTTGCGGGGCCGTAACCCATGTCCTCGTCGTTAACCGGTTCGCCGCCTAAAACAAGCTGCCCTGAAATATTGTCGTCGGGGATATCCCACACGCATCCCGTTAAAATATAGTGGATTGCATGCCATGTCTTGTCGATGGAGATAAGTTTTTCACCGGCTTCGTCTCCAAATAATAAATCGTTGGCCTCTCCGTCCCGGACGCGGCTTACGGTATCTTCGTCCGCGCGAAGATAGTAACCTATCATACTCATAAATTTTCCTCCTTAAAAATCAGTGGTCTTTCTGTAAAACTGTATGGTATTATTCTAACATAGTAAAAAGCATGAACGCACGTTTTTTTTGTCTGAATGTCTGTTATAATACTGCTTTAATGAAAATGAACTGCCAGGAAGGGAAAGAGGTGGAATGGTTTGCTGCATAAAATGAGGATATCTGTAAAACTTGCGATAGTATACGCGATATTTTTGTTTATTTCTTCGATTGCGATTTTTTTGCTGTTTGCGGAGATAAGAAGAAGGGAATCCATGGATTACGCGAAAGCGTTGTCGGCGCAGACATTAAATACCGTTGGCAGGAACGTGACAACGCTGATTGACAATGCGGCGTATTACTCCAGAATCATTCTTTCCAGCAGCGAGGTCACGGAGGCTCTTGCGGCAGGGAACGGGGAGCGGCAGCGGGAAAGTCTTTACCAGTTTATTTCTCTGGTGGATTCGGAAACGCACATAAACGGAATTTATATGTGGGATATGAATGAACATGCCTGCAGCATTGACAGAAACCATGTCAGAAGCCTTCGGACGGAAAAGATAAGCGAGACGAACTGGTATGATGAAGTGATGGAGCTAGGCGGCTCCTACTGCCTGAAATTAAACGCTGACAGGGTTCTCACCCAAAGCAGTGCGGAAACCAGTGTTTCCCTGATTCGTGTTATCAACAATCCCGTTGACTATCAGCCGGTGGGTATTTTGATGATAAACATTGATTTGGATGCTTTTAAGGGATGCTATGAAAGCGTGGAGGAAAAAAGCGTTCCCTCTCTCTATATTCTTGACCGGACAGGAAAGATTGTGGCGTCCCGCTCCCATATCACCTTGCCGGAATTTCGTCTGGCCCTTGCTTCGGAAAAGGAGTCGGTTACTTATGAGGATAAGAGAATTTTTCCGGACAGTCTGACTGTGGACGGGATTGACTGGCAGATTCTTGTGGGAACCGTTATAGAAAATTCTCTGGACGAATCCGCAGTGGGCGGTTTTCTGGCAGTTCTGGCAATGACCTTTCTGGCGGCGTTTTGCTTTGCCGATTACCTTTTCATAAAAAGATACGTCGCCAGTCCTTTAGAGGACATGGCGGATTCCATGAACCGGATGGAGGGAAAACGATTTGAAAAGATTTATACAGACAGCCGGGGGGCGGAGTTTTTCGCGGAAATGGAAATACTGAAAGATACCTATAACGAGATGGTGGATGAGATTGACGACCTGATTGAGCAGGTGTACGAGGAGGAAAAAATAAAAAGAAAGACGGAATTAAACGCCCTGCAGGAGCAGATGAAACCCCATTTTCTTTACAATACCATAGATGCCATGGGGTATCTTGCTCTAAGCGGGAAAAGCCAGGAGGTTTACGACGCGTTGGAAGCCTTCGGCAGCTATTACCGGATACTGCTGAGCAAGGGAAAAGAGCTCATTACGGTACAGGAAGAAATCGAAATGGTGAGGGATTATCTGGAACTTTTGAAAATCAGATACGGAGATGAGATGCATTATGTTCTGGATGTGGACGAGAATATCTGCGACGATTATATGTTAAAGATGATTCTGCAGCCCCTTGTGGAGAACGCTGTAAACCACGGCATTCGTCCCAAAACGACCAGAGGAATGGTGTGTGTGGAGGGAAAGGAAGAAAACGGATATCTCTGCTTTTCGGTGGAGGACGACGGCGTGGGGATGAGCGCCGGAAAAATGGAGGAGCTGCAGAGAGAAAATCTTGACTCTAACGAAAAGAGTTTCGGTCTTCGGGGAACCATAGAGAGGATAAAGATTTTTTACGGACAGGATATTGATTATGATATTCAGAGCACAGAGGGAAAAGGGACAGTGATTACGCTGCGCATACCCGTTTATTATGAGGGAGATGGAGGGAATGATTAAGGTACTGATTGTGGAAGATGAAATCGGAACAAGGAATCTGCTTAAAATCATTGTAAAGTGGGAAGAACTTCATATGAAAATCATCGGGGAAGCGTCAAACGGCAGGGAGGCTTTGTTTCATATGGAAAAAGAGCTTCCCGACCTGGTGGTAACCGATATCAAAATGCCCGTTATGAGTGGAATTGAACTTGCGGAAGAGATTATGAAAAAGTACCCTTCGGTTAAGGTGATTATCATTACCGCCTATGATGAATTTAAGTATGCCCAGCAGGCAATCAGGGCGGGAGCGGCGGATTTTATCTTAAAGCCCATGAAAAGGCAGGAAGTTAAGGAAGCGCTCCTTAAAGTGAGCGGCCAGATAGAAAAGGCGGAGGAAAGTTCCCCTGATGTGATGGAGCAGGTCAGGAATTATCTTGAAGAGCACTTTGCGGAAGGCGAGTTGTCCCTGTCGGCGGTTGCGGAAATTTTCTTCTTAAATCCCAGCTACTTGAGCAGGGCTTTCCGCAAAAGGCATGGGATGACCCTGGTGGAATGCCTAAATAAAATCCGGCTTGAAAAGGCGTGCGATTATCTGAAGTCGGGGGACTTTAAGGCCTATGAGGTGGCGGAGAAGGTAGGGATACCAAATCCTGATTATTTTGGAAGGTGCTTTCGCAAATATACGGGCATGTCTGTCAATGATTACAAAAAGAAGGTCAAAATTGTGAGTGATTGAGTCAAAATTATGCGTTCAAATATCCGGAAGAAAATTTATACTGTACTTGTTGCATAAAACCCACAAAAGTGACAGGAGGTAAATGAAGATGAAAAAGAAATTGGCAATGCTTTTGTGCGCAGGTATGGTTATGGGGCTTCTTTCCGGCTGCGGCGGAAACGGCCAGAAGGCAGATTCCGGGAATGAGTCGTCAGGCTCATCAAATGCCGGCGATGTATCAGAAGATAACGGCGCAGCCTCAGGGAGCGAGGATGCTTCTTCCGGCGAAGCGGTAAAGCTTACGTTCTGGAAATCTCCTCATTCCGACAGAGAGGACGAAATATGGGCGTCCATGATTGCGGAATTTAACAAAGAAAATCCCAATATTCAGGTAGAGTTTTTGAATGTCGCATGGGATTCGGTTGTGGAAAAGGAAACCGCGGCTTTTGCGGCAGGAACCGGCCCGGATATCAGCTTCCAGACAGAGCAGTTCCCTTTGTACGCCAAGAACGGATACATATTGTCCCTGGAGGATTATGCGGACGAGACAAAGCGTTCCGGCTATCCGGCGTCTGCGCTTGCGTACTGTTCCTATGACGGACAGCTTATGGGAATCCCTTTCGTAGCGCTTAACTCCGTTATGTTCTATAACAAGGACATGTTTGCAGAAGCGGGAATCACCGAGGTTCCCACGACATGGGATGAAATGGAGGAAGTGGCAAAGAAGCTGACGCTGGACAAGGACGGAGACGGACAGACCGACCAGTGGGGCATGATGTTTGAGATGGACGATTACTGGCAGCCGCTTACCTATATCATTCAGGCGGGGGCAGACCAGTGGAACGAAAATCTGACCAACATTGGCTTTAACAACGAACAGGGCGTGGAAGGCCTTACCTTTTTTGATAAGCTGTATAATCAGGATAAGGTTGTGCTTCCCCTTGAGAAGTATACCAACAAAGAGGAGGAACGCGCCTACTTTTATAACGGACAGGTTGCAATGTTCCCTCAGCAGATTCATTATACGAATATTATAAAGGAGGCTTCCGACATTAATTTAGGAGCCTTTGCAATACCGGCAGGCCCGGCATCCGACGAGGCTCATTCAAAATGGAATTTTGCAAATATCGGAATGCTTGCTATTTCCAGCCAGACGCAGCACCCTGACGCCGCGTGGAAATTTGTGGAATTTATCACCCGTCCCGAGGTGGAAAAGACCTATCTGTCTGAGGTGGGATTCTTCTCCCCTCAGCTTGCAACAAATGATTTGATGTACGAGGGCGATGAAATCATGGCTGTAGCGGCGGAAGGAATTGCAAGCCTGCAGGTAAGTCCGGCTTCCGATTACGCCAACGCAATGATGCAGAATCTGAAAATCCTCTATGAAAACGTGGCAAGGAGTGAAAAATCGCCGGCGGACGCCATTCAGGGCATGTACGACGCGATGAAAGCAATCAGCGGCGAATAATATCATAATACAAGAGGTTTTTGCAAAGAGAGTTTTCCTTCCTGCAAAAACCTCTTTTCTGAAAGAAAGGTGAATTTATGGATAAAAGAAAAATCAGGGATTATGCGGTATCCTACAGCTTCTTACTGCCCTTTGCCGTATTTTTCATTGTTTTTACGCTGATTCCCATTGGCTATGTTTTTTACTTAAGCGTACACGACGGAAATTTCCTGCAGGCAAAGTTCGACTGGGTGGGGATGAAAAACTTTAAGGACGTTTTTATTACGCCGGATTTTCAAAACGCATTTAAAAATACGTTTGTTTATATGCTGATAGAGGTTCCGGTAAGCCAGTTTTTTGGAATCTTTTTTGCCCTGCTTATCAGGAAAAAGACCAGATTCAGCCATGCCTGCGAAATCATTTTCTTTCTTCCCATGCTGATTTCCATGGTAGTGGCAAGCGTGCTGATTTCCTATATCATATCCAACAACGGCCCTTTAAATCTGTTATTTCAGTTTTTGGGCCTTCAGCCGGTCAGTTGGCTGAACGGAAAGTTCAGCGCGAAAATAGCGGTGATGATTCTGGAGCTGTGGAAGGGCGGTACTTTCTTTATTTTCGTGTATATGTCGGCTATGCGTTCTCTTCCGGCGGACTGTCTGGAATCGGCCAGAATAGACGGGGCAAATGCATTTCAGGAAACGGTGCATGTGATTCTGCCGCTTATCAGGAACGCCATTATTTTGTGCGTGACCATGAACACCATCTGGCAGTTCCAGATTTTCGAGTCTGTTTATATGCTGACAAACGGAGGGCCTCTTGGCGCGACCCAGACGGTTATTTACGAAATTTATCAGTACAGCTTCAAATATTACCGGGTAGGATTCGGGGCGGCGGCTTCTTTGGTGTTCCTGCTTGTGATTTTGCTGATTTACGGTCTGGAGAATCTTCTCCTGCGTGAAAGAAAGACCGGGAAAAGGAGGGCCGGGGCATGAATAAATACGTGATAAAAAGAGGAATCTTTTCGTCTCTGAAAACCATAACGCTTCTTTTGCTTGTGCTGATTATATTGTTTCCTTTCTGGCAGCTTATCGTGTCATCTCTTCTGGAAACCAACGCAATTATCAGCTACCCGCCGAAATTCTGGCCGAAGGGTGGTTCGGTTAATAACTACGTAGAAGTCCTTACCATGCAGGGCGGAGCTTACATGCGGTGGATGGCAAACAGCCTTCTAGTGTCCGGCGCCAACACAATCCTTGTGATTTTAGTCGCAGCCATGGCGGGATATGCTTTTGCAAAAAGGAAATTTCCGGGAAGAAGCGTTTTGCTCAATATTGTGATTGCAACTCAGATTATTCCAAGCGTGACGACCCTGATTCCCCTGTTTTTGATTGTGTCAAAGCTGGGGTGGGTAAACACTTACAAGTCGCTGATATTTCCGGGCGTGGCCAACGCCTTCGGGGTCTATATGATGACCCAGTTTATGAAGGATATCCCGGATTCCCTTTTGGAAGCGGCCACAATAGACGGGTGCGGTGAATACGGGAAGTTTTTTAAGATTGTAATGCCAATCACGGTGCCGCAGTTAAGCCTTCTCGCTATTTTTAACTTTACCAATCAGTGGGGAAGCCTTACCTGGCCGCTCATTACCGTAAACGAGACTATGATGAAGACGCTGCCTCTGGGAATCGCGTCCATGAAAGATTTGAACGGAACCCTGACGGGAACGATTATGGCGGCCTCCATGATTAGTTTTATTCCGCTTTTGATTGCATTTATTTTTGCAAGTGATAAATTTATAGAAGGAATGACGTTAGGAGCAGTGAAAGGATAGAAAAAATGAAGCGTATTTTATGTTATGGAGACTCCAACACATGGGGGCATAATCCGGAGCCTTGTGGAAATAATTTCAGATATGGGGACAATGAGAGATGGACAGGCGTCCTGCAGAGGATTTTAGACGGACAGGCAAAAATAATAGAGGAAGGGCTGTGTGGAAGAACCATCATGTACGACGACCCTGTGGCGGCGGACAGAAACGGGAGCAGGTTTTTAAACTGCTGTATCCAGAGCCATCAGCCTCTTGACCTGGTAATTTTTATGCTGGGAACAAACGATATCAGGCATATTTTTACCCCGTCCGTGAAGGAAATTGCCATGGGAATGGATAATCTGGTTAAGATGGTGAGAAATCCGCAGGCTTATTGGGTGGGAAAGGTACCGGAGGTGCTGGTGATTGTCCCGGCGCCTGTGCGGGATGAGATTGCAGGCTCCGAATTTTACGGTATGTATGACGAGGAGTCCGTGAGAAAAAGCAAGGCTCTCGGGAAAGAATATGAAAAAATTTTCGCAGACGTTTCCGGGGTGACGCTGCTTGACGCCGGGACGGTGGCGGAAGTGTCGGTAAAAGACTGTATCCATCTGACCGGCGAGGGACACAGAGCGCTGGGAGAAGCGGCTGCGGAGAGGGTAAAAAAGATACTGAAAATCAGCGGTTAGAAATGGTGTGGTGATGAAAGGTGAAAAGCAGATGGGAAAGGGAGATATTGCCGGGAGTTATAAGGAAATTCATATCCCGCCTGCGGTTTGGAGGACTGTATTACGCGGCGGCGCTGGCGACGCTGTCTGCAATCGCTTTTTTATTTTTGGGAAGACTGACTGCAAAAGAACCGGACGGCGCGGGAGAGGCGGCTTATGAGGAACCTCTGACTCTGCGCCTGTGGTATCCCTGGACAGACGAAGAGAAGATATACAAAAAAGATTTTCTTGGCGCGGTTGATAAATACAATAAGAACCATCGGGAGATGGAGATACAGCCGGAAGGAATCGAGACAAAGCTGTACAGGGAAAAACTGCCTTCCGCCATTGCCTCCAACGATACGCCGGACATTTATCTGTGCTATACAAACGCTTATCTTGAAAATGCCGTAAATTCAGGGAAAATCCTGCGGCTTGACGATTATCTGGGCAGCGGGACAATAAAGAGGATTTTGCCGGGAATGGACGACGAGGTGACCGTTGACGGAGGAACTTACGGGCTTGGTTTTGCAAAAGACGTTGGGGTACTCCTTGTCAACAGTGAAATGTTCCGGAAATACGGATGCAGCGTTCCCGAAAGCTGGGAGGAGCTTGTTAAGGTATGCCGGGTATTTCTCGACAACGGTATTGTCCCCCTGGCCTGTTCCGCGGACACGGACAGAGGCTTCCGCATGTATCTGGAGGCTTTGTGCATGAGCGAAGCGGGGGCGGAAGAATGCCTGGAAATCATAGCCGGGGAAAAGAATGCCACCGAAGAATTTATCAGAGGCGTGAACCGTTTCTGCGAATTGCGGGATATGGGAGCTTTTGGCAGCGCGCCGGCAGGCAATACCACGGGATACGTGGAGGAAGAATTTTATTTGAGCAGGATTCCCATGTATTTTACCAAAAACCGGATTGTGGGAAATATTTTGCAGAGAAACAGCCCGCTGTATGGAAAAATCAGCGCGGCGCCCTTTCCGGGAACCGGCGGACTTTGCACAGTAGGCGGGGTAAGCGAGGCTTTTGTGGTAAACGGGGCCGTCAAATACCCCGAGAAAGCAGTTGCGGCTCTCTGGGAACTTATGTATTATTTTTCTGAAAATCTGAGAGAGAGCGGCGCCGGGATTCCCGTCTGGGTTTGTAAAGGAGACAAAAAGAGAGAGGATGGAGGGCTGTATGAAGTAATCAGGGAAATGGATGCAAAGGCGCAGACGGTGATGCCCTACTGGGAGTTTTATCTGGGTGGGGAAAAGGCCCTGAATTTTATGAAGATGTCTGAAAGGCTGTACCGGAATGAAATTTCGGCAGAGGAGTTTGTAAAAAGCCTGTCGCGTTAGCGCGGCGGGCTTTTATGCAAACAGCCAAAATCCAGACATTGAGAATCCTCTCCGCATATGCTATTATTTACCCATAAAGCAACAGTTTTTCAGGGAGAAAGTTATGGCAGGAATCAGAGACGTCGCAAAGCGGGCCGGGGTAGCCGCATGCACGGTGTCCCGGGTATTAAACGGGACGGCGGCTGTCGCACCGGAAACGAGAATGAAAATAGAACAGGCTATGAGGGAGCTTGATTATGTGCCCAATGAGCTGGCAAGGGGCATGTTTTTACAAAAATCAGGTATCATCGCCATGCTGGTTCCCAGCATCAAGCATCCTTTTTTTTCTTCACTGGCGGACTGCATTGAAAAATGTCTGTACGATAACGGATATAAATTAATGCTGTGCAGTACCTCCGGCGATATCGAGCGCGAGCGTGAATACTTGAATATGTTCAAATCCAATCTGGTTGACGGGGTTATCATGGCGGTAAACGGACTGGAAGACGCCGCTTATATACAGTTTCAAAAACCCATGGTTATGCTGGACTATTCCGTCGGGGAAAGGATACCTTTCGTGGTTTCGGACCATAAAACGGGCGGCAGGCTGGCTGCGGAGGAGTTTATAAGGAATAAGTGCCGCAATGTTCTTCATTTATGTGCGGCAAAGGAGGAAAGGGAAGTTCTTTCCTATGAAAGCCACAGAGAGCTTGAGAAAATCTTAAAGGCTCATGGTATTAATACCAGAAATCAGGAGATTAAATGGAATGATTTTGATTTGAAAGGCTATCGGGATTTGGCCGGGCTGATATTGCAGAGCTATCCGGAAATTGACGGAATTATGGCGGCGGATATGCCGGCGACCGCTTTTTACGAAGCGGCGCTGAAGCTGGGAAGGAAAGTGCCGGAGGAATTTTGTATCGTGGCTTATGACGGAACGTACGCGGTGGATATAACGGACGGCAGACTTACCGCGGTGGTGCAGCAGCTTGAATGCATTTCCACGGAGGTGGTGCGCAGCCTGCTAAAGCAGCTAAGAAAGGAAAAAGCGGATACAAAAGGAGTATTTGTGCCGGTGAAGCTGAGGAAAGGAAGTACAACATAAAAAGAGAGAAAAATATAAAAAACTATTGACAAAAGAAATACGGAGGTTTAGTATAAGATTCAAGAAATGAAACATGTTTCAGGAATATAAAATTGGTAGGGCGGACAAAAAGCCCTAATATTTTGCCAATTATGAAACATGTTTCAGAAAAAGCGGGAACCAGCATCAGACCGGAAACGCGCGGAACGGACTGCGTCTGCAGAGCGGGCGGAAAACGTTTCGCGTGAGGGGCGATAAGGGGCTGATGGGGAACTAAAAACAGGATAGGAGAGGAAAAAGGTGAAAGCAAAAAAAGCAGGCATTCTCATGGGAGTTCTGTTGACGGCGGCCGTTCTGGCGGGCTGCGGGAAAAGCGAGAGGGATTATGACGTTTACTTTTTTAACGGCAAGTCCGAAATTGCGGAAAATCTTCAGGACGTGGCCGAAAGGTATGAAGAGGAAACAGGTAAAAGGGTAAAAGTTTTTACGGTGGGGACGGCGGAAGGAACGGAAACCCTGCGCTCCGAGATTAAATCGAAGGATTACCCAACTGTGTTTGCCACAAACGCAATCGGAATTGAAGAGTGGAAATCGGCAGGCTATGCCCTTGACGCTTCGGAAATCCAGAATGAAGAATTAAGAAAGCTTTATGAAAGCATTCCGGAGGCTTTGCAACTGCAGTTTGAACGCCAGGGAAATTACGGAATCCCTTACAATATCGAAGGCTATGGACTGATTGCTAATAAGCGGATGCTGCAGGAGATTCTGTCTCTGGACGGGATAGAGGACTTTAAAAACGATTATAAAGCCGCCTCCTATGAAGAATTTCAGGGAATGCTGGAAGCCCTTGACGGCTATATCAAAAACGACGCCGGGAGTTCTTTTTCCCTGAACGGAAATACCTATACGGTGCGAAGCGATAAGACGCCGCTCACGGAAAACTTAACGGGCGTGATTGCCATTGCCGGCGCGGAAAAGTGGACTTACGGCAATCACTTTGGCAATTATCCTGTCAGCACCGTATACGGAACGGTTTACGATGTCAGGGAGGAGGAAGCCTCCTATGCGGATAACCTGAAAACGCCGCTTGTAAAATCTCTGAAGGAGCTTGATTACCTTACCCGGTTTGCGGCAGGAGCGGAGGGGCCGGTGGAGAGAGGACCCCAGTTTATCAACTCCACGGTAACGGGCTACGACCAGGCGGTGCAGATGCTGGCGGAGGAAAAGGCCGTCTTTATCAAGAACGGAAACTGGATTTATCCCAATGTGGCGAAAATCTCACAGGAAACGGCGGAAAACCTGATGATGCTTCCCATGAAAACGAATTTTTCCGACGAGGATATTCTGGTAGAGGGCCTTACGGCGGAAAAAATGAACCGGTCCATACCGGAGTTTGTGTCCCAGTATTATGTCATTAACGCCAAAGCAACGGAGGAAGAACGCAGGGAAGCGGAAGACTTTGTGCTGTGGCTGAATACTTCGGAAGCGGGACGGAATTTTATCATAAACGATTTTGCCTTTGTACCTTTCAACGCGGACGGAAGCGTTGTGCTGGACAATCCGCTGTCCAATGATTTGATAAAGTACAAGGAGGAAGACAATCTGCTGGCCAATCCCTTTGACGCGGCTCCGGCCTCCTGGGGAACGGAATCCTACGGGAAATACATTATGGAAGAGCTGTTTATAAATCCGGAGGACTGGTCGGAGGAGGAACTTTCGGAAATTGCGGATAAATGCATCGCGGACTGGAAATCAGGTATGGAAGAATGGTAGGAGGAATGACAGATGGAAAATTATTATAAAAGATGGTTCAGGATTTTAGTGATACCGGCAGTGATACTTTTTGTACTGGTGATACTGGCGCCCTTTGTGATGGGTGTCACCTATTCCTTCACGGCATGGAGAGGCTCTTATTTCAAAGGTTCCGAGCACTGGTGGGGCGCGCTTGTGGGAATTGGCAATTACCTCAAGGTGTTCCGTTCGCAGAAATTTTTATCCGCCCTTGTATACACGCTGAAGTTCACACTGGTTGCGGTTATTATGAAAAATATCGTAAGCCTTGGGCTTGCAATGATGGTGAAAAAGGTGGAAAGAGGAAAAGGATTTTTCAGGACGGTGTACTTTTTCCCCAATCTGCTGGGCGGTCTTGCCATGGGCTTTGTCTGGAGTTTCATTTTCCAGAATATTTTTTCGCTGATACTGTTCGGCGAGGAATCCGCGCTCCACATCCCTTTTCTCTGCGATATGCTGCAGGATTCCAATAAGGCCGTTTTTGCCATGGCGATTATGGCCACATGGCAGAGCGCCGGTTATATGCTGCTCATCTATCTGAACGGACTGAACAATATCCCGGAGGATTTGTATGAGGCGGCGTCCATTGACGGGGCTTCTCCGTGGCAGAGGTTCAGACACATTACCATGCCAATGCTGATGCCGGCCTTTACAATCGTATTTTTCCTGACGCTGTCGGGCAGTTTTAAGATGCTGGATGAAAACCTTGCCTTGACCAGCGGCAATTTCGGAACCCGGATGCTTTCTTTGCAGATTCTGTTATCCACAAGGGAAACCACGCCGGCGAACTACGGTATGGCACAGGCGCAGGCAGTCATATTCTTCATATTAATTGCGGTGATATCCATTGCTCAGGTGATTGTGACAAAGAGGAAGGAGATTGAGGCATAATGAGTGCAAAGAAAAAATTAAGCCAGACAATGCTTTATGCAGTATTGGGGTTTGTTGCTGTGTACACAGTGTTTCCGATTTATTTTCTGTTCGTAAATTCCTTTAAAAGCCAGAAGGAAATCGTCGCCTCTCCCATAGCGCTTCCGGGGAGCTGGAACCTTAAGTATTTAAAAAGCGCGGCGGAGCAGATTAACCTGCTGCCTTCCGTAGCCAACACACTGATTATTACGGTGATTTCCGTCGCCCTTATCGTCCTGATATCGGCGGTAACGGCCTGGATGATGGTGAGATATAAGTCAAAGGGAAGCAGCTTTTTGTTCCTGGCCTTTACGGCCGCCATGCTGGTGCCTTTTCAGTCGGTGATGTATCCACTTGTGAGCCTGATGGAAAATCTGGGACTGAAAAATATGGGCGGGCTGATTCTCATGTACTGCGGCTTCGGACTTAGTATGACGGTTTTTCTCTATCACGGATTTTTCAAGGGAATACCCATTGCGCTGGAAGAGGCGGCGGTGATTGACGGGGCAAATATTTTCCAGATGTTTTTTAAGATTGTGTTCCCCATGGTAAAGCCCATTACCGTGACAGCAATCATCACAAACGCCATGTGGATATGGAACGATTACCTTCTGCCTTTCCTGATTATCGGGAACAACGATAAGAAAACGCTGACTTTGAGCCTGTACTATGCGAAAAGTCTTTCCGGGCAGTACGGCAATCCCTGGGAGCTTATTTTTCCGGCGGTTCTGATTTGCGCTGTGCCGATTCTTGTGGTGTTTATCTTCCTGCAGAAAAATATTATCGAGGGAATTGCGGCGGGAGCAGTGAAAGGCTAGAATGACTTGGAGGAAATGACGTGGATAAAATGACATGGTGGAAGGAAGCTGTGGTGTATCAGATATACCCCAAAAGCTTTCAGGACAGCAACGGGGACGGAATCGGGGATTTGCGGGGAATCATCAACCGTCTTGCCTACATAAAGGAGCTGGGGGCAAACGTGATTTGGCTCTGCCCGGTTTATATGTCCCCTATGGACGACGGCGGGTACGATATTTCCGATTATTATCATATTCATCCCATGTTCGGCACGGACGCCGATATGGACGAACTGATTGAGAAAGCCGGAGAAATGGGGATAAAAATACTGATGGATTTGGTGGTGAACCATACCTCCGACGAGCATGAGTGGTTTCAGGAGGCATTGCAAAATCCGAAGAGTAAGTATGCGGACTACTATATTTTTAAAGAAACGAAAGACGGAAATCCGCCCAACAACTGGCGTTCCTATTTCGGAGGCCCGGCCTGGGAGAGGGTGGAAGGGACGAACCGCTTTTACCTCCATGCCTTTTCCAGAAAGCAGCCCGACTTAAACTGGGAGAACCGGGAACTTCGGGAAGAAATCTACCGTATGGTAAATTACTGGCTGGATAAAGGGCTGGGTGGATTTCGGATTGACGCAATCTGTAATATAAAAAAGCGGATGGAATACGGCTTTTTCCAGCCTGACGGGGAGGACGGCTTAAGGTATATAGGCGATTTTATCCTGAATCAGCCGGGAATTGAAGAATTTTTATATGAGCTGAACGAGCGGACTTTCCGCCCCCATAACAGCATGACGGTGGCGGAGGCGAACGTGCCCGAGGAGCTTTTGGAGCAGTTTATAGGGGAAAAGGGATTTTTTACCATGGTATTCGATTTCAGCTATGCAGATATTGACGTGCCGGACACCGGCGAATGGTTCAGGCCGCGGCACTTTACGGTTTCCGAACTGCGGAAAAATATCTTTAACAGCCAGAAGATGGTTCAGGAAAAGGGATGGGGAGCGGTTTATCTGGAGAACCACGACCAGAACCGCTCCGTGAACAAATATCTTCCCAAAGAGGATATTCACTACTACAGCAAAACCATGCTGGGGAGTCTGTTCTTTTTTCTGCGGGGAACGCCTTTTATCTATCAGGGACAGGAAATCGGAATGGAAAATATGACATTGGAGTCCATAGCGGATTATGACGACATCGCCACCCATGGGCAGTATGAGAGGGCACTGAAAGCAGGTATCCGGGAAGAGGAGGCGTTTGCCATTGTGGCAAAAAGGAGCCGCGACAATAACAGGACGCCCATGCAGTGGGATGAAGGAAAAAATGCGGGATTCAGCGATGCCAAAAGCACGTGGATGAAGGTTAACCCGGACTATAAAAGAATCAGTGTGGCCCGGCAGGAAAAGGACGGAGAATCCGTGCTGAATTTTTACCGGAAACTGGCCGGCTTAAGACGCGGGGGAAAATATGCGTCCGTTATGACTTACGGCGTATTTCTGCCTTACGAGGTGGAGGAGGCTTCCGTTATAGCCTGGCAGAGAATTGCGGACACGGAAAGACTTCTGGTAATCCACAATTTCCAGAACAGGGAGGGTGTAGTGAAAATCCCGGAAGGATATGACGAGAAGGTGATTGGCAATTATAAATCGGAGTATTTTAATACCGGAAGCTATCGCCTTAAGCCGTATGAAAGCATTGTATTATACAAAACGACAGAGTAATTTGAGCTTTCCGGTACTTTGCGGAGAAAGAATTGAGAGGTCAGAAGCAGCGAAGTGAAAGCGGTTTTTCACGGCGGATTGTTGGGGCATGGCAGAGGTCATGCCCCATAATTTTGTGGTATATGGAGCATGGGTGTGGTATGATGAAAGGTAAGAGCGGCAAGTTAAACATATAAAAAGAGGAGGACATAGTATGTCTGAAATTTTCGATGAAACAAATATGCGGCAGTCTTTGGGGAAATATATACCTGAGGGGGAAACTCTGCTGGCGGGTATTCATGCTCTGGCGAAGGAATCAAGGGTGAGATGCGTTTTCGGAAAGTGTTATCGCACGGAAAACGGGCTTGTTCCGGACGAGGACGGAGGCAGCGTTGCGCTGGAAAAGGCGAAATTTTCGACTTATGATATCTACTTTGGAATTACGCAGTCATCAATGGTAATTACGGAGTGTGAAAAGGGCAGCTATTTTTATGAATTTAACGACGAGCCCAATGTGCGCGGGATGGATATACAGGAGGTCGCGGCGGAAATATTTTTTGAGGATATCGGAACATGCTTTCCTCTGGCAGATATTCAGAGCTGCCGTCTGGCTAAGGGCTGGATGGGTTCTGTGAAATGTTTCATTACAATGAAGAACGGAAGCAGTTTCAAACTGCTGCTTCCAAAACTTGGCGGCGTCGGAGGCGGTATGCCGAATCATGCGAAATACCGGGAGGCGATTATTGAACGGCTGAGCGGAATCGGCGAATAGGATTTGCGCAGAATCTGCGGACAGGACTGGAACAGGATAATTCCCGGTATGCGTTTTGGTAAAGGGAATGGAAGAAGGAGGAAGCGAAAAATGTGGACGTGTCCAAAATGCGGACGGACTTTTCAAAAGCAGAATCAGGGGCATTACTGCGGTAAGGCGCCGGAATCCATTGACGCTTATATCATGGCGCAGCCGGAACATGCGCAGCAATACCTCAAAGAAGTGAGAAACGCCATACGCGCGGCTCTGCCGGAAGCGGAAGAGAAAATTTCATGGAGTATGCCGACTTTCTGGAAGGGCCATAATATTATCCAGTTTGCCGGATTCAAGAATCATATCGGACTGTATCCGGGACCGGAAGCCGTGGCGCATTTTAGCGCAAAGCTGGAGGACTATAAGACCAGCAAGGGAACGATACAGTTTTTGTACAGCAAGCCGCTTCCGCTTCCGCTAATTGCGGAGATTGCCGTATGGTGCAATACTACGGGGAATCATCCGTAAAGGAATGCGCGGCGGAAGTGAGGATTGGCTAAAAGAAAGGCGGCAGCATGAGCAGCGACAAAGTATACCAGATGGATTTTGCAAAAGTATATAATCTCCTTGTGGACAAAGCCAGGAGAAAGGGGCGGACAAGGCAGCAGGTTGACGAGATTGTCAGGTGGCTTACCGGATACAGTCAGGAGGCGCTTGAAGAAATGCTTACAAAACCGACTGCCTACGGGGATTTTTTCAAAAATGCCCCGCAGCCCAACGAAAACAGGAAGCTGATTAAAGGGGTGGTCTGCGGCATAAGGGTGGAGAATATCGAGGAACCGCTCATGCGGGAGATACGGTATCTGGACAAGCTGGTGGATGAACTGGCAAAAGGGAAAGCAATGGATAAGATACTGCGGCATTAAAAATTAAATGGACAGGCAGGGGGAATTATAAGGAGCGGTACAGGAAATTTAATTCTGGCAATTATGTGATTCTGACATCACGATTCATCGCTGCAACTGCCGGTTGACATATTTCCATTTCTGAATGGTGGCTATGCAACTGAAAATATTGCTACAATGATGCCACAAAAGAAAGGAGTGTTGACAAAATGAACATGGCAGACAGAATACAATATTTAAGAAAGTCAAAGGGAATATCACAGGAGGAGCTTGCGGATAAAGTCGGAGTTTCAAGGCAGGCCGTTTCCAAATGGGAAAGTGAACAAAGCACGCCGGACCTGGAAAAAGTAATTATATTGAGTGATTTTTTCGGGGTAACAACGGATTATATTCTAAAGGGGATTGAACCGGCAACAGACAAAGAACAAAAAAGTAAAGAGTTTACGAGTCAGGTACTTTATATCGTATCAACCGCTTTTGCTGCTATTGGCCTGTTTTGCGCATTTGGCGAATGGTATGAAACACAGACAATGGAAGCTGTATGGGGAGCAATGATTATTCAGGCTATTGGAATTGTCGGATATTTTATAGCAAAAGTACTGTCAGAAGAAAAAGCGCCGTTTTATGTAAATTGGCTCAATATAATTTTAATTGCTTTCATGCCCGTTTCTATGATTACAGGATTTATTTCCATATTGTTTTTCGGGCAGGGATGGATTGCGCCTTATCCGCTGGGAATATTTCATACTCTACTTTTCGCGCTGGTATTCTTTGTAATCCTGGCTGCAAGTTATATCATTCTGAAAAATAAACAGAAAGATTAGAAATATCCCCTTTTAAGAGGAAGTCGCCAATTCTGAGTACGACGGCCGTTTTCGCCGAAGGACTCAGAATTGGCAGGAATAATATTCAAATAAGAGTCTCGTTTAATCATCATAGTCATCTCAAACTTGCGACGCTTACGTCGCTATTTTCTTGTGGTATGCCACGAATTCCTTAAATTATCAATAGCACCGAAGAAAATTTAAAAATTATCCGTTCCTGTCACAAAATCCTTTTCCCGGCGGTTATATAAAATGTAAGTACAAAACAAGGAAAAAGGAGCGGTATTATTATGAAGAACAGCAGAATTTTTGCGCTGGCGCTGTGCGGTATCTGCCTGCTTGGAGGCTGCGGGAGCCGGAACGGGGAGGAAAGGGAAAAGGAGGCGGCCGTTTTGGCCGCGGCGGAAAATACGCAGGAAGATTTATATAAAACGGACGTCCCGGACGACACAGCTAACAGCACAAATGGTACAGCCAACAGCACGGACAGCACAAACAACAGCACGAACGGTACAGCCAACAGCGCGAAGGAAAATGCGCTGGTCATAGAAATGGGCCCTGACAAGGAAGTCTGGGAGGAGGGAAACATGATTTGCACCCTGCACAGCTTCCGTCTGTACGATTCCCCCGGGGACGTTCCCATAAATGAGGAAGATATGTATACAATAGATGCGGGAAGATATATGGACAGAAGTAAATTCCTTCTCATGCAGGTCGATATCCAGAATATAGACTATAAGGGGAATCCGGACGACGGAAGCATTAATGTAAGCCGGTTTATGATTGGACCGGAAGAAGATGGGGGATTAGGCGACTGGTATAACTCCTATCCGGTGTATTTGTCGGAGGCCGGCACGGGTGAAACGGATTATTATCATGTGATGGTGGATGAGGGCGAAACGAAAAGCTTTACAATCGGTTATTATGTTCCGGTAAAGGATGCCGGAGAGCTGCGCTCCAAATGCCGCATTATGGTGGGAGAACAGTATTTTGAAATACCAAAGACGGAGTAAAGAGGTGGGAAGATGCACAGGGAAAAAACGCCCGATGGAAAAGCCCGGATAGCGTTTATTGAAAACTGCTATCAGCTATACGAACAGAAGATGTATCAGGCCGCGTACCGCATTTTATACGATTCCGCCAGAGCGGAGGATGCGGTGCAGGACGCTTTCCTGAAATTAATGAAAGGGCGCGTTTATTTTGAGGACGCCGCATCGGATGACTGCAAAAAATATATTGTCACCGTCATACGTCATTCCGCCATTGACATTTATAACAGGAAGAAAAGAGAGCAGGAGATTATCTGTTTTCTGGATGGAAAAACGGATATGGACAGGCTTTCCGCTTCTGAAAACCGGGAGGAGGGAGGCGGCATAAAGGATTTGATATCCGTGCTGCCTTCACGCTACTATGATGTGGTAGACTGTCTGGCGCTAAAAAATCTGTCGGTAAGGGAGACGGCTAAAAGGCTTGGTATTTCGGAGGAAAACGTAAGGAAAAGATTTGAGCGCGCTAAGAAAAGGCTGAAAAAAGAATGGAATGTGTCTGCCTGAACCGGTAAGAACCCGGAAAGACAAGCTGCGATAATTTGAAAACAGGAGGCGGTTATGAAACAAAACACAGACGACGGGAACCTGACAGAAGATACGGTATTTTGGGAGGAATTTGACACGCCCCGAAAGGCGCATGAATTTTCCAGGGAATATTGTAAAAATAAAAATAAAATGCTAAGGAGATACCAAAGAAGCGTATATGCTCCGGACAGGGCCAAAGTAATGAAGGCGGCGGCGGTCCTTATTCTTTTCCTTGCAATGCCGGCTCTGGCAGCGGCGGCTTCCGGCAGCGAATTTTTTGCCCGGCTCTGGGGAACTGCGGGGAAGAAAAACGTAGAAGCCCACACGGAGGAGGTGCGTGACGAAGAAAAAGGCATAGCATACACAGTCACATATCCCCGGAGAAATTACACGGACGATAATCTGGACAGGGCCGAAGAATTAATCGGGGAGGCCGTATCCTACGAGCCGGCCGTAAAAGAGATAGGCGACGCCAGGCTTACGGTTCTGGCCGCCGTCTGCGACGGAGACGCTGCCGTCGTGGAATTTACGCTGGAACAGGAAGGGGGGATAGAATGTTTTCAATACAGCCAGCTTACCAACGAGAGCAAGGGAGCATGGTTTTCGGAGGACTCGCCCTTTTACTTTCAAATTGCGGAGGGTAATGAAAGCATCTTTGTAGATTTGGACAAATCCACGGAGGAAAAGCTGTACTGCTATGACTATATTGTGACGGATTTTACAGCCGAAGAGATAAAAGGTCTTACATTTGAGATATACAGGTTTTCGGACAAAGGGTCGGATAGCGAAGCGGAAGAGACGGACACGCTGTTTGTACCGGTTCGGAAAAGGGCGGAGAAGAAAGAATACGTAAATCAGGCAGGCGGCGTGGTCAGCTTATCTCCGATAGCAATGAGGATAGATATGAACGCCGTTACGGGGATAGGCGAAGAAGAGGCAGGCGACCCCTGGCATGTGTATTATGCGGCCGTTAATTACCGGGACGGAACCGAATATATTGTCCATGAGCACGCGATAGAGGGCGTCCACCAGTGCGATGTGGATACTGACAATACCGGTTACGCCTGCGCCCGTACCGGGGGGGATTTTGTGCTTGTATTTAACCGCCTGACCGATATTGACAAGGTGGAATCTGTGGTGGTGAATGAAACGGTGTATGTGCCAAAATAAATTGTTATTCGGTAAAAGCCTGTCCGGCGGGAGAGCGGCAGGCTTTTTTGAGTTGTTTTTTTCTTCAAATCGTGGTAGTCTTAAGACGCAGGAAAAGATAGTTTCCGCCCAAAGGGGTCCGGTTATTTGATGGAAGAAAGGCGCATATACCTATGGGAGTGTATTTAAACAATGCCACAGCGTATTCTTTATATGAAAAGGAAACAAAAAAGCCGTATTTCGTAGATAAAACGCAGATTCTGGAACAGCTTTTTCCGCTGGTTTGGGAAGAAAACAGTTATATATGCATTACCAGGCCGCGCCGCTTTGGAAAAACAGTTATGGCAAATATGATTAGCGCGTTTTTCTCCAGGGGATGTGACGGCAGGACGGCAGAATATAAGGCCGGGGAATTGTTTGATGATTTATACATTGCGAAAAACGAGAACTACCATAAATTTTTAAACCAGTACGATGTGATTCATATATCTTTTAACGAGATGCCGAGAAAATACGGAACTTATGAAGAATATATAGAACGCATAGAAAAAAGGCTGACGGATGACCTTTTAAAAAAATATCCGGAGCTGGAAATCCGGCAGGGAGAAGCAGTTTGGGATATTCTGACGGATATATGGGAGAAAGATGCCGCGGCAAAATATATATTTGTACTGGACGAGTGGGATTTCATTTTCCACAGGGACTTTGTTGCGGACAGGGAAAAGAAAGCCTATATTTCTTTTCTTGGTAATCTGTTAAAGGATAAGCCGTATGTTGTAATGGTGTACATGACGGGTATTTTACCCATTGCCAAATATTCCAGCGGTTCGGAATTGAATATGTTTACGGAATTTACCATGGCAAATTCTCCGGCATTCAGTGATTATTTTGGATTTCGTGAGGATGAAGTGGCACAGTTATATGAACGTTATCTTAAATCCTGCGAAAAACCGTCTGTCACAAGGCAGGGGCTGAAACTCTGGTATAACGGTTATCACACAGCCGGCGGGCAGAGAGTGTATAATCCGCGGTCGGTGGTGGAGGCGCTTCGCTATAACCATCTGGCGAGCTACTGGACCAGCGCCGGTCCTTATGATGAGATATATTATTATATCGAAAAAAATGTGGCGGAGG
>CAJTMZ010000003.1:23794-33753 GCA_910577445.1 uncultured Lachnospiraceae bacterium | reverse complement strand
TTGGCGCTTATGGCGGCAGGGGAATCCGTACCGGCAAGAATACAGGAATATGCGGCTACGTCCATGAATCTGCAGACAAAAGATGAGATTTTTTCCGCGATGGTGGTTTACGGGTTCTTAAGCTGCGAGAAGAACAGAGTGTCGATTCCCAATAAGGAAATTATGGACAGATTCTCCGATATGCTTCGCAAGGAAAATTCCCTTGGGTATGTAAACAGGCTGGCGCGGGAATCTGACAGAATGCTTAAGGCAACGCTTGCAGGCGATACGGAAACTATGCTTGAAATTTTAGAATACACCCATGATACAGAAGTTCCTCTTCTCTCCTATAATAATGAGACAGAACTGACCGCGGTGGTGAATCTGGTATATCTGTCGGCGAGAGATTTTTACCGCGTGGAGCGGGAGGACAAATCGGGTATTGGATATGTCGATTTCATTTTTTATCCGGAAGTGGATAAGACAGCGGATTGTATTATCCTCGAACTGAAAGTCAACGCCTCGCCGGAGGCGGCTGTCAAACAGATAAGAGACAAAAAGTATGATATGCGTTTTTACGGCAGGCTGGGAGAAAAGTCGGAATACACGGGAAGAATCCTGGCTGTCGGGATTAGTTATGACAAATCGTCAAAAAAACACAATTGCAAAATAAAGACTATCAGAGAGCGCATCTGACGTTTCCAAAAGCGCAGGCGCATAAGACATCAGACACAAGGAGGTTTGTATGGGAAGAGAAGAATATGGAAAAGCTTACAGAATGGGGAAAAAAGACTATCAGTCCAGAATGCTTCGGGGAGTGAGGCCCACCTTGCAGGTTTTAGACGATATTATGCCGGAAA
Source organism: uncultured Lachnospiraceae bacterium (assembly GCA_910577445.1). GTDB lineage: Bacteria > Bacillota > Clostridia > Lachnospirales > Lachnospiraceae > Suilimivivens. Next base: position 32,914 of record CAJTMZ010000003.1, on the reverse strand, counting down.
AGGGGTCATACTCGGAATATCCCCTTGGGCTGGTGCAGATTCCCATAGACCAGATAGTGGGGACAAAAACGGTGGGAAGAAGCAATTCCTTTGCGGGGAATTTCATGCCCATTTTAAGAGAAGAATCGGAGTTTGCCGCCAAGTGGAGCAGCTTGAGCACCTGCCATGTGGAGGAGGGAATCAGGGACCCCATCAAGGCGTATGAATACATGAACAAGTTTTATGTGGAGGAGGGCAACAAGCGGGTAAGCGTTATGAAATTCTTCGGAGTGGTGTCCATTCCGGGGGAGGTAATCCGCATCATTCCCAAGCGCACGGAGGAGAAGGAAAATAAAATCTATTATGAGTTTATGGACTTTTATCAACTGGCGAAAATAAATTATATCTGGTTCACAGACCTTGGCAGTTTCGCAAAGCTGCATGAAGCGGTGGGAAAGAAGCCGGGCGAGATGTGGACGGACGAAGACCGTCTCAGGTTCAGCGCCGCTTACACAAGGTTTAACGCCGAGTATCAGGCGAAGGGCGGCAGTAAGCTGAAAATCACGCCGGGAGACGCGTTCCTTTCCTTTATCACTCTTTACGGCTATGACGCCATTGACGAGCATACGGCCAGCGAGCTGAAAGCGCTGATTACCAAGAGCTGGGAGGAGTTCAAGCTTTTGCAGGAGGATGAGGAAATTGAGTTGAAGATGGAGCCCAATCAGGAAAAGAAATCGCTGTTTACCAGTATTCTGCATCCTTTAAGTTCGCCGAAGCTTAAGATTGCCTTCATATACGAGAAGACGCCGGGAACCTCGGCATGGACTTACGCCCACGAGCTTGGAAGGCTTTACCTGGAGCAGACCTTCCCGGACGAGGTTATTACGCTCTGCTTTGAGAACGGAACCCAGGAAAACGCGGATTTGCTGATAAACGAAGCCCTGGACGCGGGATGCAATCTGATTTTTACCACCACGCCGGCATTTGTGCAGGCCAGTGTGAAAGCGGCTATCGCCAATCCGGACGTCCGCATTTTAAGCTGTTCCCTAAATACCTCCCACCGTTATATCCGGACCTATTATTCCCGGATGTATGAGGCGAAATTTCTGATGGGCGCCATTGCCGGCGCCATGGCGGAGAATAACCGTCTGATGTATATTGCGGATTATCCGATTTACGGCACCATCGCCAACATCAACGCTTTTGCCCTGGGGGCCAAAATGATTAATCCCAGAGCGGAGGTTTATCTGGAATGGTCCACCAGAAAGGATATTGATATCGACGAAAGAATCCGGGAGACGGGAGCTGTCTGCGTTTCCGGCAAGGATATGGTGATTCCGGAGGAAGCTTCCCGGTTTTTCGGGATTTACCATATGGAGAACGGATATTCCAGAAGCCTTGCCATGCCTCTTTACCATTGGGGGAAATTTTACGAGCAGCTAATCGGCGCCATTATGGACGGAACATGGAAACACGACGACAATCCTTCCGCCACAAAGGCGATTAATTACTGGTGGGGAATGTCCGCGGGTGTTATCGACGTGATTTGTTCCAACCGTCTGCCAATCGGGACGAAGCGTCTGGTAGAGCTTTTGAAGGCGGCTATCTGCTCCGATATGTTCAATCCTTTTTCCGGTATTTTGTATTCGCAGAAGGGCGCGGTTTCAAAGGACCCGGGCAGAATCCTTACACCGGAGGAAATAATGACCATGGACTGGCTGGCAAGAAACGTGATTGGCTCGATTCCCAGACTGGAAGAGCTAAAGGAGCAGGCTGAGCCGGTGATTAAACAGCAGGGAGTAATCAAAAAGGAAGGTTAGTTTACAGATGAAAATACTGGCGATTGCGGACGAGGAATCAAAATATTTGTGGGACTACTTTGATAAGAGCAAGATAGAGGGAATCGACCTGATTATATCCTGCGGGGATTTAAACCCTCATTACCTCTCTTTTCTGGTGACCTTATCGTCCGTGCCGGTACTTTATATTCACGGGAACCATGACGGAAAATACGAGAACATTCCGCCGGAAGGCTGTACCTGCATAGAGGACCAGATTTATGTCCACAACGGGGTACGGATTCTGGGGCTGGGCGGTTCCATGCGCTATAAGCCGGGGCCGCACCAGTATACGGAATGGCAGATGCGCCAGAGAGTGGCAAAGCTGAAATTTAAACTGTTTAAGAGCCGGGGATTCGACATTTTAGTGACCCATGCGCCGGCTTATCAGTTAAACGACGGCAGGGATTTGCCCCATCAGGGCTTTCAGGTGTTCAAGACCCTGATGGAAAAGTATAAGCCCAAATATTTTCTTCACGGGCATGTGCATCTTTCCTACGGAAGAGGGCACAAACGGTACGACAAGTATCAGGATACCCATGTGATTAATGCTTACGAGAGGTGCGTGTTTGAGTTTGAGGATGAAAATCCCCGGGAACACGTCCGCTGAAAATGTGAAAAGTTTCACATGCGAAGGTGTGCTTCCGGGGAACTGTTTTTTCACAAAGGATGAAAGAATAAAAACTCAGATAAAATCAATCAGCGCGCGGGCAAGGCCGTCATGGTCATTGTCCTCGTGGGTAATGAGGGTCGCCGCGAATTTCACATCCTCGCTGCCGTTTATCATGGCGATTCCGGTTCCGGCAGCTTCTATCATAGACATATCGTTCTGGGCGTCGCCTGCTGCCAGTGAAAAGCACAGGGGAATGTCCAGCATTTCACAGAGTGTTTTTACCGCCGCACCTTTTCCCGACAGATTGGGGATAAACTCCAGATAATTGGGGTTGGAGTAGACCATGGAGATTTCCTCCTTTTCTGCAAAGGGTAAAAGGGAAAGGCGGAAGTCCTCCAGTTTTTTTAAATCCTTCAGCTCGATTGCAATGCATTTACAGGGCTCGCACGTAAGGCTGTCCGCCAGTTTTTCGCAGATAATAAGGGGCGTTTTGATTGCGTGCTGATAGTAGCGCAGCTCCTCGTCCATTTTAGGGGCAAGAATGTTGGTGTCCGAGTAGGTGTGAATATGAATCCCCCATTTTTCGGCTTCCGAAAGAAGATGGCGCGTCTGGGGAAGGGTCAGGGTGATTTTGTGGATGGTTTCCTTTTTTTCACAGTCAAAAATCTGACCGCCGTTATAGCCAATCAGATACATGCCGGGCAAATCAAGCTGTAAGTCGCGCTTTACGTCTGCGACGCTGTTTATGTCCCTTCCGGAGCATAAAACCAGCTTATGTCCGGCGTCCGTCCAGGCGGTCAGGACCTCTCTGGTATAGCTGCCAATCTGCTTCTGGCTGTTTAAGAGGGTGCCGTCCAAATCCGTAAAAAGAATTTTTGTGCGGCGCAGCTTATCGGGATGCCGGGACATCCATTCGTGCCGCTCTTTTATTTTTTCCAGAAGTTCTTCGGGAACAAAAAGCTTTCCGTAACCGGTGCCAAGGTCAAGGCCGGGCTTTGCGCTGCCGTGGAAATCGGAGCCGCCGCTTACGCAGAGATGATATTTTTTAGCCAGAGAGCGCATTTCCCTTTCGTCGGAGGCGCTGTGGGTGCTGTAGACGCATTCAAGACCCTGCAGCCCCATATCCGTAAGGAGGGCCACCAGCTTTTCCAGACGGGCTTTGCCAAAACGGTAGAGCACCGGGTGGGCAAGCACGGGAAAACCGCCCGCTTTCAGGATAATTTCAACCGCCCGCATGGGCGTAATTTTTTTTCTGGGGACAAAACAGGGGCCGTGGTCGCCGATATAGCGGTCGAAAGCCTCCTTCAGGCTTTTGGTGTAACCGTGATTTAACATAAACTTGGCATAGTGGGCACGGGTAATCACGCAGCCGGGAAATTCCGATGTAAGCGCCTCGTAAGTTACGGGAATCCCGTGCTGTGTCAGCAGGCGGCACATTTCCCTGTTGCGGGTGATACGGCCCTCCACAAAGCCGGTGAGCCGGCGTTTAAAGAAGTCGCTGTTATAGTCGATATAAAGTCCCACAATGTGAATATCCTGTCCCTCGTACTCCGTTGAAAATTCAATGCCGGGTATCACCTCGACAGGATGGCCCGCTAAGGCGGCGGCCTTTGCGGCCGCCAACGCCTCGTCAATGCCGTCGGTGGTGTCGTGGTCGGTCAGGGCGAAAGCAGAAAGCCCTTTTTCCACGGCATAGGACACCAGCTCCGCGGGGGTGAAGCTGCCGTCGGATTTATTGGAATGTACATGTAAGTCGATGGTGTTCATGCTTAATTATCGTCCTCGTCGTTTTGCTTGGTGTAAACCGTGCGCTTTCTTGCCATCTCGTCGCTTGCCAGATACTCGTCGTAGGTGGTGATTTTGTCAACAAGGCTTCCGTTTGGAAGAATTTCCATAATCCGGTTGGCGGTGGTCTGCACGAACTGGTGGTCATGGCAGGCAAAGAGCGCAACGCCCGGGAACTTAATCAGGCCGTTGTTTAAGGCCGTGATGGCTTCCATGTCAAGGTGGTTGGTGGGCTCGTCCAGAATCAGGCAGTTTGCGCCGCTAATCATCATCTTGGAGAGAAGGCAGCGTACCTTTTCCCCTCCCGAAAGCACCTTAACTTTCTTCACGCCGTCGTCTCCGGCAAACAGCATACGTCCCAGAAAACCGCGGACATAGGTAACGTCCTTGACGGGAGAGTAGCCGGTGAGCCAGTCAACAATGGTATAGTCGTTGTCAAATTCGGCGGTGCTGTCCTTGGGGAAATAAGCCTGTGAGGTGGTAACGCCCCATTTGTAGGAGCCCTCGTCCGGTTCCATCTCGCCCATAAGAATCTGGAACAAAGTGGTCTTGGCCAGCTCGTTGCCGCCCACAAAGGCCACCTTGTCGTCGTGCCCTAAAATAAAGGTGATATTATCCAGCACCTTTTCCCCGTTGATGGTCTTGGAGATTCCCTCTACGGACAAAACCTCGTTGCCGATTTCCCTGTCGGGACGGAAGTCAATATAAGGGTATTTACGGCTGGAGGGCCTGATTTCATCCAGCTCGATTTTTTCAAGGGCCCTCTTTCTGGAGGTAGCCTGCTTGGACTTGGAAGCGTTGGCGGAGAAGCGGGAGATAAACTCCTGCAGTTCCTTGATTTTTTCTTCCTTTTTCTTGTTGGCTTCCTTCATCTGCTTGATTAAAAGCTGGCTGGACTCGTACCAGAAATCATAGTTGCCGGCGTAAAGCTGGATTTTCCCGTAGTCGATATCCGCCGTGTGGGTGCATACCTTGTTCAGGAAATAACGGTCGTGGGATACCACGATTACCGTGTTGTCAAAATTGATTAAAAACTCTTCCAGCCATGCGATGGCGTCTAAATCCAGGTGGTTGGTAGGCTCGTCCAGAAGAAGGATATCCGGATTGCCGAAAAGCGCCTTGGCAAGAAGAACCTTTACCTTTTCGTTGCCGTTCAAATCTTTCATCTGACTGTAATGAAGGTCGGTGTCAACGCCAAGGCCGTTAAGGAGCATGGAGGCGTTGGATTCCGCTTCCCAGCCGTCCATCTCGGCAAACTCGCCCTCTAACTCGCTTGCCCGGATGCCGTCCTCGTCGGAGAAATCCTCCTTGGCGTAAATGGCGTCCTTTTCCTTCATTATCTGATAGAGACGCTCGTTCCCCATAATCACCGTATCCATGACGGGATATTCGTCGTACTTGAAGTGGTCCTGCTCTAAGAAGGACAGACGCTGTCCGGGGGTGATTGCGACATTTCCGTTAGTGGTGTCAAGCTGCCCGGAAAGGATTTTCAAAAAGGTGGATTTCCCGGCGCCGTTTGCGCCAATCAGTCCGTAGCAGTTTCCTTCGGTGAATTTAATATTAACGTCTTCAAATAAGGCTTTTTTTCCGATTCGTAATGTAACGTTGCTTGTACTTATCATTTCCTGTACTCCTCTCAAATATACTGTGCTCGTCTACATGGCTCACTCTTTCATATTTTACAGAAAAATAGTGAATTTGCAAGGAATTTATGGAAATAATCGAAAGGAAATGATGGTTTATCAAAGCGTTTGGTGTTACAATAAACTGGTAGAATCTGATTTTGGAAATAAAGGGGGGTTTTACCGCCTCTGGCGTACAGAAAAAGAGAAGTGAGGAACGAGTATGAAACTGAATTACAGGAGAACTTTTTTTATCGGGCTGGCATTTTTATCGATTTCGGCTTTCTGGCAGATGTACGATAATATTATCCCGCTTATTTTGCAGGGGACTTTTGGGATAGGGGAAACCGTCACGGGAATGATAATGGCGGCTGACAATGTGCTTGCGCTGTTTTTGCTGCCGCTGTTCGGGAGCCTTTCCGACAAAGTGGATACAAAGGCGGGAAAGAGAATGCCGTTTATCGTGACAGGAACCATACTGGCGGTAATCTTTCTGATGATGCTTCCGGCGGCCGACAGGTCTGTGAACCTGCCGCTTTTTGTGATAGCGCTGTTTGCCCTTTTAATATCCATGGGAACCTACCGCTCCCCGGCGGTGGCTCTTATGCCGGATTTGACGCCCAATAAACTGCGCAGCAAAGGCAACGCCATCATCAATCTGATGGGCGCGGTGGGCGGCGTTTATACGCTGATAATGATAAAGCTTCTGGTAGGCGGCGGAGAGCATCCCGATTATATGCCGCTGTTTTTGAGCGTGGCGGCTTTGATGGTAGTTTCGGTGGCAGTTCTTGTGCTTACCATCAATGAAAAAAAGGTGAAGGCAAAGGTGGAAGCGGAGCTGATTGAAAGCGGAGAAAGCATCGGGGAGGCGCCAGAAGAGGAAAAAAAGGAAGAGGGGACTTCGGGCAAAGCGATGCCAAAGGAGATAAAGCGGAGCATGATTTATCTGCTTGCTTCCATTTTCCTGTGGTTTACCGCTTACAACGCGGTTACAACGGCGTTTTCCCGCTACACAAAGGTGGTGTGGAAACTGGAAGGCGGCGGTTTTGCGGACTGTTTGATGGTGGCGACGGTGGCGGCCATTATCAGTTATATTCCCATTGGCAATATCGCCAGCAGAATCGGACGCAAAAAAACCATTATGGGCGGGATTGTACTGATGAGCGTCTGCTATCTGGCGGCAATCTTTGCAAACGCCTATCATCCGGTCATCAACCTTGCCTTTGCGGCAATCGGTATCGGCTGGGCGGCAATCAACGTAAATTCTTATCCTATGATTGTGGAAATGAGCAAAGGACAGGATATCGGCAAATTTACGGGAACCTACTACACCTTTTCCATGACGGCGCAGATTTTCACGCCGGTGTTATCGGGATTTCTACTGGAAAACATATCCTACAGGACGCTGTTCCCCTACGCCTTCGTGTTCTCAGCACTGGCGTTTTTCACCATGTCAAAGGTGCGCCACGGCGACGTGAAGCCGGGAAAGAAAAAGAGCGTTCTGGAGAATTTTGACGTGGATGATTAATATTCCAGCGAGGAGAAAAGATTAAAAATCGAAAATTTTCAATCCGGAGATTTGTGCTGCGCGCAGAGTCTTCGGGTTTTGGAAAGGAGCATGGTTATACAAATGAAAGCAAAATACGCAATCCCCACTGCGGCAGCAACGGCTGCCGGCCTTTATCTGCTCGCGATTATGCCGCGGATGGGAAACAGAAAAAGAAGGAAAGATTTTTTGAATGTGTACTATGCCCACCGGGGGCTGCATGACAATGAGACAAAAGCGCCTGAAAATTCCATGGCGGCCTTTTGCAAGGCGGTTCAGGCCGGATACGGGATAGAAATGGACGTGCAGTTGTCAAAGGACGGCGTTCCCGTGGTGTTCCACGACTTTACGCTGAAAAGAATCTGTGGAAAGGAAGGGAAAGTATGCGATTATACCTGGAAGGAGCTTCAAAGCTTCCGGCTCTGCGGCAGCGAGGAAACAATTCCGAAATTTGAGGATGTGTTAAATGAAGTGAGGGGGAGAGTGCCCCTTATTGTGGAGCTCAAGGTGGAGTGGGCGGATTTGGCCCTGTGCCCGGTGGTGGACGCTATGCTTGAAAAGTATCACGGGATTTACTGTATAGAATCTTTTAACCCGCTGGTACTGCGCTGGTACAGGCAAAACCACGGCAGCGTGGTGAGAGGGCAGCTCTCCGACGGGTTTCTGAAATCCGGCGAGTTTCAGGGGCCTTTGTATTTCTTTTTGCAGAACCTGATGCTGAATTTTATAACAAAGCCCGACTTTATCGCCTATAATCATAAGTACGAAAAGACTTTGTCACGGAGAATCTGCCGGACGCTGTTTCGAAATCTGTCGGTGGCCTGGACGATTAAAAGCAGGGAGGAGCTTGAAAAGGCCAGAGGGAAGTTTGATATCTTTATTTTTGATTCGTTTATACCGTAGGCTCTGCTGTTTTCTCCTGTTTTATTTTACGGCCGGCTCTTCATTGTCTCCCGGTCCGGTTTATGGTAGAATGGTAACAATAAAATCGTGAAAGGAGCAATCATTATGGCAAAGAAAGCAAGCGATAATATCCGCTGTTTTTCCAATCCTTCCGGCCCTGTAATCGGAACCGTTGACCGCAGGGTGATTGAAAAGGACGGACTGTATTTTAAGGATATCGACGGAAGCGGGGAAGTTTCCGTGGTCAATGACTGGCGGCTGCCGGCACAGGAGCGGGCAGAGGCCTACGCGGAGATTTTAACTTCCGATGAAAAAATCGGACAGCTTTTTACCGCCGACTGGCGTATGGGACCGAAATATCCCAGCAGGAATCTGGAAAAGGCAGGTCATACGCCCATAGCGGACGAAACCGGACTTTTGGATGAAGCGCCGGTGAATACAAAAAATATTTTCGGGGAGCTGCGGCTGCCCGGCACTACCGAGTTGATACAAAAGAATTTTTCACGCCATCTGATTTTAAGGGAAAATCCCGCGCCGGCGGACCTGGCCGATTATTTGAATCAGTTACAGTACCTTGCGGAGGACTGCGAGCGTTTCGTACCGGTTCAGGTGATGAGCAACAGCCGGAATGAAAACGGGGAGGCTGTTTTCGGAATGAACGATGCTTCCGGTGTGTTCGCTACCTATCCGGGCACTCTGGGCATTGCGGCGGCGGTGAAGGGGACCGGCGATTTGGATATTATCGACGTCTTTGCGGATATTGTGCGGCGTCAGTGGAATGCCTGCGGACTGAAAAAGGGATATATGTATATGGCGGACGTGGTGACAGACCCC
>CAJTMZ010000003.1:0-23779 GCA_910577445.1 uncultured Lachnospiraceae bacterium | reverse complement strand
CCTTCGGGGAGGACCCCGAACTGATATCCCAAATCATGGAGCGGTTGATTCCGGGCATTCAGGGAAGCGAAAACGGCGTGACGCCAGAGGGAGTTTCCATGACCGTCAAGCATTTTCCGGGAGGCGGCGCCCGTGAAAACGGCTTTGACCCCCACTATGCAACAGGCCAGTGGAATGTGTATGCCACACCCGGCAGTCTGCAGAAATACCATGTGCCCACCTTCGAAGCTGCAATCAAATACCATGCTTCCTCCATTATGCCCTATTACTCCAAGCCGTCAAAGGAAAAGAGCGAGGGACAGAAGGATTACAGGGGAGAGGATGTGGAGTTTGCGCCTTACGGCTTTGCATACAATAAAGCGTTTGTTGACGAAATGCTCCGCAATCAGATGGGATTTGACGGATATATCAACTCAGACAGCGGCATTACCCGGAATATGGCATGGGGAGTGGAAATGCTGGATATCCCTGAAAGAGTGGGCTTTGCCGTGACCCAGAGCGGGGTGGATTTAATCAGCGGTTCGTTTGACGACAAGGCGGCCCGTGAAGCCTATGAGCGTTCTTCCAATGACTATTACGACACCCATCCGGTTCCCGGGGGATTTGCAAAGGAAGACCTTGTGCTGACGGACGCAAGCCTTAACCGGGCGGTAAGCCGTACATTAAAGGAAATGTTTCAGTTGGGGATGTTCGAAAATCCTTATGCGTCGCCGCAGAGGGCGGAGGAGGCCGTTGCCGATAAAGCGGGACGGGCGGCTGCCGAAAAGGTGCACAGGCAGAGCGTGGTGCTGCTGAAAGGCCGGGATGTTCTTCCCTTAAAAGATGGGATGAAGGTATATGCCGAAGCCTTCGGCAAGACAAAGGAAGCAGGAGAGACAAACACGAAGGCGCTGAAAGAGCTGCTTGGCGGTGTGACGCTGGTAGACGACCCGGCTAAGGCGCAGGCCGCGCTTTTATTCTTAAGTCCCAGCAGCGGAAACTATTTCAACGCGACGCCCGGCTTTCTGGAACTGGACATCTGCGAGGAAAAAACGGTCTGCAATGTGGACGAAGAAGGAAAGCCCACGGAACAAACCCATAAGGAGACTACTTTATCCGGGGCAAACAGAATTTCGGATATTGCAAAAGCCGTGCATCAAAACGGCGGCAAGGTTCTCATAAATGTGAATTTCCCTCTGGCATGGATGGTGGGGAATGTGGAGCCATGCGCCGATGTGCTGACGGCCGGATTCGATACCTTCCCGGAAGCAGTTTTAGATGTGATGTTCGGACGGTTTGCGCCTGTGGGACGGCTTCCCCTTACACTTCCGAAAGACGACAGCGTGCTGGCGGTTAATCAGGATGGCGTCTGCGTCAGCCCCAATGATGTTCCCGGCTTTGACAAGGATGCCTATATGCCGGATTCCATGAAGGACGAAAACGGGAAAGCCTACGCTTATCGGGACAGCGCCGGAAACTATTATGAGTACGGGTTTGGTCTTGGCTGAACTTTTCATTCCCTTTTGGACAGTGATTCGTTACATTTCCCGTAAGAATAATATTTTTCTGCCGATATAGGAATCAGAGATTATTCTTGCAGGAGGAGATGAAAGATGAGCGTAAGTGCAATCGGAACGGCGCAGTACCTGGCGGCGGAATACGGAGCCCAAAAGGCGGCCCGGCGTACGGCGGGGAAGAGTTTTTCGGGTTATATGGACAACATGGTTCAAAAGACGCAGATGCCCAGCGGCACCTTTGAGCTGCACATTTCAAACGATATCGACGGAAAAGTGATTGGAGCGGGCTGCGGCAATGATTATTCCTTTACGGTTTATGAGCCGGAAGACTTTGACCCCGATAACCCCGTATACAAAATGAAAGTGTGGGACAGGGACGGGAATGTGACGGAGCAGATGGCGGACATGTCAAAGGTAGATTCAAAAAACAGCGATTATCTCAACATGTTTGCCTATTCCAGTTATCTGACAGCCATGGGCATGTATCCCGGCGCGCAGTCGGCGTTTATGGGAGCAAGCGCTTTCCAGTACGGGATGGACGGCCTCTCCTACGGCAGCTTGTTCGGCAGGACAAACTGGATGAACGTTCTGCAGAACGCCATGCAGACGCAGTACAGCGCGGGAAATCTGCAGGGGTATATGAATTATAAGGGCTATTATGATACGCTCTCAAAGATAAACCATCCGGGGTGGCTGCTGTAAAGAGATAAGAAAGCAGGGCGGTAATGCACCAGCCCTGCTTTTTCATGCCCTGATTTGCGGTATGTAGAATTTATTTTGAAAGTGTTCGAATTTTTTAGAGCCCACGGAGAGTTGATTGACAGAAAGAAAAGTAAATCTTAAAATGAGGATAAAATCAGCGCAGAAGTGAGGGAAGATTGAAAATTAAAATTTTCAATCTAAAGAGTTTGTGTCTGCGCTTAAAAAGGCGCGGAAATGGGGGAAAAAATGAATAAAATCACGTATGAAAAGCAGGTGGAGCGATGGGGGATTGCGGAAATCACCTGCTATGGGCCGTCGGAAGGAAATCCTTTTCTGGAGCAGAGCGTCAAAGGGCGCTTTTGCGGAAAAAACGAGACGGTTACGGTGGAAGGCTTTTACGACGGAGAGGGCGTTTATAAGATAAGGTTTATGCCGTCCTTTCCGGGAACGTATACTTTTTCTGTCGAGAGTAGTTTTATGGAGGAGGAAACAGAGGGGACATTTCTGGTAACTCCGGCGTCAGAGGGCAATCACGGGCCTGTGAGAGTGGCAGGCACTTATCATTTTGCATATGAGGACGGCACGCCGTACTATTCGGTGGGAACTACCTGCTATGTATGGGAGCTGCAAAGTGACGAGAGAATTTCGCAGACGCTTGAGAGTCTTAAAAAGGCCCGGTTCAATAAAATCCGGTTCTGCATTTTCCCCAAACATTATGATTACAATTTAGGCGAGCCGAGAAGCTATCCCTATGAAGGGACGCCCATGGACAGCAGTGTGCTGACGAAGGAAAATTTCAGCCTTTATACAGGGCAAAAGGAAGGCAATTGCTTTGATTTTACCAGATTCCGCCCGGAACATTTCCGGCACATAGAAAGTTGTATTCTGGCGCTGCAAAAGCGGGGAATCGAGGCGGATATCATCGTTATGCACCCTTATGACCGCTGGGGTTTTTCACAGATGACAAAGGAGGAAGACGACAGGTACTGGACATATGTGCTTGCCAGATTTTCCGCGTACCGCAACGTGTGGTGGTCGCTGGCCAACGAGTATGATTTGATGCCTCATAAAACCCTCGAGGACTGGGAGCGTTACGCGGCACTGATTTGTGAGAAAGACCCATACAGCCATCTGCGCTCTGTCCATAACTGCCACAGCTTTTATGATTACCGGCGGCCCTGGGTGACGCACTGCAGCATCCAGCGCCAGGAGCCTTATCTTTCCGCGGAGTATGTAACCAGGTGGCGGGAGGAATACAAAAAGCCGGTGGTGCTTGATGAAATATGCTACGAGGGAAACATCCAGTACGGATGGGGCAACATCAGCGGAAAAGAGCTGCTTAGAAGATTCTGGGAGGCGTCATGCCGGGGCGGATACGCAGGCCATGGCGAGACGCTGATGAACCCGGAGGACGTTCTGTGGTGGTCCCATGGCGGAAAGCTGCGGGGCGAGAGCTGGAAACGCTTCGGATTTTTATACGATATTTTATGCGAGACGCCGGGGCTGGGACTTGCCCCTTACAATCTCAAATGGGACTGCGTCTGCGCCGTTCCCGAGCAGGAGTGGATGCAGCCGGTCAAAAGCTACTATCTGATTTATTTAGGCTACACCTGTCCGTCGTTTAAGGAATATCATTTCGACGATGAGACGGAATTTGCGGTGGAAGTGATTGACACCTGGAACATGACCATTGAAAAACGGGGCGTATTCAAAGGAAAGCTCAAAGTTGACCTGCCGGGCCGGGAATATATGGCCGTCCGGTTGAAGAAGCAATAAATTGGAAAGGGGTAAAATTATAAAAATGAAAGCAGGAATTGTTTACACGAGTACTACACCGGAATTAATCGAACTGGTGAACAGGGAAGTAAAAAAGCAGCTTGGCGAGGGGGCGGAAATCCAAAGCTACGAGGACGCTTCCATTTTAGCCGAAGTGCACGAAGCAGGTTATGTAACTCCGGGCGCGGCGGCAAGGCTGGTTTCGCTTTTTATGCAGGCGACCTCGGACGGCGCGGACGCCGTTTTGAACTGCTGTTCCTCCGTGGGGGAGGTGGCGGACGCGGCGGCAGCTATCGGGAAATATACGGGCGTTCCCATTGTTCGTATTGACGAGGAAATGTGCTGCGAGGCCGTGCGCCTTGGGGAAAGAATCGGAGTGCTTGCGACCCTTCCCACCACCCTTGAACCCACAAAAAATACCATAAAGCGTGTGGCAAGGGAAATGAACCGCAGCGTAAAGCTGACGGACGGGCTGATTGACGGAGCGTTTGGCATTAATCAGGACCAGTTTAAGGAAATGCTGCTTGCAAAGGCGAAGGAGATTTCAGAGCAGGTGGATGTGATTTTGCTCTGTCAGGGTTCTATGGCATACGCAGAGGAATTTCTGCAGAAAGAGACTGGAAAAACGGTGGTATCAAGCCCCCGGTTTGGCGCAGAGGCGCTTCGGAAGGCGCTGGCGCATAAGGGGCTGATTGGCAGATAACAGACGCAGGCGAAAGCGGGTAAATGGCGGCGAAGCGGTCCGGACAAAGAAACGGAGTAAAGCCGGAAGCTTTATCAGGGAAATGAGTACGAGGAGAGTATCACAATGCTGACAGATACAAGAAATTCAGTAAACGCAAAAGTTCACCCGGTAGATGGGATGAACGTGGAATGGACAGGGGGACTTTGGAAGGAGCGGTTCGACACCTGCGCGGGGAGCACGGTACCGCAGCTTCAGCACATGTTTGAGAGCAAGGATATCAGCCATGTGGTGGAAAATTTCAAAATCTGCGCCGGGGAGGCCGAGGGGGATTTTGACGGGACGGTGTTTGGCGACGGCGACTTTTATAAGTGGATGGAGGCGGCCCTTTATACCGCGGCAAAGACGGACAATAAGGAGCTGCTTGCGCAGATAGACGGTTACATAGATTTGATTGCAAAAGCCCAGCAAAGCGACGGATATCTGTCCACCAAGCAGATTATCGGGGAGCGGCAGCAGAACGGAACCACCAGAATGGGGGATATCAACGATTTTGAGGTGTACAATTTCGGCCACATGTTCACGTCCGCCTGTCTGCACAAGCGGATTACGGGCAAGGACACTTTCATGGCGGTCGCGGTAAAGGTGGCGGATTATCTGGAGCGTCTCTATGCGGAGGCGGAGGCTTCCGGGGAAGTACAGACGGCGGTGTGCCCCTCCCATTACATGGGGCTTATAGAAATGTACCGTACCACCGGGGAGGCGCGTTATCTATCTTTGGCGAAGCAGGCTATTTCCCTCAGGGACAGCGTGAAAAACGGCATGGACGACAATCAGGACAGGATTCCCTTAAAGGAACACGATAAGATTATCGGCCACGCGGTGAGGGCCAATTATCTGTACGCGGGTGTGGCGGATTTGTGTCTGGAGGAAACGGACGAGGATTACACGAAAGTGCTGCATAAGGTGTGGCGGAGCCTTCTTGACAAAAAGTTTTATATCACCGGCGGCTGCGGCGCTCTTTACAACGGCGTTTCCCCCTACGGAAATTTCTTTGTGGACCAGAAAATCCATCAGGCTTACGGCTATGAATACCAGTTGCCCGCCATTACGGCGTATAATGAAACCTGTGCGTCTCTCGGGGGCGTGTTCTGGGCCTACCGGATGTTCCAGTTAGAGCCAAAGGCGGAGTACTTTGATATCATTGAAAGAATGATGCTGAACACCAATCTTGCAGCGCTTAGTCTGGACGGGAAAAAATTCTTTTACGAAAATACCTTGCGCCGGACGAAGAAGCTGGACTATGAGCTGGTGTGGCCTCTTACCAGAAGCGAGTATATTTTGAGCTACTGCTGTCCGCCCAACCTGGCCCGTACGGTGGCGCAGTCCGGCGAATACGCCTATACGGTGTCGGCGGATTCGGTATGGCTTGGCATGTACGGCGCGAACCGGGTGAAGATTTCGCTGGAGAGCGGAGCGGAGTTTACGCTGGTTCAGGAAACGGATTATCCTTTCGACGGGCGGATTCGCTTCACCTTTGAAGATGTAAAATCGGAGAAAGGCTTTTTCTTAAAGCTGCGGATTCCCGGCTGGGCAGAGAGCGGAAGCATCTGGGTAAACGGAGAAAGCCGTTTACTCGGAAAAGAGGAGGCGGGAACCTACCAGAGCGTGGAAGTGAAGGATTTGCAGAAAGGGGAGGTTATCCTGACCCTGGATATGGAAGCGCGCTATACGACGGCCCATACCATGGTGGAGGAAACCGGCGGACAGGCCGCCATCGAGAGGGGGCCTTTGGTATACTGCTGTGAGGGCGTTGACACAAAGGCGGAAACCCTGGACGATTTGTATCTGGATTTGGACGCGGAGTATCTGCCCGCAGAGATTGAAATAGAGGGACGGACAATCAGGACATTAGAGACGGAAATGTACTGTATGAACCGGGATGGCTATGACAGAAAAGCCCTCTACCAGCCCCTTGTCTACCGGGGCATGAAAAAGGAGGCAGTTCGCCTGATTCCTTATTATGCCTGGGATAACCGCGAGTTCGGGGAAATGCGCGTCTGGTTCCCGGTGGCCTATGTGACAAAGGATTCCGGGGGAAAAAAAACGGCATTTGACTTCGGGCATAAGATAATCGTTCTGGACGACGACCCCACCGGCGTGCAGACGGTGCATGATATTTCCGTTTACACGGACTGGAAGGAGGAATCCATCCGGAAAGGATTTGCGGAAGAAAACAACATGTTTTTTATTCTCACCAATTCCCGCAGCTTTTCACGGGAGGAGACGGAGAAGGTTCACAGGGAGATTGCGCGCCGCGTCAGCAGGATTGCTAAGGAAACCGGAAAGAAGTTTGTACTGATATCCAGAGGCGATTCCACCTTAAGGGGACATTATCCGCTGGAGACGGAAACTCTGCGCAGGGAGCTGGCGGCGGAGTCGGGAGTAAAAACCGACGGGGAAATCATCTGTCCCTTTTTCCCGGAAGGGGGCCGGTTCACCATAGGAAACGTGCATTATGTAAAGGAGGGGACAATGCTGGTTCCCGCCGGAATGACGGAGTTTGCGAAGGATAAGACTTTTGGTTATCATGCGTCGGATTTGACGGAATATGTGGAGGAAAAGACAGAAGGCGCTTACAAAAAGGAAAGCTGTATCTGCGTCACCTTGGAAGAACTGAAGGAAAAGCGGACAGGGGATATTCTGCAAAAGCTGATGAGCGCGGAGAATTTTGCAAAGATTATCGTAAACGCCACCAGCTATGAAGAACTTTCCGTATTCTGTGAGGCGTACAGGCAGGCGGTGGCGGCCGGGAAAAATTTCCTTGCCCGCACGGCGGCAGCGTTTCCGAAAGTGCTTGGCAATATCTCCGACAAGCCTCTTCTGGGAAAGAAAGATATTATCGGCGGCGGGGATGCGGAGGAACGGAAAGAGGAAGCAAAATCGTCCGCGGAAACGAAAAAGGGCGGGATAGTGCTTGTGGGCTCCCACGTGAAAAAGACTACCCGGCAGCTTTCCTGTCTGATGCAGTCCGGGGCGGCTCTGGAATTTATGGAGTTTGACGTAAATACGGCTCTGGCGCCGGAAGGACTTGAAAAAGAAGCAAAGCGCGTCACTGCCATGGCGGAGAACGCCATTAAGAGAGGGAAAACGGCTGTGGTCTATACCAGCAGAAAACTCCTTGTGCCGGATACGGAGGACGCGGACAGGGTTTTAAAGGCGTCCGTCGCCATTTCGGATGCGGTGACCAGCGTCATCGGAAACCTTACGGTGCGCCCGGCGTTTATCATTGCAAAGGGCGGGATTACCTCCTCGGACGTGGGGACAAAGGCGCTTCGGGTAAAGAAAGCCCTTGTCATGGGCCAGATTCAGAAAGGGATTCCGGTGTGGCTCACCGGAGAGGAAAGCAAGTTCCCGGGAATGCCCTACATCATCTTCCCCGGCAATGTGGGAGACGAGGAAACGCTTCGGAAAATTGTGGAAGAACTGGAATAAAATCCGTTTAAAAGAACAGGAGATTTGGAAAATGAGAAAAGTCATCATATCACTTGCCCCCGTGAAGGCC
Organism: uncultured Lachnospiraceae bacterium; assembly: GCA_910577445.1. GTDB lineage: Bacteria > Bacillota > Clostridia > Lachnospirales > Lachnospiraceae > Suilimivivens. The sequence continues at coordinate 15,558 of CAJTMZ010000003.1, read as the reverse complement.
GGAACGCCGGTGGACGCGGCAGAGCTTGCAAAAGACGTGGAAAAAAGCGTAAAGGCGGGAGCGGCCATGTGCCATTTACACTGCAGAAAGCCGGACGGGAGCCTGACGCCGGATATTTCTTATATGGTTGACTGCTTTGAAGAAATTTTGAAGCGGACGGACGTGGTAGTCCAGGCGTCTACGGGCGGCGTGTCCGATATGAATATCGCCCAGCGGTGCAATCCCCTTTCCTATGAAAAGGTGGAGAGCGCGTCCTTAAACGGCGGGAGCACGAATCTGGGAGAAAATGTGTATATCAATTCTTTTGACGATATCCGCTACTGTGCGGACGCGGTGTACCGCCGGGGAATCCTGCCGGAGACGGAGGTCTTTGACATCGGTATGCTTTATAACATGGAGCTGGTAAAAGGAGAACAGCCCTTTGCGGAACCCATGCTCTTTAATCTGGTGTTCGGCCATAAGGGCGGTATGCAGCCCACGCCGGAAATGCTTTCGGCTTTCCGTTCCTTTGTGCCAAAGGACGCTCTCTGGGGCGTGACCCATTTTGGCCGGGACAACTGGACTTTCCTGGCAATGGCCGTTGCCATGGGAGCTTCGGTGGTCCGGGTGGGCTTTGAGGACAGCGCTTATCTGGCAGAAGGAGAGGCGGCGGAGTATAATTATCAGATTGTGGAAAAAACAGCGGCCTTAATCCGGGCCATGGGTCTTGAAACAGCCAGCCCGGAGGAAGCAAGAGAGATTCTGCACCTAAAAAAGAAATGAGGAAAGAGCGATGCTTAAAATTTCAGGAATACATATCAATTACGAAACAAATCCCACAGGCATCAGCGGGAACCCGCAGTTTGGCTGGGAAATAGAAAGCGACATGCGTTGTGTGAAGCAGACTTCATACCGGCTTCTCATCGCAAAGGACGAGAGTTTTGCCAATCCGGTGTATGACAGCAAAGTCGTGGAATCGGAGGAATCCGCCCATGTGCAGGCGAAAGACGCACCGGCGAAAAGCGTAAGCGACGCGCCGAAGTGGATGGAATCTCTCACCAGATACTTTGTGCGGGCGGAAATTACAGCGGAAGGAACTGCCGCCGGTGGAGAAAAGGTTACGCAGTCCGCGGTGAGCGGTCCGGCATGGTTTATTACGGCCCTTATAAACGGGGAAGGGTGGAAAGCGCCTTTTGTGTCGGCGGAGACAGACGATTCTTATAAGGAAGGCTCAAAGGGAACTTATGTGCGGGGACGGGTTACGGTGAAAAAGCCCTTGAAGGAGGCTTATGCCGTGACCACGGCTCTTGGGCTTTACAACTTTTTCCTGAACGGAAAAAAGGTGGGGGAGGACGAGATGACGCCGGGCTGGACTTCCTATCAGCGGCATCTCTTATACCAGACCTATGAGGTGACAAATTACCTGAAAGAGGGCGTAAACACCGCCGGGGCAATGCTGGCCGCCGGCTGGTACAAGGGCGTAATGGGGCTGACCAAGGCGAGAAACAATTACGGCGACCGGACCGGTTTTGCCATGGAACTGCTCCTGCGCTATGAGGACGGAAGCGAGGAATGGGTGTGTACGGATACCGATTGGACGGGGGCCGACAGCCCGATAATCTTTTCCGAGATTTATGATGGGGAAATATACGATTCTTCTCTGGAAATCCCCGGATGGGCGGATGCGCCGGTACCGGAGGAGACTGCCGGGCCGGACGCGGAAGAAAAAGATGTCTTTGGCAGATGGCGGAAAACGGTGGAGGTTCCCTTTGACAATTCCGTACTGCGGGCACAGAGCGGCGCGCGGGTTAAGATGATGGATGCCCTTTGCTGTCAGAAAATTATCCGCACGCCAAAGGGCGAGACGGTGCTGGATTTCGGCCAGAATATGGCGGGAAGAATCCATGTGACGGCTTTTGGCAGGCCCGGCGACGTTATCGAACTGCACTGTTTTGAGGTGCTTGACAGCGAGGGCAACGTCTATCTGGACAACCTGCGCAAGGCGAAAGCCACCATGAAATATATTTTTTCAAAGGAAGAAACGGTTACCTGGCATCCCCGCTTTACTTATATGGGATTTCGCTACGCACTGGTGGTTTCCTGGCCGGGAACCGCTTCAGGAGAGCTTTCCAGTGAGATTTCGCCGGAAAACTTTACGGCCTATACCCTGCATTCGAATATGGAGCGCACCGGTGAAATTACCTGCTCCAATCCGCTGCTGAACCAGCTCCACCACAATTTTCTGTGGGGAATGAAGGGGAATTTCCTGGACGTGCCCACGGACTGCCCTCAGAGAGACGAGCGGCTTGGATGGACGGGAGACGCGCAGATTTTCTGCAGAACCGCAAGCTATCTGGCAAATACCTATACTTTCTTCAAAAAGTGGCTCCGGGACGTGGAGGTGGACCAGACCCCCGAGGGCGGCGTGCCCCATGTGGTGCCCAATATCGAGGAGGGGCGCACGGACGGCAACTGGCTGCTTCGGCAGGGGCCTCATTCCGCGGCCGCGTGGGCGGACGTGGCGGTGATTGCTCCGTGGACTTTATATCTGATGTTCGGGGATAAGGAAATTCTGAAACAGCAGTACGGAAGCATGAAAGGCTGGATTGGATTCATGCGGGAGCATTCCGAGGATTACATATGGAATTACAGGCTGCAGTTCGGCGACTGGGTGGCGCTGGACGCAGAGGAGGGAAGCTATTTCGGCGCGACGCCCAATGATTTGACATGTACGGCTTACTTTGCTTACTCCACCGGCCTGTTCGCAAAGATAGCACGCATCCTTAAGAAGCCGGAAGCGGCGGAGTACGAGGCCCTTTACGAAAAGATTGTCCAAAAATTCCAGCAGACTTTCTTTGATAAAGAGGGGAATCTGACGGCACAGACCCAGACGGCCCATATCGTGGCCCTGTACTTTAAGCTGACGCCGAAGGCGTATGTGGCCCGGACGGTGGAAGGACTTAAGCGTCTCCTTGAAAAGGAGAACGGGCATCTTGTGACGGGATTTGTGGGAACCCCGTATTTCTGCCATGCGCTGAGCCAGAACGGCTGCGTGAAGGAAGCCTATGACCTGCTCCTGAAAGAGGATTTCCCCTCCTGGCTCTATCAGGTAAAAATGGGGGCTACCACAATCTGGGAGCACTGGGACGGGTTAAAGCCTGACGGAACCATGTGGAGCGCGGATATGAACTCCTTCAACCATTATGCCTACGGGGCCATCGGAGAATGGATGTACCGCGTAATGGCGGGACTGGAAGCCGATGAAAAGGCGGGGGGCTTTAAGCACGCGGTTCTGTATCCGAGACCGGGCGGCGGCCTTGCCTTTGTGGAGGGAACCTACCATTCCGTTTACGGGCAGGAGTATGTGCGCTGGGACAGGGACGGAAAGAAGGTTACGCTTAAGGTTAAGATTCCGGCCAATACCACGGCGGAAATCCGTCTGGACAACGCGGATACGGTGCTGGAGGCGGACGGCCTTGCTTTTACGGAGGCGGCGGAGTATCTTACGGCACAGACAGGCTCCGGGGAATACCGGATAACGTATCAGACAAAGTAACGCTAAGGCGCGGGAGCGGGCAACTGTCCCGAAAGAAAGCCGGGCCGTGAGAGGGGAGGAATCTGCCGATGGAAAAATCAAAAAGCGGGGGAGAGCGGGACGCCCTTTATGGCAGAGCCCTCTCCGGACCCGTCCGGCTGCTTTCCAATATGAAACGCTGGTGGGCCTATCAGAGAATCCAGCAGCAGATTTTTTTCTCCCTGCTTTTGGTTTCGCTTCTTGGCATCGCGCTTCTGGGAAATGTTTCCTACCGGATTTCCAGCAGGGCGGTGGAAAAAAATTACCGGCTCTCCCATGAGTCCACGCTCAAAAATTCCAGCAAGGTTCTGGATACCCAGTTAAGCCCCATCATTGAAATGATTCGTTCCTTTTTAAACGACGAGGATTTGCAGCGGGTTCTGCAGAGCCAGAAGGCGGACGATAAAAGGGCTTTTACCGGGGAGGAGCAGCGGATATTAAAAAGCGTGGGGGAGCGCCTGACAAAGCAGGAAAACAGCGTCAATTATGTGGCTTTCATGGATTTGTACGGACACTATTATCTGCTCAGCAATGTGAACATGGGAACCTATGACTTTTACCGCTACTATGAACAGCATGATTTCCTTGAAGAAATCTGGAGCAGGGAGGCGAGAGCCGCCAACGGGCGGGAAGTGTTTTTCGGCAGAAGCGTGATTGGCGGAATCCCCTCTCAGGGCTTTAGCATCGTCAAATATTTAAACGCCCCGGATACCCTAAAGCCCATGGGCTATCTGGTGCTGGATGTGAACAGCCGGATTCTGGACAAGACCTTTATGACGGGAAACGAGGGATACGCTACCAACGAATATCTGATTGCGGATTTGCGGTACAGCAATCTGGTGCGCGCCAGAAGGGGACTGGAGAACGCCTCCGAACTTCTTGACGCCTTTTGCGGGGGAGAGCAGCAACGGTATCTGTTCACCAGCGTGCACAACGCCGTTACCGGCTGGGAGCTGGTAAACGCAATCGAACGCAACGAACTGAGCGCGGAGAGCAAGCTGATTCGCAACACGGTTTTCTGGTGCGGAGGCTTTCTGGTGATTGTGAGTTTCGGTCTTGCCATGGCTATCTCAAGAACGATTACAAGACCCTTAAACCAGTTAGAGCAGGTGATTGAGAAGGTAAAGGAGGGCGAGCGGCATATCACGGAGGAGTTCGACGAAAGCGAGGCGGGACGGATAGGACAGAAGTTTAAGGAGATGGTGAACACCAACCTTGAACTAAGGGAATATCTTTTAACGGCGCAGTTAAATGAAAGGGAGGCGGAGCTTTTGCTCTTACAGTCCCAGATTAACCCGCATTTCCTCTATAATACGCTGGACTCCCTCTACTGCATGGCGATTATCCACGGGGACGACCAGATTGCGGAAATGACGCTGGCATTGTCCGACCATTTCAAGCTGTCCCTGAATAAGGGGAAACGTTTTTGCACAGTGGCGGATACCGTTACCCAGATAGAGGACTATATGAAGCTGCAGAGTATGCGCTTTGGCGGACGCTTCAAGCTTTCGGTGGAGGTGGCGGAGGATATCGCGGAGGAAGAAATGCTGACTTTCCTTTTGCAGCCTTTCGTGGAAAACGCTATCTATCACGGGCTTGAGCCCAAGCTGGGAGGCGGAACCATAAAGGTGAGGGGATGGCGGGAAGGAGAGGAGCTTTTCTTTACGGTGGAGGACGACGGTATCGGCATTGACGATACGGGCAGACTGGATTCGGGCTTCGGCATCCAGAATGTGAGGGAGCGCATTAAGCTTCATTATGGGGAAGCTTATGGTTTTGCGGTGGAAAGCGAGAAGGGAAAAGGCACAAAAATTACAGTTGTGCTGCCTCTTAATAAGAAAGAGCAGCGCAGAAATGGGGAGGAATATGTACCGGCTGGTAGTGATTGACGATGAAGCGATTGTGGTGGAGGCGGTTAAAGCCATGATTAACCGGCTAGGGCTGAATTATCAGGTTGTGGGTTTTGCCTGCGACGGGATTCACGGACTTGAGGTGGTACGGCGCGAGCAGCCTGACATTGTGCTCACGGACATCCGTATGCCCGGCCTTGACGGCCTGTCTTTGATTGAGGAGGCGAAAGATTTTTGTCCGGATACCATCTTTGTGGTAATCAGCGGTTACACGGAATTTGAGTATGCGAGGAGAGCGCTGTCAATGGGCGTGAAAGATTACATTGACAAGCCAATCAGCATGGAAAAACTGCGAAATGTACTGACGCGGATTGAAAAAGACTTTTTTTTATCGAGGGATGAAAATACGGCGGCGGCTTCCGGACAGGCAGCGCTGAGCCAGGCTGTGCAGGAAAAGCTGGGACAGCTTTTTGACAAGAGCGTTTCCGCTATGGCGGAAGGGGACGCGGGGAATTTTCAGCGGTATATGGAACAGGGACTTGAGGAGCTTTTAAAACTCTATGAAAGCACGGAGGATTTCAGGCGGGAGGTCTATAAGTGGCTGTGCGTGCAGAGCGATATTCTGACGGAACGCCAGCCTCAGATTTCACGGGACGGACTGATTTCCTATCAGGAGATAGCCAAAAAAGCGGACAATGATGAAATTCTGGAATACGCGGGGAAGATGATACGGGATATCGCCCGGCATATCGAGGCGGACAAGACGGGAAGCAGCCATGCCACGATTTTGGAGCTTCTCGCGTACATTGAAGAATACTATAACAGGGACATCGGCTTAAACGAACTGGCTGACAGAGTGGGCATGAGCACGGCCTACCTAAGCGTGCTTTTCAAGTCAGAGGTGGGAACTTCCTATGTAAAATACCTGACGGACCTTCGGATTAAGCACGCCAAAAAACTGCTGAAGGAGGGCTATAAGGTCAGCGAAGTCAGCGAGATGGTAGGATATAACAATTACCGTTATTTTTGCGACATATTTAAAAAGTGCGTGGGAAAGACGCCCAACGAGTATAAGCATAATTACTAAAAAGGTATAAGGGCATATTAAAAAACTGTACAAAATATAAAAAATTACTCACTGGAAAATTTCCTCTAAAATGATAACATTAAGATATCACAAGAGAAACGAAATTTGAAAGGGAGGAAAGACATGAAGAAAAGAATAGTTGCAGCATTATTATCAGCTCTTATGGTTACCGGCCTTATGACAGGCTGCGGAAACAGCGGCAGCGACGCTGCGGATAGTGCAAACACATCAGACGCGCCGGCGCAGACGGAAAGCGACGCACCGGCGGAGGGCGACGACGCGGCGGCTCCGGAAGCGGACGCGGGAAGCGATACGGCAGACGCGGCGGCATCAGGAGATTTCACAGGAGCAGACCCTCAGCTTGAGAAGCACATCAAGATTCTCACCATCTGGGCGGAGGATAATGACAACGGTATTTTGTTAAACAAGATTTGCGAGAATTACCAGAAGGATGTAAATCCCAACTTCACATGGGAATATGAAATGGTAGCGGCAGACAATCTTCAGCAGAAGATAGCAACCCTTGCCGCATCCAACGACCTTCCCGATATGTTCGCGTATGAGGCAGGCACACCGCTTCTGACACTGATAGAGGCAGACAAGATTGTAAACCTTTCACAGGAACTTGAGAAAATCGGCGTGATGAACTACCTCAACGAAGGCGCTGTAGGAATAATGAAGAGCCTTTCGGGAACCAGCGAACTGTACGACCTTCCTCTTGGATTAAATGCAGAGGGCTTCTGGTATAACAAGGCGCTCTTCGAGCAGGCAGGCTGTGAAGTTCCCAAGACATGGGATGAGTTCGAAGAGGTTCTTACAAAGCTTGACGCGGCAGGCATTCAGCCCCTTTCCACAGGCGGAGCCGACAAGTGGCTTGCAACACGTTTAATTAACGCTTACGCAGTAAGAACATGCGGCAACGATATTATGACAAAGACAGCCAACGGTGAAGTTTCTTACACAGACCCCGGCCTTGTGGCGGCAGCCGACAAGCTCCAGGAGTGGTCACAGAAGGGATACTTTGGCGAAGGCGTTACAACGGTAGACGCCAACACGGCTGGCTCCATGCTGATGAGCGGCAAGGCTGCCATCTTCTACAACGGTTCCTGGTTTACACAGAATCTGGCGGACGAGAGCCAGAACCCGGCAGGCAAGGACGGAATCGGCTTCTTCAATATTCCGATAGCCGACGAATCCATCAGCAGCGCGACATCCTACTCCATGAACTGCGGCAACATTCTGGCACTGGATAAGGGCAAATACGACGACGGCACGGCATGGTTCCTGAAATATTTCTGCGAGAATATGGGCGACCTTGCAATGAACGAGCTCTCCACCGTAAAGGGATATACCTACACAGTACAGGCTGAGGATATGGACCCTTACACGCTCATGGTGCTTGACGCAATCAACGAGTCCACCGAAGGCTTCGGCTGGTGGGAAGCAAAGATGGTCAGCGAAGTTTCCAAGACCGCGCAGGAAAACGTACAGCCTCTGCTTAACGGCGATATGACCGGACAGGAATATATGCAGTCCATTCAGGATGTATATGACAATCAGTAAGAAAGCACAGAGCATTTTAAGCTGACAGAAGGGGAGTGTTTTAAGGACACTCCCCTTTATATAAGAACATTAAAGTTTGGAAGGATATTTCGAATAAAAGATTATGAGAGGAAGAAAGCGGTATGAATAAAGTATTGGGAAATAAAAAGGCAATCGCGTTGTTCGTCGGCCCCGCGTTCATTTTATATACGGTTCTGGTAATGGTTCCGGTTATCTGGTCGCTGTACTATTCGCTGTATGCCGGAAGTCCGGGGCTTAAATGGGAGTTTGCGGGACTGAAAAATTATATCAATCTTTTTAGCGATAAAAATTTCTTGAAGGCGCTTGGCGTGAACTTTAAGTACATATCGGTGGTGGTAATCGGTCAGGTGGGATTCGGGCTTCTGATGGCCCTCATGTTCAAATTCTGGCTGCGCAAGTGCAAAACGGTGGTAAGGACGCTGGTGTTTTTCCCGGTGGTGCTGCCCACGGTGGCGGTAGGCCAGTTGTTTGCAAAGATTTACGAGATTCAGCCCAACTACGGCCTTTTGAACAGCTTTTTAAGCAAAATCGGACTGCAGAGTATGGTTCAGCCCTGGCTGGGACAGGAAAAGACGGCTCTGTGGGCTTTGTGCGTGATGGATATCTGGGTGGCTATGGGCTTTTATTCCGTTATCTTTTACGGCGCGCTTTTGGATATCCCGGACGATATTTTAGAGGCGGCAAGGGTTGACGGAGCCTCGGGCTTCCAGCTTTTCAGGAGAATCCTGCTTCCGCTTTTGTGGCCCATGGTGATTACCAGTACGGTATTCAGCTTTTCGGGAACGGTTAAGATGTTCGAGTCCGCGTTAGCGCTTACAAAAGGCGGTCCCGGCGCGGCCACTAAGTCGCTGTCCATGTACATGTATGATAATGCCTTTACCTATTATAAGGTGGGGTATGCCAGCGTCATCGCCATTGTGATTTTCCTGATTTGCGTGGTGGGCTCGGCGATTATCAACAAGTTTGACGTGAAGGACTATTAAGGGGGTAGGAAAATGAAAAAAGTAAGAGCAGGAGTTCGGGGAGTCGTCATTTTTCTGATATGCGTAATTGAAATTTATCCGCTGTTCTGGATGCTCACGGCGTCCTTAAAGCAGCAGTCCGAGTGGAGCGAGTATCCGGCGTACGCCTTAAATAAAGGTTTTCATTTCCAGAATTACGTGGACGCCTGGACCCGCGGGAATATGGCTACCTTTTTTAAAAACAGTCTGATTACCACGTTGGTTTCACTGGTGTTCATCGTGCTTTTTTCCTGTACGGTGGGATTCGCGGTGACAAAGATGCAGTGGAAGTTCCGGGACGCGGTCGCTCAGTATTTCACGTTTGGCATTATGATTCCCGTTGCCATCGCGCTGATTCCTCTGTTCCAGATATACAGCAGGACAAAGCTGCTCAATACCCATCTTTGTCTGATTCTGACCTATATCGCGTTCGGCCTGTCGCTGTCCATCTATCTGGTGAAAGGGTATCTGCGCTCTTTTCCGGATGATATCATGGAGGCGGCGGTAATAGACGGCTGCGGGATTTTCCGCCTGATGTGGTATGTGCTGACGCCGCTTATGAAAAACTCCATCGTTACGGTGCTGGTACTGCAGTTCTTCTTTAAATGGAACGATTTGCTGTTCTCCATGACCTTTATCAGCGATTCCAATTTAAAGACGGTGCAGACAGGGCTTTTGTACTTCTCCGATGAGTTTGGCTCAAAGAACTGGGGCGCGATTTTTGCCTCCGTCTCCATGAGCGTGTTCCCCATGCTGATTCTTTATATGATTTTAAATAAGGCGGTTATTGAGGGAATGACGGCAGGCGCGGTGAAGGGGTAAAACGGTGCGGAAGGTTATGCGCGGCTTAACCGGCAACAGGTCAAAGTGGAAACGAGGATGGAAATGGAAGCGGAAAAAAAGGAAAGATACAGAAAAACGCTTGAATCCTTTGTGATGGGTCATACAGAGGATGTGTTAAAGCAGCCCAGGGAGTTTATACATTATCCCTTTATAGACCCGGGTTCGGTCTACGACGGGAACGTGTGGGACTGGGATACTTTCTGGTCGGTTTACGGATTTTTGAATCTGGCGGATAAATATGCAAAAGGCGGTGTCAATGAAAGCCCTGCAGGGATGCGGGAGCGCCTTATTGAACACGCTAAGGGCAATATCAGAAATTTTTTCGACCACCAGCTAGAGGACGGTTATATTCCCATGATGATTGAGGTGGCCGGCTGGCCGGAGCCTTATCTTAACATGAAGCATAAGGAAGGGATTTTAATGAACATGCATAAGCCTTTCCTGTGCAGCCAGATTTGTCTAATCAGCGATTATATCAAAGATTACGGCTGGGCGGAATGTTTTTTTGAGGGAATCGAGAAGTATTTTGCCTGCTATGACAAAAACTACTATTTTGAAGACTGCGGCCTTTATGTCTGGTGCGACGACATTATGATTGGCATGGACAACGACCCGGCCACCTTTGGAAGACCGAAGTTTTCCACCGCCAATATTTACCTGAACAGCTTTATGTGCGTAGAGCTTTTAGCCGCGGAAAGAATCTGCCGCCGTTTTGGCAGAAAAGAGCGGGCGGAATATTACAGCCAAAAGCGCGAAAAACTGATTGCGGCCATTCAAAGCGAATGCTGGGACAAAAGAGACGAATTTTTCTATTCCGTGGACGTGGATATCAGGACACGGAAGTTCGACTGGTTCCATCAGGGGCTTGGGGTGTTCTGGAAGACACTGCCCATAAAAATCCGGGTGTGGTCGGGCTTTATTCCCATGTATGCGAAAATAGCTACAAAGGAGCAGGCCGCGGCCATGGTGCGGCACATCTTTGATGAAAAAACCTTTGGCTCCGAATACGGCCTTGTGACGCTGGCAAAGGACGAGAAGATGTTCGATTTGTCGGTGACCAATAACCCCTCCAACTGGCTTGGCCCCATATGGCTGGTGGCAAACTATGTGGTGTTCAGAGGGCTTTTGAATTACGGCTACCTGAAAGAGGCGGAAATCATGTATGAGCGGACACTGACGCTTCTTGGCGGGGATTTGGAAAAGACGGGAAGCCTTCACGAGTACTACAATCCCTTTACCGGAGAACCTGTTATGAACGGAGGGTTTATTAACTGGAATATTCTTGCGCTTAACATGGCGGAGGAATTAGAAGGGAAAAGGCCGATGCTGTGGTTTGAGGGAGCGGATTAAGAAAGAGGGCTTTTGAAGAAATATTGGAAAACAGGAGAGCGGCTGTGCTTCCAGGGGGAGCGGGCCGCTCTTTGAACTATTCTTTTTTTCTGTAATATGCGAAACATGTAATAGAAAAAATGCCCGGCACGCCTGCGTATCCGGCATTTACCTGCCCGTGATTTATAAGAACGTATCCGCCGCCTGTAAATGTCAAAAACAGAAAAATAATGCCCAAAATCAACGTTATTTTTTTTATCAGCCGTAAGTTCTCGATAAAAATGGCTTTTACTATGATACAGACCGTCAATAGTAAAAGTGTAAATAATCCGTTTGCCAGGATACTGGTATACCATGGGGCAGACTGCATTTCATATAATCCCGGATATTTTCGAAAATGCCAGTAATCATACAGCCCGGAACCAATGAACTGACCTATAAAGCAGAATATAATGATATTTATCAGACGGTTTATTTTCTTTTTCACAGGTGCATCCCCCAAAGATTTAATTTTATATATCATACATTCTCTAAGCATAAATTACAAGTCATATGTCAACGTCCGGGCAGAGCATATTTACTTTGCCGGTACAGGCAAAACCAGTCATGGAACACTCTGATTATGAGTCGCAATTTTACGCACTATTAATTTTCAAGTTTAAAGCACCGATATTATAGGTATAGAAATAGTGCGTTATCTTGTGAATCAAACAGTCTGAATTGTATACATGGGGGTATTGTCAATATGCAAATAAATGGAATGAATGTATATATGGGCGCCTATGCCGAAAGACATCAGAGTAATTACCAAATGAATCAACAGAAATTGATTATTTCGGAGGAGAAGTCTGCTGAAATAGCCAATGGTATAAAAGAAGCATATACTTCCCTGAATCTTCAGGACAGAGGAGTTCGGGCTGCCATATCGCAGGAAGATATGGATTTTCTTTGCAGCGAAGAAGGATTCCTTAAAATGAAACAGGATTCGCAAAACCTGTACGAAATAAATGCCAGGCAGCAGAAAACTATTGGGGAAGGTAAAAATACAGAGGATTTATTTTGGAATAATACAGGAAATCAATGGCTTACATTTAGCGAATCGCTCAATAACAGTGGTTTCTTTGATGAAATGAGCGATGATGAAGTAAAGAGATTTGAGAATACATTGGCATTTATTACCTCCGGCATGGACAGGTTAAGCAGGAGTCAGTATAAAACGGGCATTGATTTCAGCCACTTTGATGAAGAATACAACTACTTTATGACATCTGCTGAGGCAACAACGGAACTGGAATCATCAACATCAGCTCTTCGGTACATGGTTGATAAGATGCTTCCGGCAAAGCATAGGGATGAGTTTAATAAATTGATTGATATGTATCATCAGCATAATTCGCACATTATCTCGGAATATGTAAACCCGATGGAAAGCTTTAATCGTGTGGTTGCGGGGATTGATTCTGCAAGAGAAAAGAATCCTGAGGGATATGGACCGGCAGCTTCCAATCCGGTTGCTGAATATAAATATTCTGTGATGCTTGGGAATATTCATAAAACCGAAAACGAGAGAGTGGCATACGGCGATGAATTAAAGGAAGAATTTTCGGAATTATCATCCGGAAAGAACGATGATATATGGGAAAAAATACGACAGAAATTAGTGGGATATGCTACAAATGATTCCGGCGATGAAGGATTGAAAGAGCATGTCACATCGCAGGCAGACTATTTGTTTAACCATATGCAGAATGTTTGGAAAATGGTTTGGGAATTCTGAATAAGTAACACAGCGTCAGAGCGTATAGAAAACCGAGAAAATTTTACATGAAATTCAGTTTTCAAAGGTAATTGTGTGATGTATAATAAAAAGTGGAAGAAGGTGATATTTTTGAATACAATGGAGCAGATACACAGGAAGGACTTAGAACGTCTGAAATCACTCCGATATATGGACGATGATTTCATGTCTGTCTGCCTTGCAGATAATTTTGAAGGTGTGGAGCTGATACTGCGGATTGTTTTAGGGCGAGAGAATATAAAAATTAAATCGGTTCGGACACAAGAGACGATGAAGAATTTGCAGGGGCGTTCGGCTGTTTTAGATGTTCATGCGATTGACAGCACCGATAAGGAATTTGATGTAGAAATTCAGAGGAAAGACGCGGGAGCAGGCGCAAAGAGAGCAAGGCATAACAGCAGCCTGCTGGACGCACACATATTAAAGTCCGGTGATGATACAGAGGATATTCCTGACAGTTATGTTATTTTTATAACAGAAAATGATATAATGAGAGGAAGCCAGCCGATATATCCGGTAGAAAGATATGTAACTATTGGGGAAAATAAGGTATTGTTTGGCGACGGTTCGCATATTTTATATGTTAACGGGAAATATAGGGGAAACGATGAAATCGGAAAGCTGATGCACGATTTTTCATGCACGAATCCCGATGATATGAATTATGAAGCGCTTGCCAAAAAAGCACGATATTATAAGCAAGACGAGAAAGGAGTTGCTGCCATGTGTAAAATTATGGAAGATATGAGGAATGAAGCGGCGAGGGATAAACTGAAAGAGAAAGCAATTCTCATGTTAAAAAATGGAAAAATCTCGTCAGATGAAATAAAAATATTTTTTTCAGAGCTATCTAACGAGGAAATTGAGGAAGTCAAAGCTGAGGTTATGCAGTTAGTGTAATTGAAAAATAATTTAATATCAATAAAACAGCGTAAAGGTGCATAGAACAGTATGTGTAAACCATGCGTCTTTTCTTATGTGTGCTTGCACGCATTATTAGTGTGATTATGGTATTCTGTCAGAAAGACAATTAAAACTCAGGAGATTGTGATATGAACGTACTACTTACGTCCTGCGGATTGGAAACAAAAAGAATTGAAAAGTCATTTATGGATATGCTGCAAAAAACCACTTCGGAAATTAAGGCAATATTTATTCCCACAGCAGCAACCTCGCCCGATGCGATTGACGTATTGCCGAAATGTCTGAATGATTTATTAAAATGCGGAATAAAGCGTGAAAACATATTTGTATATGATTTGCATGATGAGATAGAAAACAATATTATTAACAGTTATGACGTAATCTATTTATGTGGGGGAAGTTCTGACTATCTGCTAAAAAGAATAAATGAAAAAAATTTCAGGAAACAGCTTTTGGAATTTATATCTTTGGGCAAAATTGTAATTGGAGTAAGCGCGGGAAGTATGATTTTTGCCAATGATATGCCAAATAATTTAGGACTGTTGAAATGCGGATTAGATGTCCACTGTAATGATGAAATTCGTGAAAAGACAGGGCGCTATGCCAGGAACAGGCAGGAACGTATAAAGTTAGGTAATACACAGGCGATTTCCTTTGAGGATGATAATATAATTGTTTTCGAGTAGTGCATAATCAAAAGTTTATCTGAAGTTTCTGAACCCGGCCCCTATCACGCTGTTTTCCCCTATGGTGACTCCGGGCAGGATAATACAGCCGCCGCCAATCCATACATTGTCCTTTATTTCTATTGGACGTGCAAAGGTTCTGAAAAACGTTGTCCGGCGTTCCCTAAAGTCCGGCACAAGCCTTTCCTGTGGTAAAACCGGGTGTGAAGATGTATAAAGCTGCACATTTGACGCAATCAGAACCCTGTTGCCAATTCGGATAGGCTTATTATCTACGAAGGTACAGTTCATATTGATTATCACATTATTTCCCAAAAAGATATTCTTCCCGTAATCACAATGAAGCGGCGTGTCGATTGCCACGTTTTCCCCATTCCACCCAACAACTCATGTAGAATGGCAGTCCTTTTTTCCGTATATTCATAATGAGAAAAATAATATTCCCGTGTTAATTCCCTTGTGCGGGCAATCTGCTTTAATGTATCGCTGTCCGCAGTTTCTAAAAAATCGCTTGCTTCGTAATACACAATATCCCTCCCTAACGAAAACTGTTTTCCACAACGCCCGGAAGCAGAGTATAAACAGAGCAGCCAATCTGTTCTTCAAACAGTTTTTTAATCTCTAAAATTTTTTTCCACCTGTCTATTGTCGCCGGGTGGATGCCGTACCGTATTGTCACATCTACGAATCTCTTTTCCAAAAGGCAGAACCCCGTAGGCATAGCCAATGCGTCACATAGCTGTACCAGACGGTCATAATCATCATATACCGCATTTGCAACAAAATCTTTCATAAACAGGTAATCCTCATCACTGACATCAAACTCTCCGATAGAAGTATCAATATCCTGTATCATAAATGCGTGGGATATACATATCTGTGCAGCTTTTCCCCACCCACGCT
>CAJTMZ010000002.1:60051-96840 GCA_910577445.1 uncultured Lachnospiraceae bacterium | reverse complement strand
TCTGACCCTGCATACTCTCACCGGAATCTGAAAATTGATTTCCGTGGGAACTTGGACTTTCCGGGATACTTTTTCTTGCACTTGCACTTCCCCTATATTATAATGTACAGGGTTATCAACCAAGGAGGACCGCAATATGCCAATTGAATTAACGAAATTACTTCCGACACCGGAAAAAATAAGAACACTGCATCCCGTTCCGCCGAAGCTGATTAAGCTGAAGGAAGAAAGAGATGCGCAAATACGCGACGTTATCACGGGGAAAAGCCGGAAATTCCTTGTAATTATCGGGCCCTGCTCCGCGGACAATGAGGAAGCCGTCTGCGACTATGTTTCCAGACTTGCAAAGCTAAGTGAAAAGGTAAAGGACAGGCTGATACTGATTCCCCGCATTTACACCAATAAACCCCGCACTACAGGAGAAGGCTATAAAGGAATCGTCCATCAGCCCAATCCCGAGCAGGAGGCGGATTTTCTGACGGGCCTTATCGCCATGCGGAAAATGCACATCAGAGCCATCGAGGAATCCGGCCTTACCGCCGCGGACGAAATGCTTTATCCCGACAACTGGGGCTATGTATCAGATATTTTATCCTATGTGGCCATCGGCGCGCGCTCCGTGGAGGACCAGCAGCACAGAATTGTGGCCAGCGGCTTCGACGTTCCCGCCGGAATGAAAAATCCCACCAGCGGCAACTTAACGGTTATGTTAAACTCCGTCTATGCGGCCCAGCATCCCCACTCTTTCATTTACAGAGGCTGGGAATCCAAAACCAACGGAAACGATTTGGCTCATACGGTTCTAAGAGGGGCCACCAACAAGCATGGCGGAAATCTTCCCAATTACCACTATGAAGATTTGAATCTGCTTCTTGAGCTTTACAACGAGAGAGACTTAAAGAACCCGGCTGCCGTAATTGATACCAACCACAGCAATTCCAACAAACAGTATGAACAGCAAATCCGTATTGTAAAAGAAGTGATGCACAGCCGCAAGCTAAACCCGGATATCCACAGCCTTGTAAAGGGCGTTATGATTGAAAGCTACATCGAGGAAGGCTGCCAGAAAATCGGCGGCGGCGTTTACGGCAAATCCATCACCGACCCCTGCCTTGGCTGGGAAGCTTCCGAAAAACTGATTTATGATATCGCGGAATACGAATAAATCCGCCTGATAAACCTGGCTGAGGGAGGCAGAAAATAATCTAATAAAAGAACGGGCAAAAACAATGTCTCCCGTCCGTTCAAAAAAAGCCGGCGCCTTTCATGGACCGGCTTTTTTGTCTATTCCATTCCTTTCCTGCCCCCGCCTCATATCCTCGGGCTGTATCCTTTATACCTGCACAGCACCGTCTGCCAGTCCGCTCCGTTTTCCAGCAAATGGGCCACAAAAGAATTTCTCAGAGTCTGAGGCGTAATATCTTTTGTAATATTCGCCTTTCCCGCATAAAGCTTGACCAGCTTCCAAAAACCCTGACGGCTCATAGCCTGTCCCGAACAGTTGACAAACAAATATTCCGTCTCCGCGGCGGACGTCATTTTTTCACGGGCTTCGCCAAGATAACGGGCAAGAGCCTCCCCGGCCCGTTCTCCAAAGGGAATCACACGTTCTCTTTCCCCGTCCCTGCAGACTATATACCCCATTTTCAGATTTAAGTCGTCTGCTTTCAGGCTGACAAGCTCCGTGACCCTGATTCCTGTGGCGTATAAAAGCTCCAGCATGGCCTTATCCCTGATTTCCTTAATGTTGTCTCCAAGAGGCTGCTCCATGAGCCTTTCCGTCTCCTCCACGGAAAGAATCTCAGGCGCCTTTCTTTCTATTTTAGGCGCGCGGAGAGTTTCCGCCGCGTTTTCCCTTACGATATTCTCTTTATATAAATAGGAATAAAAAGCTTTCAGCGACGCGATATTTCTGGAAATCGTTGCCGTTGAAAATTTATTTTTTTCAAGATGAAGAATGTAGGAATTTAAGTTCGTCGACGTGATTTTTTTCACGTCCCTGATACCCTGTTCCTCCATGTAGCGCTTTGCTTTCATCAAATCCCCACGATAGGACATTTCCGTATTTTCGGAGATTTTTTTCGTATTGCGAAGGTAGGTGATAAAGCCGTCAATATTTGATTCCATCTATAAGCTCCCGTCCGTCAGAATAAACTTATTATATTTAAGGAATCCGGCAAAGTCAATCCGCGGCAGTATAGGGGAACCTTTAAAATTTCATTAAAAAATTTTCACAACATCCGAAATCAGAATCGGATTCACATAGCTTTCCAGAATACAGCCGATTAAAATCACAATGCTTATCCATAAAAGCATAATCCCCTGACGTAAGAACCGCTGCTTTTTACTGCCTGTATATGAGCTCACATAGCTTTCCGGAAAACGCCCTTTTCCACAGCTTTCATAGCACCACCCTAAAAGCATGATTTCCGCCGGTACAAGGAGCAGTTGATGGGGAAACATTCCCCCCAGTAAGAGCAGAAATCCGCGTATCCCGAACCGGATAATGGCTGCCGTAATCGTCATACCCGTCAGAAGCCCCTGCCAGAGAATGAAAATGTAAACCGACACGGCCCCCAGACCCGTGGTGGACAGTAATACCAGCGCTATGCCCTCTCCCAGCCTGTGCTTTAACACATACTGAAGGAACCGGCCGTTATCAATCTCAATATATTTCAGCCTGTTAATCGACGCCGCGCTGAAAATCCCGTCTTCCGAAAGCAGCGCCTCGTTTCCCATGTTCATCACAATCACGCCCAACAGGAAACTGGCAAAAAACAAATAAAGCCAAAATGTATAAATGCGATTCCTTTCCGTCTTATTCACCATATACCGCCTTCATTTCTCTCTCTGCAATATATGAAAAACAGGCGGTGCATATGCACCGCCTGCCGCCAAAAGCTAAATCATTTTCAGTTTGTCCTTATAGGCAAGAACAGCCGCAACCGTCTTGGAATCCTGAATTTCTCCTGAATAAATCATCTCCGTAAGCTCATCCACGGTGTAGGCTTTTACCTGGACATATTCGTCCTCGTCCAGATGCTGGCTGCCCGCCGTCAGATTCCGGGCCAGATAAATATCGATTTTTTCATTGCAGAAAGCCACTGTAGTCCGAATCGTAATAAGCAGTTCTATCTGCCCCGCCTTATAACCGGTCTCCTCCTCCAACTCCCTTGCCGCCGCGTCCTTTGTGGGTTCCTCCGGCGTCTGAAGGCCACCTGCCGGTATTTCCAGGGTATAACGCTCCAAAGCGTTGCGGTACTGCCTTACCATGATAATACGGCCTTCCCCGTCCACCGGAACCACCGCCGCCGCTCCGTTATGCTTTATAAAATCCCATTTCACCACGTTGCCGTTGGGTATCTGCATGGTGTCCTGATAATAATCAATAATCGCTCCATGGGCAACCAGTTCTCTGGATAATCTCTTTATTTCTTCCATTTTTCCCTCGCTTCCGTGCTGTGTTTTTATTTTGCACTCAGTAAACCCAGACGCCCGCTTTCACGACGCCTTATTTACTGCATATTTGAAAGCAGTTTTTCCACACTCGCCAGCTTCACGCAAAGAACGAACAAATCCGTTGCTTTTGCCAGCTCTTCTTCGGAAGGAAACGTAGGCGCAATACGGATATTGCTGTCGGCCGGGTCTTTCTTATAAGGATAAGTCGCGCCCGCGCCGGTCAAAATAACGCCCGCGTCCTTGCACTTCTGAACGATTGATTTCGCGCAGCCTTCCATTGACTCAAAAGAAATGAAGTATCCGCCCCTGGGATTTGTCCACGAACCGATTCCCAGACCGCCAAGCTCTCTCTCTAATACCTCAAGAATCGCCTCAAATTTGGGACGGATAATTGCCGCGTGTTTTTTCATATGCGCTTTCAGTCCCTCCATATCGTCAAAATATCTGGTATGGCGGAGCTGATTTAACTTATCCGGTCCGATAGTCTGTATGGTCATAATACTCTTTATGGAATCCAGGTTGGCTTTGGAAGCGGCAATCGCCGAAATTCCCGACCCCGGGAAGGTTACTTTGGAGGTGGAACAAAATTCATAGACCATGTCTATATTCCCCGTCTTTTCACATTCAGCAAAAATATCCAGAAGCGTGTCGCCGTCCTCGTACAAATCGTGAATCGCATAAGCGTTATCCCAGAAAATCCTGAAATCCTCAGCAGCCGGCTTCAAAGCGGCAAATCGCTTTACCGTCTCGTCCGAGTAGGTATAACCCTGGGGATTGGAATATTTGGGCACGCACCAGATTCCTTTAACGGCGGAATCATTGTTTACATATTTCTCCACCAAATCCATATCCGGTCCGTTTTCCGTCATCGGAATATTAATCATCTCGATGCCGAATTGCTCCGTGATTGCAAAATGCCTGTCATATCCAGGTACAGGGCATAAAAACTTTACTTTATCCAGTTTACACCAGGGAGTGCTTCCAAGCACGCCGAAGAGCATACAGCGAACCACGGTATCATACATAATATTCAAACTGGAATTTCCGAAAACGATAATCATATCCTTGGAAACCCCAATCATATCTGCCAACAGCCACTTTGCTCCTTCAATACCGTCTAACAGTCCGTAATTTCTGCAGTCCACTCCCGACCGTGTTCTGATATCTGAAGTTGAGTTTATCACATCCAGAAAGTCCATTTCCATATCAAGCTGGGCTACCGAGGCTTTTCCTCTGGACATATCCAGTTTCAGCCCTTTTGCTTTTTCTTTTTCATAATCCTTCTCCAGCTCGTTTTTAAGTGTAAGCAACTCCTCCCGACTAAGCTCACTGTACGCCTTCATATTTTCCCTCTTCCCTTCCTATATATCCTGTATAGTATGATTGGATAATTGTATACAATCCAACGCCTTTACTATTCTACTATAACAAGTTTTACCAAACAAGATTTTTTTTATCATTTTTGTATTTTTTTTAATGCAATCGGTAAAAACTGACCGGTAAAAGACAAAAAAATCAAAATAGCAGATATGTAAATGTAAAAATAAAGAAAGTATTGAAAACGTCATGTTCTCAATACTTTCTTTTCATTCTTAAATTATACAAATATTATTTCGCATAATCTATTACTCTGGATTCTCTAATTACATTTACCTTTATCTGTCCGGGATATTCCAGTTCAGCTTCAATCTGCTTTGAAATATCTCTGGCTAAAAGTACCATATCGGAATCAGAAATTTGTTCCGGAACTACCATTACCCGAATCTCTCTACCTGCCTGAATTGCAAAAGATTTGTCTACACCTTTAAAATTGTTTGAAATGTCTTCTAATTGTTTTAATCTGCTTGTATAAGTTTCAAGCGTCTCTCGTCTCGCACCCGGTCTGGCGGCTGATATTGTGTCAGAAGCCTGTACAATACATGCAATCAGTGATTGAGGCTCTACATCGCCATGATGAGATTCCACGGCATTAATAACAGTAGGTGATTCCTTGTATTTTCTACACAGTTCAACACCTAATTGGATATGGGAGCCTTCCATTTCATGGTCAACAGCCTTGCCTATATCATGCAAAAGACCTGCTCTCTTTGCCATTCTCACATCAAGACCAAGCTCTGCGGCCAATAAGCCTGAAAGCTGCGCTACTTCTATGGAATGCTTTAATGCATTTTGCCCATAGCTGGTTCTGAATTTCATCTTTCCCAGCAATCTTACGAGTTCAGGATGTATTCCATGTACACCCACCTCTAAGGTAGCCGCCTCACCTTCCTCTTTAATCATGATTTCAACTTCTTTTTGCGCTTTCTCAACCATTTCTTCAATTCTGGCCGGATGAATACGTCCGTCCACAATCAGTTTTTCCAGCGCAATCCTGGCCACTTCCCTGCGAATAGGGTCGAAACCGGATAAAATCACGGCTTCAGGCGTATCGTCGATAATAAGGTCAACGCCTGTCAGCGTCTCTAAGGTTCTGATATTTCTTCCCTCTCTACCGATGATTCTGCCTTTCATTTCGTCGTTTGGAAGCTGTACAACAGAAATTGTCGTTTCTGATACATGGTCCGCCGCACATTTCTGTATTGCAGTAACCACATATTCCCGGGCTCTCTTGTTTGCTTCCTCTTTGGCGCGATTCTCCAATTCCTTAATCATCACAGCCGTTTCGTGCTTTACTTCACCTTCAACAATTTTTAACAAATATTCTTTTGCCTGCTCGGAGGTTAATCCTGAGATTCGTTCCAGTTCCTGTAATCTTTCCTCATTCAGCTTTGAAATTTCAGCTTTCTGTCTGGCCAGTTCATTTTCTTTGGCCGCCAGATTGGCTTCTTTACGCTCAATCGCTTCCGACTTTTTATCAATGTTCTCTTCCTTCTGCTGAACCCTGCGCTCATAACGCTGCGCTTCCGCACGACGCTCTTTAATCTCCTTGTCCAATTCGTTCTTTGTACGAATGGATTCTTCCTTGACTTCAAGCAAAGACTCGCGCTTTTTGGTTTCGGCAGTTTTCAAAGCTTCATCGATAATTTCACGTGCCTTCTCCTCTGCATTGCCGATTTTGGCATTCGACATCTTTTTATAGTATGCCGTTGCCAGATACCATGCAACAGGAGCCGTCACTATCGCCGTGCCAATGACAGCAATCAAAACCTGCACCATTTACAGGAGCACCTCCTTATTTAGTTTTCATTGTACCCTAATCTATATAGAATGTATGTAACAGACACCGATAAAAAATCAATCAGCCTCTTGCAGTTTTAACATTCTAAAAGAAATTTACAATACTATGATTTTAAACTTAAATAGAAGTTATGTCAAGCAAAAGTGCATTTCTTATTGCGTCGGCTCCAAACCCCTTTCGGTACAGAAAAGCCGTCATTCTCTGCTTTTCCTTTATCGTAGCCGTTTGGAGACAAAAATTTTTTTTCTCTATCCAACGGAGAATCTGTTCCTTTTCAAGCTCTCCTGCCAGTTCTTCTCCCGCTCCGTCTACGGCTT
The DNA here is from genome assembly GCA_910577445.1 of uncultured Lachnospiraceae bacterium. Classification (GTDB taxonomy): domain Bacteria; phylum Bacillota; class Clostridia; order Lachnospirales; family Lachnospiraceae; genus Suilimivivens. The sequence continues at coordinate 89,886 of CAJTMZ010000002.1, read as the reverse complement.
CCTCCCATGCTTCCTCGACAATATCTCCCGAAATCCCTTTACGCCACAAATCCATAAAGATTCTTTTTTTGCTCTTGCTTTCCTTATTATATTCTATAAAGTCCAGCGCATAGCTTTTATCGTTTATATATCCAAAGGAACGGACATATGCCATTGCTTCTTCGATGACCCTTTCCGGGTATCCGCCTGCTTTCAGCTTATCCGTTAGCTGCGCCTTTGTATAGGCGCGGCCTTTGAGCAGATAAAGCGCACGCATTTTGGCTCTCTTTGGCAGCGTTTCATCCATAATTTCCCGGTAGGCTTTTTCTTCTATTTCCTGCCCTTCCCGGATTCCAAATGCCCGTATTTCTCCCTTATAAAGGACAAAGGACGCTTCGTCGTCTACTTCAATTTTCATTCTGGATTTTGATATTTCGGTAATTTTCGTTACTGTCATGCTTCACTTGACTTTCCTGACTTTTTTGAGGACGCCGGCGCGTCTTTCCCGGAAGCGGTTTTACCGGCCCCCTTCTCCGCCGTCTCCTCCGCGCCCTCTGCCGAAGGACCTTCCTGCAATCCGAAATGTACTCTCACCTTCTCGGAGATTTCTTCCAGAATATTAGGATTTTCACGCAGATACTGTTTGGTATTCTCACGTCCCTGGCCGATTTTTCCTCCGCCATAGGCATACCACGCCCCGCTCTTATTTACTATATTGGCTTCAGCCGCCAAATCCAGTATATCTCCCTCCACCGAAATTCCTTTTCCGAAAATGATATCAAATTCAGCCTCTTTAAAGGGAGGCGCGATTTTATTTTTAACGACCTTGACTCTGGTTCTGTTTCCGATGTTTTCTCCGCTCTGCTTTAACGTCTCGATTCTTCTTACGTCCATCCTGACGGAGGAGTAAAATTTAAGCGCGCGACCGCCGGTTGTGGTCTCCGGACTGCCGAACATCACGCCCACCTTTTCCCTGAGCTGATTGATAAAAATAACGCTGCAGTTGGATTTGCTGATAACCGCCGTCAGCTTACGCAAAGCCTGCGACATCAGTCTGGCCTGAAGGCCCACATGGGAGTCTCCCATATCGCCGTCAATTTCAGCCTTGGGCACAAGGGCCGCTACGGAGTCAACCACTATGATATCAATCGCGCCGGAACGAACCATCGTTTCCGTAATCTCAAGCGCCTGCTCTCCGTTGTCAGGCTGGGAAATATAAAGGTTATCCACGTCCACGCCAATATTCCTGGCGTAAACCGGGTCAAGCGCGTGTTCCGCGTCAATGAAGCCTGCAATTCCTCCTCTTTTTTGAACCTCGGCAATCATATGTAAGGTAACGGTAGTCTTACCGCTGGATTCCGGTCCGTATATCTCAATGATTCTTCCCCTGGGTATTCCGCCCAGTCCCAGCGCAATATCAAGGCTCAGGGAACCGGTGGGGGTGGTTTCCACATTCATCTTTGCGGAAGAATCGCCCAGTTTCATAACCGCTCCCTTTCCAAACTGTTTTTCAATCTGCCCGAGGGCCGCGTCTAACGCTTTTAATTTGTCGTCCTTTTCCATAACTCTCTCTCCATTCCAGTTCCGCAAGCACCCTTCCTGTACAACTGGTCTGGAACAATTTCCGGCCTCCTTGATTCCTGAAATTGTTCCGTGCACCGTTCGTGTGCTTGCTGTTTCAGTTCCACAAGCACCCTTCCTGTGTGCCTGCTGTTTTAAAGTCTCTTTTGGTTTGGGAACGTTTGTTCTTAATTACTATAAAACAAACGTTCGGTTTTGTCAATGCTATCTTTTCCTTTCCACGAAATCCCCCTGTTTTCCTGAAAATCCTGCAATTTTGTTCATGCAGAATCCAAAACCGGCTTCCGTGTTATCTGAAATCCATTATACACCAGTATGTGTCCAATAAACCTCTCTCAAAGGCATTTCCCCCTTATTTTATTTTTACATTTTCTCTGGACATACGGCGATACACCGGAAATATAACACAAAGTAAGAAAGCGGCCAGAAATGTTGTATTACTTAATCAAAGTATCACACTTCCGCCGCTTTGACAACGAAAAATTCATAAACAAAAATAAACTTAAAATAAACTTTCGTACTTCTGGTAATCCTTGTAGGTAACCGTTACCCACCCGTAATAATAGTTAAATCCGACCTCCATACCGAGCGGCGTGTAAAAGATTATCAGACTGTTGTCGTCTGTGAGCATTTCCGTAATGTCCTGGTCGGAAAACATGGAAATTTCTCCCACATCCCCGTTTTGTCTCTCGCTTCTGTTTCTGAAATCAATGGAAAACTCATCGTCAATGTCAAGAATCTGGGAATTTGTCATGGCAAGTCCGCTCTTCATGTCCACATTGACGGAAATTACGTAATTTTCATAGCTGTCGCCGTCCAGATAACCGCTTTCCACATAAATAATACTGAGAATTTCTTCGTCCATATAGGTCACATAACAGTCCACATCAAAACGGAAATACACATCTGAGGAAAGTTCCTCGCCGACGGAGGCGACATACTCTTTTATCTCTCCCACTTCTCTTTGGATTACCCGGTTCACGCTTTCTGCATCTATGGAACTGTTCTCTTTGCCATATATCACGGGATAAGCCATTGAAAGCTCCACATTATCGTCTCCGAACACTTCCCCGTAATATTCAAAATCTATCTGATAGAACAAGTCATTTCTGATAGCGTCATGGAACTCATAGTATTCCCCGCTATCCGACTCTTCGCTGTCATAATCGCCGTAGCCGTCATAATAACCGTTACCATAGCCGTAGTCGTCATAACCATAACTGCCGTAATCCCCGTAATCATCAAAATCGTATCCGTCAGAACCGTCAGAATCTCCCCGATAGGCATAAGGTTCCTCCTGCCTGTATCTGGCTGTGGGATAGTCATTTTCAATGTAAAAACAGTAACTGGCCAACCGTAAAACATCAATGCAAAACACCGTCAGTAATAGTATTCCCGCAAAGATACTCCCAACAATAACAGCCGTTTTTTGTCCTGTACTCCACTTATTCCCCATAAAAAAACCTCCCTGCAAAATTCCCTCTCAAACCTTTTAAAGCTCCCCCTCTTCCCGCTTTTTAAAGCTGTCATTCAAGGCATTCAAGAAGCTGCATAAGCGCCGCTTTCGTGGTCTGCTGCCTGATTTCCAGTCGGTTTCCGTCAAAATGATTTTCGGTGACAAGGACTTTTCCGTTGACAAAGCAGCCAATAAATACCAGTCCCACCGGTTTTTCAGGTGTGCCGCCGTCCGGCCCCGCAATTCCGGTAACCGCGACGGCTGTCTGCGCGCCAGCCCTCCCGGCCGCTCCCACAGCCATCTGCTTTGCCACCTCTCTGCTCACCGCTCCCCACTTTTCCAAAGCGTCCTTCGATACGCCCAAAAGCTTTTCCTTGGCGGAATTGGCATAAGTAACATAACTTTCCGAAAGCACCTCCGACACCCCCGCCACATTCACCAAAGTGGAGGCAATCATGCCGCCGGTACAGGACTCTGCGCAGACTATCTGCCAGCCTTTTTCTTTTAATTTCTCCACAACACGCTCTTCCGCCGAAACTCTTTCTGACATACTATTTCGTTTCCTTCATTACATCTTTATTTTTAATCAGATAATCGATAAGAGACACTATTGTCAGCGCCACCGCAATCCACAAAACCGCCTGCGTTACCCAAAAAAGCGCCTCGATATCCGCAATCAAAAGACATACCGCCGCCATCTGAAAAGTGGTTTTAAACTTTCCCCAGTAGCTGGCGGCAATCACCACCCCGTTGTCCGACGCTACAAGCCGGAAACCGCTGATAATAAATTCCCTGGCTATGATGATAATCACCATATAGGAGGGAATCCTGTCAAGCTCGATGAGACAAATCAGTGCTGAGCATACAAGCAGTTTATCCGCAAGAGGGTCCATAAATTTTCCGAAATTCGTGACCAGATTGTACTTGCGCGCGATTTTTCCGTCCAGTAAATCCGTCAGGCTGGCAATGATAAAAACCGCAAGCGCAATCCACTTGTCATAAGGCGTTATTGATGCCAGCAAAAACACAATAAAAAACGGAATCAGTATCACCCGGAACATCGTCAGTTTATTTGGTAAATTCATCTTTCCTCCTCCATTTCTCCTATCAAATCATATTCATTGGAGCCGGTAATCTTTACATCCGCAAAATCGCCGCTCATAAGCTCTCTTTGCGTATTGATAAAAAGAAAACCGTCCACGCCGGGCGCGTCCTTGTAGGTCCGGGCCACGTATGCGTTTTCATCCGCCACCTTTCCCTCAATCATCGCCTTTACCCTGCGTCCTACCATTGCTTCGGCGTTTTCAAAGGCAATCTCCTGCTGAAGCTCCATAATCTCGTCTCTTCGCCGTTCCTTTTCCTCCTCCGGAATCTGGTTTGGCATCTTTGCCGCCGGAGTATCCTCCTCCTCGGAATAGGTAAACACGCCAAGTCTGTCAAATTCCATTTCATCCACAAAGTCAAGAGTCTGTTCATGCTCTGCTTCCGTTTCGCCCGGAAATCCGGCGATAAGCGTAGTTCGCAGGCAGATATCGGGAATTTCTTCCCTTAAACGCCTTACCATATTCTTAATCTGTCCGCTGTCGGTTTTTCTTCCCATGCGCTTTAAAACGGTATCGCTTCCGCTCTGCACGGGAATATCGAGGTAATGACAGATTTTTTCCTCCCGTTTCATCACCGAAATCAGCTCTTCGGTAATCTCCTCCGGGTAGCAGTATAAAATCCGAATCCATTCAAGCTCTTTTATCCGGCACAGCCGCGTAAGCAATTCCGGCAGGCATTTCCTTCCATATAAATCCATGCCGTAAAGCGTGGTTTCCTGCGCCACCAGAATCAGTTCCCGGACGCCCCGTTCCGCAAGCTCTTTCGCTTCTTCCAGAAGTTCTTCCATGGGAACGCTGCGATAGCTTCCCCTTATCTTTGGAATGATACAGTAAGTACAGTGTTTATCGCACCCCTCCGCTATTTTCAGATAGGCGTAGTGCCCGCCTGTGGTCACCACCCGTTTCTTTAAGCCTTTTACGGGCGCGTTCTCCTCCATATGGTTTTCCGGCTTTCCCTCCAGTGTCTTTTCAAGAGCCTCGGTGACGGACAAAACGGCCATGGTTCCGATAATGGTGTCCACCTCCGGAATTTCTTTCTGTATTTCCTCCCGGTAGCGCTGGGCCAGACAGCCCGCCACAATCAGCGCCTTAATCTGACCGCTCTTTCGAAGTTCCGCCATTTCCAGTATCGTGTTGATGCTCTCCTCCTTGGCGTCGTTGATAAAACAGCAGGTGTTCACTATCACGGCGTCCGCCCTGCTTTCATCATCCGTAAACTGATATCCCTTTTCGGAAAGCGCTCCGAGCATTACCTCGGAATCCACCAGGTTCTTATCGCACCCCAGTGAAACAAGTAATATATTCATGTACCTCTCCCAGCCCGCATATCCGGCTCATGTCCGCGCCGTGCGGTTTCTCCTTTTACAAAAAACAAGCTGGCCAAAGCCAACTTGAAAATTTTGCGGCTACTGCCTATAGTCTCAGTCATCTGAAAGAATTTTTATCTTTCCCTGATTCAGCTCCTCCACCGCTACCGAAAGAGGCTTGGTATTATTCACACAGTATACCAACGGCTCTTCCCCGCCTATAATCTGCCTTGCTCTCTTGGAAGTAGCCATAACGATGGAATATCTGCTGTTTACCACTGGCGCTTCTCCCTGCTCAACCTCGCTGTTTACTACTTTCATTAAATCAGAATAAGATGGATGTAACATATTTTCTCCTCTCACACACAAATATTTTTCAGGTCTTTTCTTATATTTTCAATTAATTCTACGTTTCTCTCCGGCGTCTCGTGAGCCGCCTGTATCAGAGCGTGCAGGTTCCTGACGCACTCCTCCAGTTTGTCGTTAATAATGATATAGTCATACTCCTCGATGCCCTTTGCCTCCTCCAGCGCGCGTTCCAGCCGCATTCTGATAACTTCGGGGCTTTCCGTGCCTCTCTTTTCAAGACGCCTTTTTAGCTCCGCGGCGTTCGGCGGCATTACAAACAGCAGCAGGGCTGTAGGATACTTTTCTTTTACTTTGAGCGCACCCTGGATTTCAATTTCCAGAATCACGTCTTTTCCGGCCTCCAGATGCGCCTCCACATATTCCCTCGGCGTTCCATAATAATGCTCGCAGTAAGATGCATATTCAATAAGACCGTCGTTATTTATCTGACTTACAAATTCTTCCCGGGATACGAAAAAGTATTCCTTTCCCTCCTCCTCCCCCGGTCTGGGGCTTCTGGTGGTCATGGATACGGACAGGGCATAATCGTCGTAGCTTTGAACCAGCTCTTTCATAAGCGTGCCCTTTCCCGTCCCGGAAAAACCCGAAACCACAATTAATATTCCCTTACGCTTCATTTTCCTCTCTGCTTTCCGCCTGTGCTCTCTGTGCAATTGTTTCCGGAAGGAGCGCTGAAAGCACCAGTTGGCTGTTCTCCATTACAAGCACGGCTTTTGTTTTTCTTCCCTGAGTAGCGTCAATTGCATCTCCCGTCTCCCTTGCCTTCTGAACCAGACGCTTGACCGGGGCGGAATCAGGGCTTACAATCGCAATAATTTTTCCGGCATTTACAATATTACCAAACCCTATATGAATCAGCTTATTCATAAAAAATCCCTTTATTCAATATTCTGGATTTGCTCTCTCACCTTTTCGATTTCCGTTTTCAGCTCAATGGCATGTCCTGAAATCTCAAGGTCGTTTGACTTGGACAATATGGTGTTGGACTCCCTGTTCATTTCCTGCGCAATGAAATCCAGCTTCCGTCCGATGCTGCCGCCCGCCTTCAAAGTTTCCTTCGTCGTTTCAATATGGCTCTTAAGACGCACCAGTTCTTCGTCCACGCACACTCTGTCGGCAAAAATGGTAACCTCCATAAGGAGTCTGTTTTCATCTATGTTCACGTCCGATAAAAGCTCTTTTACCTTATCCTCCAGTTTCTGACGGTATTCCGCTACTATCTGCGGGAAACGCGCCGTTATAAAATCCACATGCGAAAGCATACCGTCCAGTTTTTCCAGAAGGTCGTCCCGCAAGTGCGCGCCTTCCGTGATTCTGGTTTCCACAAAGCCTTTCGCCGCGCCCTCAAGGGCCTGTTTTAAAAGCTCCCAGAGTTTCTTCTCGTCAATGCTTTGTTCCTCCATGGTAAAGACTTCCGGATATCTGGACAGACCAAAAACCTTCACGTCGTTTTCCAGAGAAAAATCCTCCGCCATCTGGTTTAAATATCCCAGATATTCCGCGGCCAGTTCTCTGTTGTACTTAACGCATACGTTTGATTCCGTGAAATCCTCATAGGAAATGAAGATATCCACCTTTCCTCTCTGGATATAGTTTTTCAGCTCGCTCCTTATCGCCGCCTCAAAAAAATTCAGCTTCTTCGGCATTTTGATACTCACATCCAGATACCTGTGATTAACCGATTTCATCTCCACGGTAATTTTTCGTTCGGCTTCCTGCACCTCGCATCTGCCAAACCCCGTCATACTTTTAATCATGACGTTCCTCCTGTGATTGCCTTTGCAGACGCCCCGATATATGCCGCCGCGTCCGCTGTCTTTTGGTCCGGTGATTATTTCATTTTATTATAGGCGAAGCGCCTTAAAACGTCAAGGATTACGTTAACGCGCATGAAATATTCCGTCATGGCCGGCGGCCCGCTTTGCTTTTAATCCTCCAGGAGCCTCAGCCCCGATATATCCGTGTCAATCATCATGGAATAATTGGTATAATAAACCACGAACCCCGGCTTGGCGGCCCCCGGCTTTTTCACGTTTTTCTTTTCCGTGTAGTCGATTTCCACCTTTTCCTGGCCGCGGCCTTTGGAATAGTAAGCGGCCAGCCTGGCGGCGTCCTCAAAGGTTTCGTCGGGGAGCTCTTTCCCCTCGGAGCGCACAATCACATGGGAGCCGGGAATCCCTTTCGCATGGAACCACCAGTCGCTGCCGGACGCGAACTTAAAGGTAAGCTCGTCATTCTGGTAATTATTTTTTCCCACATAAAAATGGAAACCCGCTTCGTTTATATAGTGAAAAGGACGGCTGGTAAACTTCACCTTTTTGCTCCCGCCCTTCCGGCGGATATAGCCGCTTGCAATCAGCTCCTCCTTAATCTGCGCCAGGTCTTCCTCGTGGAGGGCAATGTCAAGGGCCGCCTGAACGGATTCCAGATGGTCAATCTCCTCCTTCACCTGCCTCGTAAGCTCGGATAACGCCTCATAAGTTCGCTTCATTTTTCCGTATCTGTCAAAATACTTTTTGGCATTTTCGGAAGCGGAAAGCTGGGGGTCTAAGGGAATCGCAATCATTTCGTTCGTATAATAATTCAACGCCGTCAACGATTTATCCCCGGGCGCCGCCTCATAGCCGTAGGTATTTAAAAGTTCCCCGTAAATCCGGTACTTGTCCTTCTTCTCCGTGTCCTGCATCTGCTTTATCTGCAAATCGTATTTTTTAACGTTCCTCTCCAGCGCCGTCTGGACGATTTTCCGCAAATCCACCGACTTTTGGCGAATCCGGGTAACCGTGCTTTTTTCCGCGTAATACTGTTCCAGAAGCCGGCTGACGGAGTCAAAAGAAAGGCAGTCGTCCTCACCGTACATGGTAAGGGGAACCGCGGAAAACTCAACCGGCGCGCCTTTTTCGTAAATGATGGCCGGAGAAAAGCATCCTTTTCCCACCAGCCCCATCATTTCTTCAAAAGCCCCATACACCGCCAAAAGAGCGGCCTCTCCCGCAGCCATATCCGAAAACATCCCTGTGGAAACATCCCCGTCGATTTTTCCCCGATAGCAGATTTCCTGCGCAATAATCGGTGAAATCCCCGTGTAATGGCTGTAAATCGCCTTGTAAACCGGCATATTCACCGACAGCATTATGCTTTTAAAAGAAGCAAAATCCAGGGACAGAGGATTTTTCTTGTCCACTGTCATGGGAATAAAATAGCTTCGTCCCGGCAGAACTTCCCTGACGGAGCTCACCATGCCGGAAATATGCTTGATGCTGTCGATAATCGTATCGCCCTCGTCAATGAAAATAATATTGCTGTGTTTTCCCATTATCTCCACGGCCAGCCGCTTGCGGCAGAGGTCGCCCATCTCGTTTAGATGCTCCACATGAAGATGAATCACCCGCTCAAGGCCGGGCTGGGTAATATCCGTAATCCGTCCGTTCTGCAGATGCTTCCGCAGAAGCATGCAAAAGCCCGGCGCCGTCATAGGGCTTTGCTTATTATTTTCCGTCAGATAAATCAGCGGCAGGGACGCCCCCGCCGATATGAGGAGGCGCTTTTGTCCTCCCGTAGCTGTTTTTATGGTAAGCAGCAGCTCGTCGTTTTCCGGCTGGGCGATTTTGTAAATCCGCCCTCCGGTTAGTGTTTCTTTCATTTCCTTCACGATTGCCGCTATGGTTATTCCGTCAAAAGCCATTGAAACGCTCCCTTCTTTGTCTGCCAGACAACTGACTTTCATTTCGTCCTTTTGTCTGTTTTGACATCACTTACGCCGTATTCCTTCTATATTCTATCATTCCCGCCCCGAGATGTAAACCGACTGCAAAAACAGCCAGTTTTAAAAGCCAAAAAAGCGCAAAGCCCGGGCTATTCCAAAGCTTTGCGCTTTTATTAAATCAGGGGCACTTGCCTTTGATTCGGCAAGTGTGTATAATCATTCGGTAGGGACATTCTGTATTCTGCGGTAATCCGTAGGATAACAGCCTTCATATTTCCTGAAAGCGCGGGAAAAAGTTGACGGGGAATGGTAGCCGATTTTGTACGCGATATCTGCAATTTTAAGGCTTGGGTCCCGCAGATAGGCTTTGGAGAGCTCTATCCGCCTGCGGTTAACGTACTCCGGAAAGCTGTAACCGGTAAGCTCTTTAAAGCGTCGGCTGAAATAATTATAGCTCATCGCTATACTGGCGGCCGCCTCGTCCATGGTAATATCCCTGCTGATATTTTCATCAATAAATGCCAGGACTGACTCAAACTGAAAATCTCTTACCCCGGACTTTGTTTGGGATTTCTCCGACGTGTGGAACAGTTTTTCACGCAGTTCCTCCACATCCACCGGTTTGAGCAGATAATCGTCCGCACCGCTCAAAAACGCCTGACGGACCAGTTGGTAATCGTCATATCCGCTCAGGACATAGATTGTCACATCGGGATAATGTTCTTTTACATATTTGATAAGGGTAAAGCCCGAAAAGCCCGGCATGTTCAGGTCGGTTACCAGAATATCGGGGAGCGGCCCGTTCTGAAGCAACAGCTTGGCCTCAACGACACTGACCGCCGTTTGACAGAATAGTTTATCCGGGCCGATAATCCGCTGGAGTTTTGACTTTACATTCTTACAAACCAGACAGTCATCATCTACTACAAGAATTTTCATGCTGCCGGCACCCCTTTCCCGATTCTTATTTTGAGTATAGCATATCTTCATCTATTTATCAAACCGTATTAGAGGAGGTTTATCATGGGAGAAAACCGTCTGTTTAAAAAATTCATCATCTCTTATTTTTGTTTCGTTCTTTTGCCTTTCGCCATAATCCTGACGGGAGTTGTAGTCTATGCCAACCGGCTTCAGTTGAAAAACGACATCATCCAAAATGAAAATCTTGCCTCACAGATGGTGAACGCAGTCTCACGGCAGGGGGAACTGGCGGAAAACATGTGCGACTCTATTTTACAGAATCAGAGTATTCTGAATTTTTTTGACAAGGAATACATATCCTCTCCCGACCTCACTTACTATCGCACCACCATATATGAATTTGTAAAAACCACCAACGGCATGTCTGATATCAGGCTGCGGGTCTATCTGGAAAACACCTCCATTCCCATGGGGTTCGGTATTTTCTATCCCATGCGGTATATCAATCAGGGAAAAGTTTTTCAGTCGTTTTATGATTCCGGTCAGGAAAGCGTATGGCTTGACGGCGATTTTGACAGCGAGCTTCCCGAAAACAAGCGGCTGGGTTCCGACGACACCTACCACTTCCTGCACAAGATTCAAATCGGAAACCGTCTGCTTGGCGTTGTGGAGGCAATGGTTCCCAAACGGGTGCTGACGACCCATGACTCTCTGGCACAGCCGGGCTTTATTGTGGTGGACGACTGTTATTTTTATAACTATTCGGAACAGTCATTGACCAAAGACCAGCTCCGCCGCCTTGCCGCCGGCGATATGGCCGGCCATACCACGTCTTTGGTTTATTCGCGCTATGAGCTTCCCAACGGGCTTTTTGATATCGTGATTATCTCGCCCCGGTCCCAGATTACTTTTCTGGCCGCGCTTGCGATTTTTCTGCTGCTGGTTGTCGTCCTTGTCATGTTAGCCGGCTTTTTTTCGTACAACCGCCGTCTGATTGAGGATATCCATCACTGTCTTGATGAAATGGCCGTTGCAATCGAAAACGACTTCAATCCCCCCGCCGGGCTCCGCAGTTTTTCTATAGACGGGATTTCAAAGAGGAAAGATGAAATTTCTGTACTGGCGCGGCGTATCACCTATCTTCTGGGGCAGATACGTTTCCTGTTAGACCAGAAAATACAAAAGGAAACCGCCGCCAAAGAGGCCGTTTTGCTGGCCCTCCAGCATCAGATTAACCCCCACTTTTTATATAACACCATGGAAGTGTTTTCCGCCCGAATGGAACTGGCCGGGCTGTATGAGGAAAGCGGCGCGGTTTCCGCCTTCTGCCGGATGCTGCGCTATAATCTCAATACCAAAGATTTGATGTCCACGCTGGAGGACGAGATTGCGCAGGTTAAATACTACATAGCCATTCAGCGCATCCGGGATATTCCCTTTGAAATTAAATTTGATATCCCCGAAGAGCTTTTAAAGGAGCGGGTAATCCGTTTCCTGTTGGAGCCCTTTGTGGAAAACAGCTTTAAATACCGCGGCAATGCCTCCCCTCTGCAGGTATCTGTTTCGGCGAGGATGCTTGGCGGGCAGATTGAGCTTCTCATAGAAAATAACGGCGAGCCGGTATCTGCCGACCGGGCGGCCGAACTCAACGAACGCTTCAAAAACAATCCCGTTTCCGTCAAAAGCCATGGCGCACGTGTGGGGTTAAATAATATTAATTCCCGTCTCAAACTGTTCTACGGGGATTCCCACTATATTCAGGTCAACAGCGACGGGAAAACCACCACTTTTCGTTTTCTGGTTGAACGCCGCCCGGACGCGGCGGAGGAAGATGCGCCCTAAAGAGAAAGAGAGCGCCTGCCGCGCCCTCCTTCTGTGTCTGAATATACAGTTTCTATTTACTTATTTCCGGGATAGGCAAATTTTAATCCCAGCTTCGCCTTATTTGCCTGGAACAATTCGTTCTGATAGGAAATCAGCTTGCTCAGTCCGAGATTTTCCATTTCTGCCAAAGCGGCGTCCAGCTCGGCTTCACACTGTTCTGCGGTAGGAGCGGTGATAATACTGCCAAGCGCCTGTAATCGGTACTCTTTGATTCTTGCCTGAATGGCGGCCTCGTCGCTTCCGGCTTCCGGCGCTACGTCGGCAAAACATTTATCGTCATAGATTATCATACGGTCATCGTGCGTCATAAGGTAAGTATCGTCCGACCAAACGCCCTCATCTAAAGGATATGTGCCCTGTATAATAGTATAATCGCTGGTCCAGTCCATGCTTCCCGCGTATTTAGCCGTAAACTCTGTAGGATTTTCATCACGAACGGCTGCAATCTCAGGATTCCTGGCTACTTTACCGTCATCGCCAAGCGTCCATCCGCCAACGCCCCACACGTTATCAAGTGTTGCTTCCGTGGAATTAAGGTAGGCAAACAGGCGGATAATCCTGTCAGGATTCTTGGCATCCTTATTGACAAGCGTCGCGGTCCAGCCCATATTGTTCTGTGCGGGAATAATGGCTTTGTCATTGTTGTCGCCGGTAAACTGCCCGGCGTACCGCATAATCGCGTTGTTGTCGCTGGCATAAAGGCTCAGTTTCGCATTGGATACATTTGTCTTTGCAGTGGAAGCAAATACTCTGCCTGCCGCAACTTCCTGCTCAAGCTGGCCCTTATCCACGGTAAAGCTGTCGTCCGTCAGTAAGCCTTCCCGGTACATCTGGTTAAAAAGCAGCATGGCTTCCCGGTATTCAGGCGTTGTGTAAAGGGACTGGAAATTTCCTTCCGCATCTTCCTCGTGAGCGCCCAACTGCTGCGCCACCTGGATGTCCGCGATATCGGAGAACAGAACCATATAAGGAACCACTGTCTGCCCGTTGTACTGGATATTTTGCTCTTTCACCGCGCGCAATGCGTTTAAGAAACCTTCTTTTGTCTGCAGGCTGTCAATTTCCATCCCTATCTGGCTTAAAATATCTTCCCTGACATAGTTCTGGTTGTGGGTCTCATAGTATCCTTCATGGTCCGCGATGTTGTCGTCGCCGTAATAGTAGCTGGCAATGGAATACCAGTGGCCGTCTTTTGCGGTATACCAGTCTATCATGGACTGCGGCACCTGCAAATCCGGCGCGTACTGCTCCATCAAAGGCTCTAAAGGCTGCACCATGCCGTTGTCCTCTAAAAGCTTACGCTGAGTGGAGTTGGCGTCCATGGTGATGATATCCGGCAGTTTTCCGGTCTGAATCAGCATGTTGAGTTTGTCGGTATCGCCCGTTTGGATATCAATCTTCACACCGGTTTCTTCGTAGAGCTTCTTGTCAAAAAGATTATTCACTTCGTCAAACTTTTTGCCATACCAGTCGTAGGCCATAAACCAGGTGACGGTGCAGTCGGAAGTATCCTGTTTCCAACTGGGGGCGTCCTCTGCGGCCGCTTCCGTGTCCGCTGTATCCGCCTCCGCAGCCGCTTCCGAATCAGGCGTTTCGGGTTCTTCGGAATCGCTGTTCTCAGACGCGGCAGCCGCCGGCTTTGCCTGCTCCTCCTTACTGTTTCCGCAGCCGCTAAAAAGCGACAAACTTACTGCCATTACCAATAACAATGAAATCCATTTTTTTCTTTTCATTTTTTTCCTCCTTTTTTTGTTTTGGTCTATGGTGTCACGGGAATCAGCCTTTGACTGCTCCCATGGTTACGCCCTTTACAAAATACCGCTGTAAAAACGGGTAGATACAGACTACCGGCAGAGCGGTTACCACCATGGTAGCTAACTTGACTACCTGGGGCGTCAGTGTCGACGCCTGTTCGGGAATCGCGATTGCGGCGGCAGACCCCAATCCTCTGGATATGGCCGGGTCGGTGATTACCTTTTTTAAAAACAACTGGATTGTCTGAAGCTCCTGCGACGACGTGTACATCATGGCGTCAAAGTAAGCGTTCCAGTGGTTTACCACCGTAAACAGGGCAATGGTTGCCAGCACGGGTTTGGACAGCGGCAGGATAATCCGGAAAAATATTCTATACTCACTTGCCCCGTCCAGTTTTGCCGATTCAATCAACTCACCCGAAAGCTCCCGCATAAAGGACTGAATTATAATCATGTTGTAAGCGCTGAACATGGTGGGGATAATGTAAACCCAAAAAGAGTCGTACAGGTTCAAATCCACAATTAAAATAAAGTATGGAATCAGGCCCCCGCTGAAAAACATGGTCAGCATGATAAAGGGTATGTAAAGTTTTTTCAGTTTCAGATTAGGCCGTGTGATGGCATACGACGCCATTGCGGTACAAAGTACGCTGGTCACAGTACCAATCAGACACTTCAGGATAGTCACACCGAACGCGTTCAGGATGGCTTTGTCCAGAAACACTGCCTTGTAATTGGCGAGCGTCCATTTCCTCGGCCACAGAAATACGCCGCCCCGGAGGTAATCAGTACCTTCATTCAGGCTGCCGGCTATACAGTACCACAGCGGATATACCATGATAAACGCCAGAACAACCATGATGAAATAGTTGACCCAGTCAAACGCCGTATTGTGGTTCAGCGACGTTCCTTTTTTTGACTTTGACATGTAATCTCCCCTCCTTTTTCAGAATAATCCGCGTCCAAGCGTCTTTTTTGAGGTCTGGTTGGCAATCAGCATCAGCATCACGGACATGATGGATTTCAGAAGGCCGACCGCCGCCGCATATGAATACCGGGACTGCGCAATTCCTATTTTGTATACATAGGTATCCAGCGTCTCGCTGAAAGCAAGATTCAAAGAATTCTGGAGCAGAATAATCTGCTCATACCCGGTATTTAAAATAGAACTAATCTGGAAAATCAGCATAATAACGATGGTGCCGGTAATACAGGGAATGGTGATATACCACATTTTCTGAAACCGGTTGCAGCCGTCCACCGTTGCCGCCTCATACAGCTCCTGGTCAATTCCCGTGATAGCCGCCACATATAGGATTGAGCCGAAGCCCACGGACTTAATCACGCTGATGATGGTATAAATCGCATAAAAGTACTCGCCCTTTGCCATAAAGTTAATGGGTTCGGCTATAATCCCCAGCTTATAAAGCATTACGCTGACCACGCCGCTTGGCATCAGCATTTCCAGTACAATGCCGCCGAAGATGACCCAGGAAAGAAAATGGGGCAGATAGGAAATGGTCTGAATGGTCTTTTTAAATTTAAGGTTTTTAATCTCATTGATAAACAGCGCCAGCACAATAGGCGCCGGAAAGGAAAAGATTAGCGCCAGGCCGTTCAGCATCAATGTGTTGCGCAGAACATTGGGCAGCGCAGGGTCGTTGAAAAATTCGCTGAAGTATTTCAGTCCAACCCATTCCGCACTGCTCACACTGGAAAGCACGGTATAATTCTTAAACGCAATAATAATTCCGTACATAGGAATATAGCAGAAAATGAAACACAGAATCAGTCCGGGCCAAATCATGGTCTGCATCTGGAATTGGTCGTTTGATAAAAAATGCCCCTGTTTTTTTTCGGAATTTCCCGTTTCAGGAGTCCTGGTTTTTTTCGTTTTTTCTGACACCGCCATACAGAAATCCTCCTTCTCTTCTGTTGAACCAAGTATACACTCTTTCGCGGGTCAAAATACATAGCAAAAGTTATGATTACATGCCTGTTTTTGTTTAATTTTCCAAACTCAAAAAGCATATCTGTAAAAATGATGTAATATACGGACCAAATTGCACAAACAAACAAAAAAAGGCAGCAGTCCGCCGCCCTAATACAAAAATGAGACCGGCCGTTTTTTAACGGACTGGTCCCATTTCAAATTATTCTTTGATTTTTCCGGCGCCTTGTTTACAATACGCTGCTGGTAAACAAATCCTTTACATGGGCAATTTCTTCCTGTGTTGCCTTTGCGGCAGGCACATAATAGGATTTTTCCCTCGCAATATTGTACAAATCTTCCTGCGACTGCTCGCAGGCGTTTCTAAACTGCTTCAGGGTCTGCTTCAATTCCTTATTTTCCGTCTGCGCAATCATTTCCCCGTAACGCACCAGTTCCCCGTTAATTCCGGTCAGCGTATCCGCTACCATTGTCTTTTCATTCATCTGCATTTTGTCAACCTCCTACTGCAAAAATTTCATCAACTGATTTTTGTTATCCATGGCGCATTTCGCCCCTTTTTCAAAAAACTGCTTTACCTGTGTGTCCGTTGCACAGGACGCATACTCTTTCATTTTGCAGTGCGACACATCGTAACCGCCAATCAAATGACGAAGATTCTGTAAATCAAGCTCTGATAAGTTTGCCATAAAAAAATACCTCCTGAAAATTTTGTCTTTCCGACGCTTTTAGTATTTCCAGAAGGTATTTTAATATTCTTTCATTATTTTATTTTTAAAACAGCTTAATCGTCCAGCCAGTAGTCTTCGTCTGTCTCATCCGGCCGTTCCGCTTCCGACGCCCAGATTCTTCTTTCCGGCATTTCTTCCCCGGATATTCTTCGCTGTAAGGCTTCTCCCTTTACAGACGGCTTTCCCTTTGAATATTCTTTTCCTTTTTCAGGCGGTTTCGACGCTTTCTTCCTGCCGGATTTTCTTTTGCTACTCTCCTCCGGTTTCAGAATCTTCATCTTTTTCGCAATCCCCGCCAGCATATGGCCTTTGGGCATTCCTCTAAGCTCCGCCTCAGACACCACGCCGCAGCGTATAATTAATGTAAAATATACAGCCGCTCCCACAAATACGGCCGCGGCCAGCGCCACAATATTTATCTTGCACAGATAATACAGCCCCTGATACACGCCAAAGGATGCCGCTCCCATAATCACCGAGGCAAGAATCGGAATCAGGAACGTTTTGGTTACGCCCTGGCGATACTTCAGATAATGATGCACGGAGCACTGGTTCAGCACACACAGTATCAGCGAATACAGCACGGTGGAAAACACATAACAGTAAAGGCTGTATTTTACGTCCAGAAGCATCATTGTCCCAATCATAATCCCGGCATGAATCAGCACTGCTGCCGTTGCATTGATAATCGGGGTTTTCATTCTTCCGATTGACTGCAGAATGGCCTGAGCCAAAGTAGAAAGTCCATAAAAAATAATGCTGACTGCCATACATGTCAGCAGAACCGAGGAAATCTCAAGTGACTCGGGCTGATGAAAAATCACCGTCATAATCGGCTTTGCCAGAACGCCGATTCCCACCGCGCAGGGAATGGAAATCATCATGGTAACTTTGACGGATTTCGCCACCTTGTCTTTCACCCCGGACATTCTCTTTCTGGCAAAGTCGCTGGATATCCCGGGAATTAAAGCCGACGACATCGCGGAGGCAAAGGCAATGGGAATATTGGAGATTTTCGTCCCTTTGGCCACCACGCTCAAATCCATGGCGACCACCGCCTCCTCAAGCTTTCTGTAATCCATCATAATTCGCTGGTAAATGGTATTGTCCAGAAAATTGTTGATATTGTAAATTCCGGTGCTCAAAATAAAAGGGGTAACCACCATCAGAATCATCTTAAAAATTTCCCCATTAGACTCATCCTCGTGGGTGGTGTCCCGCTCTATTCTTTTCCGGATAGTCTTTTTGTTCAGCGCATACATGCCCAGCATAAACAAAAGACCGGCCAGTACGCCCGCTCCCGTTCCTATGGTGCCTCCCGCCGCGCCGTAAGACGCCCTGGTGGTCGCGTCCTTATCCGCCGCCAGTCCCACCATGACATAGGCCATGCCGATGCTCACCCCGGCGTTTACAATCTGCTCGATAATCTGGGAGAGCGAAGTCTGCGCCATGGATTTATGAGCCTGGAAGTACCCCCGCAGCACGCCTAAAATTCCGCTGAAAAAAATGGTAGGGGCAAGTACCTTAAGCGGCAGAATCGCGCTTTCCATCTTCACCAAAAGTCCGGCTCCAAAAAACACAAATAAGCTGGCAATACCACCGACTACCAGCACATAAATAAACGCACAACGGAAAATTCTGTGTGCGTTCCGATATTCTCTTGTCGCCAGCTTCTGCGCAATCACCTTGGACACCGCGGAGGGAATACTGTACGAGGAAATCAGTAAAATAATACTGTACGCATAATAAGCGCTGTTATAATACCCGTTCCCCTCGTCGCCGATAATGGCAACCAACGGCGCATTGTACAAAAGCCCGATAATGCGGACGATGATTCCGGCCGAAGCCAGAATCCCCGCCTGCAATATGAAGCTGTCTTTTTTTTTGCTGTCCGGCATTACTGCTACGCTCCAAACTTCTTATCCAATCAGCCAGTCATACATCTCCTGATATTTCTTAGCTGAAACATCCCATGAGAAATCGGCCGCCATAGCCCTGTCTACAATCTTATTCCATTCGCGCTTCTTGTCGAAATAAATGCGCTCCGCATAACGGATGGTGGATAACATTTCATGGGCGTTATAATTTACAAATGAAAAACCTGTTCCAGTATTTTCATATTCGTTATAGGGCTCTACCGTATCCTTAAGGCCGCCTGTTTCCCTGACAATGGGAACCGTCCCGTAACGCAGGCTCATAAGCTGGCTCAGGCCGCAGGGCTCGAACAGGGAAGGCATGAGGAACGCGTCGCTGGCCGCGTAAATTTTATGGGATAAAGCCTCTGAATAGTATATATTGCCCGAAACCTTATTATGATATTTCCAGTCAAAATGACGGAACATATTTTCATAACGTTCTTCCCCTGTGCCGAGAACCACTATCTGCACATAATCCTGGCATAATTCGTCCATAATGCAGTCAATCAGGTCGAAGCCTTTCTGGTCTGTCAGTCTTGAGACAATACCAATCATAAAAGCCTTGTCGTCCTGGTCAAGGCCAAGCTCCGCCTGCAGGGCGCGTTTATTTTTAATCTTTTCTTTCCGGAAATTCACCGCGTTATACTGATGGGCGATGAACTTATCCGTTTCGGGATTGAAATCGTCGTAATCAACGCCGTTGACAATTCCTCTCAAAGAATTGCTTCTGGCGCGCATCAGGCCGTCTAACTGCTCTCCGTAAAACTCCGTCTTGATTTCCTCCGCATAGGTATCGCTTACCGTGGTTATGGCGTCCGCATATACAAGACCGCCCTTCAGTAAATTGGCGTCCTTAAAAAGCTCTAACTTGTCGGGGGTGAAATAGTAGCCGGGAAGTCCCGTAATATCCTGTACCTCCTTTACGCTCCACTTTCCCTGGAATTTCAGATTGTGAATCGTCATAACGGATTTGATTCCGCGGAAAAATTCATTTCCCTGGAAGCGTTCCTTCAGATATACCGGAACAAGACCGGTCTGCCAGTCGTGACAGTGGATTAAATCGGGTCTGAAATCAATCACCGGCAAGATAGATAACGCCGCTTTGGAAAAGAACGCAAACTTCTCGATTTCAAAGAGCGCGTTGTCGCCGTATGGCTTAAATCCGTTAAAAAACATTTCATTGTCAATGAAATAATACTTTACTCCTTCCACCTCGGCGTACAAAATGCCTACATACTCGTTTTTCCAGTGGAAATCCATATAAAAATGGGATACATAACTCATCTTATCCTTCATTTCCTGGGACATACACGTATATTTGGGGAGAATTACTCTCACGTCAAAATACTGCCTGTCAATGCACTTGGGAAGCGAGCCGACCACATCGGCCAAACCTCCTGTCTTAATAAACGGCATCCCCTCTGATGCGACAAAAAGAATGTTTTTCATCACTAACCCTCCAACATAAATTGTTTTACTGCAATATCCGATGCTATACACATTATACAACATCCCTTCGTCCAATAAAAGAAAAATTTACAAAAAAGCTGCCGGACCATTCAGCAGCTTTTCATTTCCCTGTTAAATTTTAAAAAAAACCAAATATTCTCTCTGACACCTTACCGGTATTGAAGACGAATCTTATCCGCAATCAGCGCAATAAATTCCGAATTGGTAGGTTTTCCTTTTCCCGTATTTATGGTATAGCCGAACATGGCGTCCAAAGTCTCCATTCTGCCTCTGTTCCACGCCACCTCAATGGCGTGCCTGATTGCCCGTTCCACACGGCTTGAAGTTGTCTGGTTTTTTCTTGCAATTGTAGGGTAAAGCACCTTGGTAATGGAACCAAGCATATCCGGTTCCTCCACAGACATCATTATGGCTTCCCTCAGATATTGATAGCCTTTAATATGGGCCGGAACGCCGATTTCATGTATCATGTCCGTCACGTCCCTCTCCAGATTATAGCTCATCCTTGAGACAGAGTCTGCTTCAGGCTCTTCAATCGTTACCTCCCGGTTTCCGGAGGGCACCGTAATCATAATCTGAAATTCCCTGTCCGTATGTATCAGTTCCCCCAGAATCTTGTACACCTTCTCCGGGTCTTTCACTGTCGATAAATTTAACTGCTCCATCATTGTTCCCTCCATTAATAGTTCCGCTTCGGCCCTTACAGTGCACTGCAATAGCCTTCGCTGATTCCGCAAATATTGCTACAAATCTATTATAAGGAACATGATATGTCACTTCAACTGTCATTCATCGCACGATTTTTGTCAATTGGCAGAAATGGCTGCCGGAATATGCAAAACCGCTCAGTCGTTGGGACGTTTATAAAATCTTCCCGTTATCTGCTCGGTCTTCATAATGTTGATAAACGCCTGGCCGTCAATTTCTTTGATTTTTGTCACCACCTTGTGAATCTCGTCGCTTCCCACCACGGAATAAAGCATGTTGCATTCGTGCTTCCTGTAACAGCCGGTTCCCTTAAATAAAGTGGCGTCGTGGTTCGTGATGTTCTTTATCTCCTGATAAACCTCCTCCGGCTTTGCCGTGATAATAAATAACGTCTGTTTTTGATAGCGCTTATACAGCATGTGAAGCATCTGTGTGGAGGTGAACTGGAAGATAATCGAATACAGGGCTTCGTCCCATCCAAACAGTCCGCCGGCAATCAAAATAACGATAACGTTGCCCACAAAAATATAATTAAAGGTGTCTATTCCGAACTTTTCGGAAAAGAAAATCGCGATAAAGTCCGTTCCCCCGCTGGTGGCTCCCGCTTTCAGGCACAGACTGATGGCAAAAGCGTTAATGATACCGCCGAACACACAGACAAGAAGCGTATCCTGGGTCACCGGATATCCCGGCAGAATATCCGTTAAAACGGAGGATAACCCAATCATCAGGCAGGAATACAGGGTAAACTTTTTGCCGATAAACCTGAAGCTGATAAACACCGGAACGGCATTGAGCAGCAGGTTTATCAGAGTAAATGGCACTTCCACGTCAAAAAAGGCCTTTCCAATCTGCTGAAGCAGCAATGTGATACCGTTAAAGCCGCCCGGCACCAGATTCCCCGCACGGATAAAACTTTTTATATTAATGGCCATGATGCACGCCCCGGCCGTTATCATAAAAAGTCTCCTTGCTTCTTTAAAGACTGACTGACTGATTTTATTATTGATTAAAGACTGATTTTCCATCTTATTTATACTCCATTGCAACTTCCAGTTTTCCTTTTTCCATTTTAATTTCCGCCATGCTTCCGGTGACAAGCGGCATCATCGGCGGAAGATGCCCCAAATCCGCGTCCATAATCACAGGAACGTTATGCCGGCGCACCGTCTGAAGCACCGCTTCATACTGGTCAAGCCCTATCATTTCCTGCCCGTTGCAAAGAGGCCGGCCAATCAAAAAGCCCTTCACATACTGAAACCACCCGGCATGTTCCATCTGCCACATGGCTCTCCTTATTCCGAAAACGTTGAGGTCGCAGGCTTCCAGAAACCAGATAAAGCCGTCCTCCTTATATTTTTCCAGAAATTCCCCTACTCTGTCAAACTTAGTGCCCAAAAACGTCACAAGACAGTCCATGCATCCGCCAATCAGCCGTCCTTTCATCACTGCCTCGTCCGTTTTTTCCATCTGGTTCTCTGAAGGCTGATTCTCTGCCGGCCGCCACGCCCGAAGCGCAAGAGGCTCCGTGCACTGATAAGGCGCAAGGGCGTCCTCAAGCCCTTCTTTCTCCCACTTTTCGTAGCTGTTTACCCTCTGCTTTTTCCCTCTTAGAATTTCCATGGCATCGTTCACCGCCGGATGCCACGGCTCCATTCCAAAGGTTGCCGCGCAGGGACCGTAAATAGCCGCCACATCGCACAAGGTCGCCAGAAGAAAGGTCATATTGGTATTGTCCGAATATCCCATGTACCACTTGGGAGCGGCCTTTTTTATGGCTTCAAAGTCCACATGCTCTAAAATTTCACACATCAGTTCCCCGCCGCCGCAGGAAATCAGACAGTCATTATTTTGGCTTACATAATAATCCGTCAGTTCCCTTCCGCATTCTTCTGGGGTATTGCTGATGCCGATACCCTTCCCGGCATAGCAGTTCGGCCCCAAATCAAGCCCATAGCCCATAGCCGCCCATTTTTTCAGGGCGTTGTCAAAGGCTGTCCTGTACGGCTCGATTTCACATCCAAACGACGGCGCTACAAAACCTATTGTTCCCTTTTCCTTTAAAAATTCCGGATATCGCATAAATTTTCTTCCTCCTTCTTTGCGGTTCCATCCTTACCGCATTTATACAAAATCAAACAGACTGATTTGGTTGGATTCCGGTAAATCTCCCAAAAGATTCAAATCCGCCATCATATCAACCACCGTCTTGGACGCCTTGGTTCTTTCCCGGAAATCGTCCTTGGAGAGAAAAGGGCCGTCTTTTGCCGCCTCCACTATGGCGTCCGCCGCCTTCTCCCCCAAGCCGTCAATACTGTTTAAAGACGGCATCAGCTTGTCTCCCACTATCTGGAAATTCCGCGAGTGCGCGCTGAAAATATCTATGGGTACAAACTCAAACCCTCTGGCATACATTTCCTGCACAATTTTCATATCCTTAACGGTGTCCTGCTCCTTTTTCGTCAGGCTCTCGCTTCTCTGCTTATAGTCCGCCATCACGCTTTCCAGATGCTTCTGCCCCTGGCACATAATCACATAGGAAAAGGCCGAAGCCCTGATGGAAAAGTAAGAGGCATAGTAAGCCAGCGGATAGTAAATTTTGCAATAGGCAATCCGCCATGCCATCATCACGTATGCCGCCGCGTGGGCCTTAGGGAACATGTACTTGATTTTTTTGCAGGACCAGATGTACCAGTCCGGCACATCCTTTTCTTTCATAGCCGCTTCCCACTCCGGCTTTAAGCCTTTTCCTTTACGGACGCTTTCCATAATGGTAAAAGAAAGGGCGCTGTCCACTCCCTGATTAATCAGGTAAATCATAATGTCATCACGGCAGCAGATTGCCGTTGAAATGGTGGCCTTTCCGTCTAAAATCAATGTCTGTGCATTGCCCAGCCAGACGTCCGTTCCATGCCCCAGCCCGGAAATCCGAATCAAATCGGAAAGCTTCTGAGGCTTCGTGTCCAAAAGCATCTGAATAACAAATTCCGTACCGAACTCCGGCACGCCAAGAGAACCCAGCGGGCAACCGTCAATCTGCTCCGGCGTAATCCCCAGCGCGGAGGTATCCTGGAACAGGGACATGACTTTGGCGTCGTCCAGCGGAATTTTCGTGGGGTCGATTCCCGTCAGGTCCTGCAGCATTCGTATCATGGTAGGGTCATCATGGCCCAGAATATCGAGCTTTAACAGGTTATGGTCAATGGAGTGGTAATCAAAATGAGTGGTCACAATATCCGTCGTCATATCGTTGGCGGGATGCTGCACCGGCGTAAAGGAATTGATGTCTTCCCCCATGGGAAGCACAATGATTCCGCCGGGATGCTGGCCGGTGCTCCTCCTGATTCCCGTACAGCCCCCTACAATCCGGTTAATCTCGCAGACCCTTTTTCGGTTTCCCCTCTCCTCATAATAATTCTTTACATAGCCGTATGCCGTCTTATCCGCCAGCGTTGCAATGGTCCCGGCCCGGTAGGTCTGTCCCGCCCCGAAAATCACTTCCGTATATTTATGAGCCTTACTCTGATATTCCCCGGAAAAATTAAGGTCGATATCCGGCTCCTTGTCCCCCTTGAAACCAAGGAATGTCTCGAAAGGGATGTCAAACCCGTCCTTCACCAGAGGCTTCCCGCAGACCGGACATATTTTATCTGGCAAATCGCACCCCGCGTTTCCCGCGCTTGCCCTCACCTCCGGCGAATCGAAATCGCAGTAAAAACAGCCCGGGCACCTGTAATGGGCGCTCAGAGAGTTTACCTCCGTAATTCCCGCCATAAAGGCCACCAGAGAAGAGCCTACGGAACCTCGCGACCCCACCAGATAACCGTCCTCCACAGACTTCCACACCAGCTTCTGTGCTATGATATACATCACCGCAAAACCGTTTGTAATAATAGAGTTTAGCTCCTTTTCCAAACGTTTTTCCACTATTTCGGGCAGCTTTTCCCCGTACAGTTCGTGGGCCCGCTTATAGCAGATATCCTTAAGTGTCTTGTCGCTGTCGGGAATTACCGGAGGACATTTGTCGGGACGCACCGGCGCCATCACGTCAATCCTGTCCGCGATTTTCACGGTATTGGTAATCACCACTTCCTCCGCCTTCTCGCTCCCAAGATAGGAAAATTCTTCCAGCATTTCCTCCGTAGTCCGAAGGTATAAAGGCGCCTGGTTATCCGCATCCGCGAAATGTTTGCCCGCCATGATAATTCTGCGGTATACCTCGTCCCCGGGGTCCAGGAAATGAACGTCGCAGGTGGCCACCACCGGTTTTCCGAACTGTTCTCCCAGCGTCACAATCCGGCGGTTCATATCCATGATATCCTCCCTGCTGTTAATAACGGATATCTTTTCCGAAGAAATCATAAACTCATTGTTTCCCACAGGCTGGATTTCCAGATAATCGTAAAAATTTACAATCCTGGCGATTTCCGAATCCGCCTTTCCGTCTAAAAGGGCCCTGTAAAGCTCCCCCGCCTCACAGGCGCTCCACAAAATCAGCCCTTCCCTGTGTTTCATCAGAAAACTTTTGGGGACTCTGGGCCTTTTGCTGAAATAAGTCAGATGGGATTCCGACACGAGCGCGTACAGATTTTCCCGCCCGATATTATTTTCCGCCAGAATAATGGCATGGTAAGAGGGCAGCCTTTTTACAAGTTCCGGGCTGGAATCTCCCATTGCGTTTAATTTCGCCAGCGTATCCACGCCGTTTTCCTTCAGCATGGGAATAAATTTCACAAAGATTTCAGCCGTCGCCTCCGCGTCGTCCACCGCCCGGTGATGGTTTTCAAGGGAAATGCCCAGCGTCTTTGCCACCGCGTCTAACGTATGCTTTGCCTGATGGGGGAGAAGGATTCTCGCTATCGCCACCGTATCCACATAAACAAACTGCTTTTCTATCTTCTGCCGCAGCGCGTTTTCTTTGATAAAACTCATGTCAAATCCCGCGTTGTGGGCCACCAGTACCGCGTCGCCGCAGAAATCAAGAAATTCGGGCAGCACGGAATCAATAAAAGGCGCGCCGCTCACCATATCGTCCGTAATTCCAGTCAGCTTTACAATCTCAAAGGGAATCGGCACGTCCGGATTCACAAAGGCCGAAAACCTGTCCACAATTTCTCCCTCGGAAACCTTTACCGCTCCGATTTCAATAATCCGGTTATTCACAGGCGAAAATCCTGTGGTCTCTATGTCGAACACCACAAAATCCCCGTGAAAGTCCTGTCCGCTTTCACCGGTTACAATCTCCTGGAGGTCATCCACCAGATAAGCCTCCATGCCGTATATTATCTTAAAAAAGTCCTGTTTGTCCGGGTTTTCTTCTCCCGCTTCCTTTCTCTTTGCCTTTTCCGCCTTCCACAAATCCTCCCACACATGGTTGGCATCAGGGAAAGACTGCACCACTCCGTGGTCCGTTATCGCAATGGCGGGATGCCCCCATTTATAGGCTCTCTTTACAATGTCCTTCACTTCGGACACCCCGTCCATATCGCTCATCTTGGTGTGGCAGTGCAGTTCCACCCTTTTCTTAGCGCTTTTATCGCTGCGCGATACCGTGAAATCCGGTATTTTTTTTACGCCCGCAAGGGAACCAAAGGTCAGCTCGTTGTCAAACCTGTCGATGGTCGGGACCCCTTTGAGCTTGATAAAAGCGCCTTTCTGGATTCCTGCCGTCAGCTCGCTCATCTGTTCTTTATGTATAAACAGTTTGACCGTCATCGTGTCGGTAAAATCCGTCACGTCAAACATAATAATCGTTTTTTCATTTCGGATTTCTCTGGAATCCAGGTTGATAATTTTTCCCCGGATAACCACTTCCCCCATTTCACCTATTACGTCTTCAATGGGAATGGCCTCCTCCTCAAAATCCCTTCCGTAAATAACGTCCGGATTGTCCGAACGCTTAAGCGCTCTCTTGAACTCGCCTTTGTTTCCTTTCCCGAATTCTCCCCGTCTGATTCCTCTTTTTTCGCCGTTTCCGGGAAACTGGGAAACGCTCCCGCCTGATTCCGCCGTTTTCGCAGCTTTCGGCTCTCCGGCCGCTATCGGCCTCTTTGGCGTCTCCGCACTCTTTTCGCCGGCCTCTGACGCTGCTGCCGGATAGGAAATCTTTACAACTTCCTCCTCCCGCTCCCGTACTTTGATTTCTTTATAATGAATCTGGCAATGAACGGAAAAACCGCACCTGTCGTTGAAGATTTTTTCCATAATCCGGCAAAGTTCCGCCGCCTTGCTCTTTCCGAGTACGGTGTCCTCTATGGTCAGCCCTATCTCTTCGCCGCCGGAAAAGTCAATATCCGCTCCCTTAAACAGATGATATTCCACAGGACTGTGCTGCCGCAGTTCCAGCAGGATACTGTCCTTATATACATTCATCAGCTTTTCGGGGGTATACTGCCCTGACAGCCGGAAACGCTCGTACAGCTTTACCTGCATATTGTAGCCGGAAAAAAACTGCTTTTTTATCTCTGTCTCAACCTTGAAAACCATTTCCTTCGGAATCAGATAATCGCAGGACACCGTAGCCCGGATATAATCCCCCCGTTTCGTGGCGGACACCTTTTCCACCATGACCTGCTCAAATAAATCCTGTATCTTCTTCTCCAGCTTCAAAGATGGGAACACGTCAAAAAACTGTTTCGCCATATTCTCCTCCATGCCGAAGCAACCTGACTTTTAATCGTTCCAATGGGCCAGCTCCTCTCGCAAAACAGAAAGCAGCTCTCCTTCCGGAACCTTCTTAATAATCTCTCCCTTTTTAATAAGGAGCCCTTCCCCGATACCTCCGGCAATTCCGATATCCGCTTCCTTAGCTTCTCCGGGTCCGTTCACCGCGCAGCCCATAACCGCGACCTTGATATCCAAAGGAAACTGTGAAACCATATCCTCCACCTGATTGGCAAGCCCAATCAAATCGATTTTCGTTCTCCCGCAGGTAGGGCAGGAAACCACCTCAATGCCCCCCTTGCGAAGCCCCAGCGTTTTTAAAATCAGCTTCGCCGATTTGATTTCCTGAACCGGGTCGCCGGTTAAAGACACACGGATAGTGTCTCCGATTCCCTGATTTAAAATCAGGGCAAGGCCCACGGAGGATTTGATATTGCCGCTGAAAATCGTTCCCGCTTCCGTAATCCCCACATGCAGCGGATAGTCCGTCTTTTCCGCCAGCAGTTCGTGCGCCTTTACGCACATCATCACGTCGGAGGATTTGATGCTGATTACCAGATTTTCATATCCCAGCTCCTCTATCATCCCCACCTTGTCAAGGGCGCTCTCCACCAGTCCTTCCGCCGTCACGCCGCGGTATTTTTCCACCAGTTCCTTTTCCAGTGAACCGCTGTTTACCCCCACTCGGATAGGAATATTTCTTTCTCTGGCAGCAGACACCACTGCCGCCACCTTATCCTTTCCTCCGATATTTCCCGGATTGATTCTGATTTTATCAGCGCCGTTCTCCATAGCCGCAATCGCCATCCTGTAGTCGAAATGAATATCCGCCACAAGGGGTATGGAAATTCTCTTTTTGATTTCCCCCACCGCCTTAGCAGCCTCTGAAGCCGGCACCGTACACCTGATTATTTCACATCCCGCTTTCTCCAAAGCATGTATCTGGGCCACCGTGGCCTCCACGTCCTCTGTTCTGGTATTGGTCATAGACTGTATCAAAACAGGATTTCCGCCTCCGATTACCCGCTCGCCAATCCTGATTACTCTCGTTTGTTCTCTGGTCATTTCTCCTCCTTTGCACCGGCATCATGCATCACTTATAATAAGCCGAAAAGCGTTTGGCCCATAGGGCGTTTGCTGCAATAAAGTGATTATATTCCAATCAGTTAGAAATAGCAAGTTAGAGCACTTTAAAAACAAAAGCGCTAGGCGTCGAAGCATTTTTATAAGGAAACTGCATTTACACTTAGTTCATTTTAAAATACTCAATATGTCGAAAGCAAGGAGATGATGGACTCCCTGTTTCGTTCACTCCACCGAACGACTTTGGCTTCGTAATTTAGAAATGCGTCTTCAATGCCTTTCGCCATATAATTCCGGTCATTCAAAATAACAATAAGCTGGCTCTCGTTTTTTCTTGCCGGCTTTGTGTCATTCCACGCAAAAAGGATGTTTCCCATACTTGAATTATTTGGATTGTTGACTGCCTGACACAATCTCTCCGGTTTTGTTTTGCTTCTTTGCAACAAAAAATCATAGTTATGGGAAAACCCAGAAATCCCTGTAAACTGCACATTTTCGGAATAATAGATTTCCTGCTCGGCAAAAAAATCCTGAATATCGTCTAAAAAGAAAGAGGATTCCTTTGATTGCGGGTCGGAAAACATATCTCCTATTCTCAATACTGCCTGAATAAATAAATGCTTTTTCTGCGCAAAATTATTTTCGGCAGCTCTTGTGACCATTTCATCCCCTTTCAGCTTAACATCATATTGGCGTAAAATCTTTTCCAGATAAAGTTTACGATTCGAATTTATTTGAAAGCCATGCATTTTAAGCCCGTGTATCGTAGCGCAGTCATCTGAAAAAAAGACACCATTGCCGTCTTGCTTTACATATATCTGTATATAATCGTTAGCATTATCCAGATACGGTGTGGTAATCTCAAAATACTCTCCAATTTTATCAAAGGTAATTTCACTTTTTAACCAGGCTGCATAGTCCTCAATCAATTTCTGAATATTCAAGATTACACCTCCACAAATCAATTCAGCTCCGGGAGCAATTGAACAGCCGGACGCTTAATTACATTAAATTTATCCAAAAACAATATTGTATTGTCCACAAATTTTTTACTGTCAATACTTTCAGCCGAAAAGGCCCAAAGTCTTCCATATTCTTCGCTATAGACATGCCAGTGGCTTCCTGTAATTTTTTCTCCGTCCGGATTGGTATGTACATTTGACGGATTAATATGCAATTCTAATAGCATTACACCGTTTTTAACAATGCGGGCCCCAATATTATACTTCAAACGATTAATTCTGCCTCTGAAA
>CAJTMZ010000002.1:55512-60041 GCA_910577445.1 uncultured Lachnospiraceae bacterium | reverse complement strand
TATTCACTGCAAAAATATCCTGCCTGCTCTCTCCAGCAACACTAAACTCTATACTTTCTCCCCCTGTCGGAAAGTTGATTTCATTTGTCAATGTATGTTTTAACATATTTAAGAGTCTGACCGCCTCAGCTTGAGCAATTTTAGCAGAAGCCATTTTATCCCTCCAGAATATTTTTAAATTATACTATAAACTTCTTGTCATGTCACACCTGTCTATTCTACCCCTGTCCTGCCCTCTTCCACACCGTTTATAATCCCTTTCACAAAAAAAACCCGGCTGCTGTATCTCTCCCCGTCCTCTGCCACCGCCACAATCTGCACGGCCAGTTTCTTATCCGGCAGCCGCTTTGCGGGCAGTTCAAATCTCACGCTGCTTTCGGTTTCATAGACGGCGTCATATTGAAGAAGCATTTTCCTTCCCAAATCATCCCTCATTTCCACCCACAACTGTTCCTGCTCTTCCAGCGCGTGAACCGCCGCCGGTATAGGCGCGCCGGATATCATGCCTGTGGAAACATTGCTCCCCGCCAGAATCATAACCGCAATCAGCCCGGAAAATTTCTTCTCAGACATCCAGATATTCTTTTCCCTTTTGCGGAGATAATTCTTTTTATTCCTGCGACCGTAAAGCAAAAGATATAACAGCAGGGTAAACATGAGAAATATCAGAGGTTTTTCAAGATAGGGAAAGGGGAATTCCGTTTCGGGAACACCCTCTAACAGAGGTTTTATAAAACAGAAAGCCGTACAGCCGCCCATAAAAGCAATCGCGGCCGCTTTTGGCAGATATGTTATCCTTACCGGAAAACGTATGGCGGAAAAGGTTTTTATGTCCGTCAGGTCCGCCTCCAGCTCCTCCATGGATTTGTATCTCTTACGGACTTCCCCTTTTACGCATTTATTGATAATTTTATCCCAGCCTTTCCACAGACCTCTGTTATATTCCCTGACAGAGCGTCTCATGTATGCAGGATTGGTGGGATTGTCCCCCGTAAGCATTTCGTGTATCACGGCGCCCAGCCCGTAAATATCCCACAGGGCGTCCCCCTGAACATCATGCCACTGCTCCGGCGGACTGTAGCCTTTGGTTCCCACGCAAAACCGCTCCCTTTTATCTCCGCACAGGCACTGCATGGCCCCTCCGAAATCTATGAGCTTTAATGCGCCGTTTTGCCGTATCATAATATTTTCGGGCTTTAAATCCCTGTAAATCACCGCCGGGTGTCTTTCGTGCAGATACTTTAAAATACCGCACAGTTCCCCCGCCCATTTCAGCGCCTGCTCCTCAGGCACGCGTCCATGCTTTTCCAGATACCGGCGAAGGCTCATTCCCTCAATATACTCCATCACCAGATAGCTTTTCTCCTCCTGGCAAAAGCAGTCGTAAATCAGCGGAAGTCCCGGATGCTCCAGCTCCTTTAAAAAAGCCGTCTCACGGACAAGGAACTCCTCCCGGCTCTCTTTGACCACAACCGGCTGATTCAGGTGGATATCCTCCGCAAGCCACACTTTCCCCATGCCCCCGGAACCTAACAGACGAACCACCTTATATTTGTGAAATAAAATCTTATCCATACCATCTCCCTTTCGGAGTATTTATGCCGAAACTCCGGGCAGCCCTACCGGCAGATTCCGCCCGCAATCGCGTAAACTGCCGACAAATTGTCGCTTTCGCCTTTCCGCTTTACTGCCGTTCCGATTTCCTTAAGCCGCCTTTCAATCTGTTCCCCGCTCTCCACATCCTCAGGCGCAAGGGCCTGAAAAAATCTGCCTTCCATATTCCTGTAAAACCCGTCCGTACATAAAAGGAATCCGCTTCTTCCCCAAACCCTTCCTCCATAAATATCCGGATATTGAAAGGCAAAGCTCCCCATACACTTTGTCACGGCCTTTCCCCCCGCGGCATGGTCTTTTGTGAGCAGCCTTACCTTCCCTCTGCGGATTAGATAAATCCTGCTGTCCCCAAGATGGAAAATAAGATAACGTCCTTTCCAGAAAAGCAGCATGGAAATCGTGGCGCCAAGCGCGATATCCCTGCCCTTTGCATATGCGGATAGCTCTCTGTTCATATCGCAGAAACAGCGCAGAAGGCTTTTTTTCAATGCCTTTTTTCCTTTTCCTCTTCCAAGAAGCGGTATCACCTGTCCATAAAAATTCTCCACCAGTCTCTCCATAATGAAACCGCTGGCGGTTTCTCCCTCGTCAAGCCCGCCTATTCCATCGCTTACCGCTGCAATTGCCGCTCTTCCTCTGGTTGTAATCACCTGTTGAAAAGTAATTGAATCCTGATTTAATTTTCTGTTACCCTTATCCCAATACGCTCCCGCGGCAATTTTCAATTTTCAGTATCCTCTCTGCCTGTGTTCCATCCTCATTGCTCACAATATCTCCGCCCGTAACTTTTATAATAATTATAAATTTGTAAATAAAAAAAATCCATTATACAAGATTACCAAAATCGTAATTTCAGTAATCTTGTACATGGATTTCGCATGTTATTCTATCAATTATCTAAAAAACTTTGTAATATCATTAAAGAAAACAAGTACCATAAGCACCATAAGAGCCATCATTCCCGCCAAATGCACCATTCCTTCCTTTTCCGGCGGTATGGGCTTTCCTCTGAACGCCTCTACCAGCAAAAATACCAGTCTTCCGCCGTCAAGCGCCGGGAAAGGCAGCAGATTCATAATTCCCAGGTTCACGGAAAGCAGCAGCGCGATTTCCATCATGTTCAGCATCACGTCCAGCGCCCCATATTCCTTGGCGGAGTCATAAACCTCGTCAACCACCTTCACAAGCCCTACCGGACCGCTCACATCATCCTTTGAGAGCTGACCGCTCACCAGCATTCCAAGGCTCTTAAATGTGGATTCCACATAAAATTTCATGGTATAAAAAGCGTATTCAAAGGTCTGCGGCACATTACACTTCAGATAACCTCCGATTCCCAGTCCCATGTAATACCGCCCCGACGCCTCGTCGTAAGAGGGACTTACTACCGCAGTGCCTTCCTGCCCGTTTCTCTCATAAGTGATGGTAAGCGTTTCCCCTTTCGTGTTGAGCTGGGAAATCAGCGTAACCTCGCCCCCTAAGTGAATCCTTTTTCCGTTAATGCCGGTAATCATATCCCCGGTCTGTATTCCCGCTTCCGCTGCCCTGCTCTCTTCGGTCAGCGATAAGACCTGAGGTGTGGTAATCCCGCAGACGGACACTAAAATAACCGCCATTACATACCCAAGAATAAAATTGAAAAGCGGGCCGGCAAAAATCGTCGCCACTCTTGCCCACACCGGCGCATTGGGAAAGGCCCGTTCCGAGCTCTCCCCCTTTTCTTTTTCCAGTCCGTCTTCTCCCTCGAACATGCACGCGCCGCCGATAGGCAGAAGCTTTAAGGAATATTTGGTATCCCCTTTCTGAAAAGAAAACAGCGTAGGCCCCATACCGATGAAAAATTCCACCACATGTATCCCGTTTTTCCTGGCCGCTATAAAATGCCCGAACTCATGGGCAACTACCACTACCAAAAAGATTACTAAAAATAAAATAATAGACAAAGTCTTTCACAACCTCCTGCATAAAATTATCCGCTTACCTGAATTTCTGACTGATGTATTCATAGGCTTCCGCCTCCGCGCAGAGAATTTCCTCCACGGAGGGATTTGCCGTCGGCCTGTGATTTGCCATCGCCCCTTCAATCAGTTCGTATATCTCAGGAAATCTTATTTTTTTATCAAGAAACAACGCCACCGCCTTTTCATTGGCCGCATTATAAATTGTGGGCATACTTCCGCCCGTGTTTATGGCACTGTAAGCCATTGCAAGCCCTCTGAAGGTTTCCGTGTCCGGTTTTTCAAAAGTGATGGAAGAAAGTTCAAAAAAATCCACTCTTTTTCCGTCCATGGGGCGTCTGTCCGGATAAAACAGCGCGTACTGTATGGGAAGCTTCATATCCGGCATCCCAAGCTGCGCCATAATGCCCCCGTCCACATATTCCACCATGGAATGGATGATACTCTGAGGATGCACCACCACCTGTATTTTTTCCGGCGGAACGTCAAAAAGCCATTTTGCTTCAATCACTTCCAGACCTTTGTTTACCAGAGTGGACGAATCCACCGTAATTTTCCGCCCCATAGACCAGTTCGGATGCTTTAAGGCCTCCTCCACCGTGATATCCGCAAGTTCCTCTTTTTTTCTCCCCCTGAAAGGACCGCCCGAAGCCGTCAGCAGAATTTTACTGACCCTGCTTCGGTTTTCGCCGTGCATGGATTGGAAAATCGCGCTGTGCTCGCTGTCCACCGGCAGAATGGGAATATTTTTTTCTTTTGCAAGAGGCATAATAATATGCCCGGCCGTCACCAGCGTCTCCTTATTGGCAAGGGCGATGGTTTTTCCCGCTTCAATGGCCGCTATGGTGGGTCTTATTCCTATCATGCCCACAATGGCCGTCACTAAAACCTCCATTTCCGGCATAACCGCAATTTCCAGAAGGCCATCCATCCCTCCAAGAACCTTCGTATCCGTAT
>CAJTMZ010000002.1:0-55499 GCA_910577445.1 uncultured Lachnospiraceae bacterium | reverse complement strand
CGTATCCTTTACCAAAAGCCGCAGCTCTTCTGCCGCTTTCTCGTCAAAAAGAACCGCAAGCCGGGGAGAAAACTCCCTGATTTGTTCCTCGATTTTTTTTACATTACTGCCTGCCGCAAGGGCCGTGACCTGCAAATCCCTGTTATTTCTGACAATTTCCAGCGTCTGCGTCCCAATAGAGCCGGTAGAGCCTAAAATTCCTATTTTTTTCATTCTTTCTCCTGTGTAAAACGTTTTCCGTTATACTTTTATCAGCAGCAGCGCCAGGAAATAAATCATGGGAGCCGTGAAAATCACGCTGTCAAAGCGGTCCATCACGCCGCCGTGTCCCGGTATCAGTCTGCCGTAATCCTTTATCTCATGGTTTCGCTTGATTGCGGAAGCCGCCAAATCTCCCACCTGGGAAATCACAGCTCCTGCCGCGCTGATTAGCACGAAAACCCAGGTGATTTCCTGCTCGCTGACCATCTTTTCCACAAAGAAATAAGCATATAAAGCGCCCACGACGGCAGAGCCCATCACGCCTCCAAGGGCGCCCTCCACGGACTTTTTAGGGCTTAACACCGGCGCCAGCTTATGCTTCCCGAACAAAACGCCAACCACATAAGCGCATGTATCGCAAATCCATGAGCTGATAAAAATCATCCAGACGGTGTATACTCCGTAGGGAAGCCCTCTCACCAGATAAATGAAAGAGAGCATCACCGGCGCATACGCCACACAGAAAAAAGCGCACATAATCTCCTCAGCCCTGTACCTCGGAAAAGTAAACACGTAAAGGAACATAAAGGCTACCAGAACGGTAATCAGTACAAGGAACAGATAAATCCTCTCCTCTGTAAAGGTCATCAGCAGGTAATATACCGTGATTCCGATATAGCCCGTCACTTCCAGCCCGTTAAGTTTACGTCCCACGGCTTTTCCCTCAGCGCTCCCCGCCCCCGCCAATTTACAGGCATTCATCAGTTCTCTGAAAGCGGTAACGGCAAGAAAGAAAAGAACCGCCGCCAAAAGACAGCCGCCGCTTAAGATAGTCAAAAAAGCCAGCGCCACAAGAACGACGCTGCTCATAAGTCTTGTCATAAACATGACTTCATTCCTCCTCTATCCGGCCATATCTTCTGTCCCTATGATTATATGCCTCCACGGCCTTGACCAATTCTTGCTTTGAAAAATCCGGCCATGCATGGGGCGTAAAATAAAACT
This sequence comes from uncultured Lachnospiraceae bacterium, assembly GCA_910577445.1. Taxonomy (GTDB): domain Bacteria; phylum Bacillota; class Clostridia; order Lachnospirales; family Lachnospiraceae; genus Suilimivivens. Next base: position 54,293 of record CAJTMZ010000002.1, on the reverse strand, counting down.
CCGTATATGCCAACTGCCATAAAAGAAAATTGGAAATCCTCTGTTCATTGCAGGTACGAATCAGCAAATCCGGCTCCGGCAGGCCTTTGGTATCCAAAAGACCGGAAAAATAATCTTCCGTTATGTCGCTGCCCGTGATTTCACCGCCCGCCGCTTTTTCGGCAATTCTTTTTACCGCCCGGATAATTTCGTCCCGGCCTCCGTAATTCAGCGCAATCTGAAAATGCAGTCCGTCATTATCCTTCGTGGATTCCTCCAACTGCGCTATCCGCTTTCTGATATCTTCATCCAGACCGGTTTTATCCCCCAGAACGCGCACGCACATACGGTTTTTCTTAGCGGTTGTCAGGCAGGTTTTCATATAATTGCGCAGAAGCTTCATCAGCGCGTCCACTTCATCCTTAGGCCGGTTCCAGTTCTCCGTGCTGAAAGCATACACCGTCAGGTACGAAATTCCCATTTTATAGGCTTCCTCACAAATCACTTCCACGTTTTTTGCGCCCTGCACATGTCCGTAATTCCTGGGCATTCCCTTGCTTTTCGCCCATCTGCCGTTTCCGTCAAGAATAATCGCCACATGCTTTGGCATTACCAGTTCTTTCTGCTCAGCCATCCGTCATCACCTCTCCATCCTGATTTCCCGTAAATCTGCAAAAGAGGGCTACGATTAACAATCGCCAGCCCTCTGTCACTGTCCGCCCAGGCTTACATTAAACAGTAAGAATTTCCTTTGATTTTTCTTCCATCAGCTTATCAATATCCTTGATGTATTTGTCGGTCATTTTCTGAAGCTGGTCGCAAAGCTCCTTGCTCTCATCTTCAGAAATTTCTCCCTTTGAAAGCTTCTTAAAAGCGTCGTTTCCGTCTCTTCTGATATTCCGTACGGCAACCTTGCTCTCCTCGGCTTTCTTTTTTACATCCTTTACAAGGCCCTTTCTGCGTTCCTCGGTAAGCTCGGGGAACACCAGTCTGATAACGGAACCGTCGTTGGACGGGGTTATTCCGATATCCGACGCCATAATCGCCTTCTCAATCGCCTTAATCAGAGATTTCTCCCAGGGAGCAATCTGAATCATTCTTGCCTCCGGGATTGTGACATTCCCAACCTGCGCCAAAGGCGTGGGCGTTCCGTAATAATCCACCTTCACCTTGTCGAGCACATGAGGATTGGCGCGTCCGGCTCTGATTCCAAGATAATCGCTCTCAAGAAACTCATAGGTCTTTTTCATTTTATCGTCGTAAACTTTTAATCTCTCATCCATATCTATATCCTCCATTTGCCGCATTAAGGCAATGCGCCGCGGCCCCTATGCCTCAGCCTGCACCGTCACTTTCGTCCCGGTAAACTTTCCTTTCACCGTATTGACAATACTGTCCTTTTCATTTAAACCAAATACCCACATAGGCATCCTGTTATCCCTGGCCAGTATGGAAGCCGTCATGTCAACCACCTGCAAATTTTCCGCAACTACCTGGTCGATACTCAGCTCGTCATATTTCTTCGCCTCCGGATTCAGCTTGGGGTCGCTGTCATAAACGCCGTCAATGGACTTTGCCAGAAGAATCACGTCGGCCTCCACCTCCACCGCCCGCAGAACCACTCCCGTGTCCGTGGAGAAATAGGGATGTCCCGTTCCTCCTGCAAAGAAAATCACCTTTCCCGCACCAAAATACAGATTCGCCCTGTCCTTGGAAAACAATTCCGTAAAAGCGCCGCATGCAAAGGGCGTCAAAATAGCCGTATCCATTCCGACGCTGCGGAAAATCTCCGAAACATAAATACAGTTCATCACGGTTGCAAGCATACCTATCTGGTCCGCCTTTGTCCTGTCAATGTTCTCGCTGGTTCTCCCCCGCCAGAAATTGCCGCCGCCGGTGACAATTCCCACCTCGATGCCGTCCTCAGTCAACTGCTTAACCTGAAAAGCGACCTCTCTGACCGTCTCCTCGTCAAAACCTGTCTTTTTATCGCCCGCTAAAGCCTCGCCGCTTAATTTCAGCATAATTCTTCGCATGGCCGGCTTTTCCTTACCTGCTCTCTCCTGCATTATCCACGCCTTTCTTTATTTCTTTTTATCTGCCTTCTTGTCAAATTTGTCAAAGAAAGAGGAAGGATTGACATCAGCATAACACTGAGAACACATACCTTCAATTACCGCGCCGTTATTAATCTGAACGGATTTGGATTTAATATCGCCCATTACAATGGCCGAAGCGTCCAGAATAACCGGGCCCTTTACGTCAATATCGCCTTTTACGGCGCCCGCAATTACCGCGCTGTTTGCAAATATATTCCCGATAATAACCGTGCTCTGTCCAATCTTAATACTGCCAAGGCTGCGCAGTTCTCCTGTGATATTTGCGCCGTCGGCGTAAATCTCGGCAGCCTGGGAATTTCCCTGAATGGTTCCGGTGATATTCAGCTTGCCCAAAGCCTCCACGTTACCAATCACGCGGCCCTTTACTTCCAGTTCGCCTTCCGTAGCCACATTACCGTTGATAAACATGGACTCTGTCAGCACGGAAACCTCATTGCTTACTTTTGACGGGGGAGGCGCCATTCTGGAAACCGGCTCTTCCCTCACGGGTTCCCTTTCCGGTTTTACAAAAACTTCCGGCTCCTTTTCCGGCAAAGGCTCTTCTTCATAACTCTCCTCGTCCGCCGTATCCGCATACTCCTGATGCGCCTGTGTGTTTTCGTCCACTCTGTCAAGCATTTTGCTTAAATTTACCTCAAAATCATCCTCCGATGAACCTGCGTTGGAAGTTGCCGTTGCCGCCGCGTCATCCATTCCTTCTTCACCGTCCTCAGGCATCAGCTCATTGACTGCCTGTGACAAGTCATCCTTTAAATCCGAGAAAAAACCCATTTTAAAAACCTCCATTCGTGTCTGTTATCTATTGTTCAGCTTTTACCTGCTGAATTGGTACCGTTTCATCCGTAATCGGCAGAATTACGGCGTCCCCGCGCTCCATAATTGTCTCAATCACACGGGGAAGCGCTTCTACCGTGGTACTTCTGTTCTTTGCGTCATGCATCAGAATAATGCAAACATTTTTGCCGTCTATGGCGCTTACGCAGTTCTCCACAATCGTATCCGCTTCAAGCAGTTTGCTGACCGCGTCTCCCGAGGCGATATTCCAGTCGAAATAGGTAATTCCCTTTTCGTTCAACCAGGAAATCAGCTCCTGCATGTCCACCTGGCTTACCGTGTTGGCGCTTCCACCAGGAAAACGGTAAAACACCGGACGAACGCCTGTCACCTGAAAAAGATACTCCTGAATTTTCTCTACATCCTCAATAAAGTTTTCTTTTGAGTCATATATTTCTTCATATTTGTGGCTGTAAGAATGCATGGCAAGCGTATGCCCCTCGCTGACAATTTTCTGATAAGCGCGGGTTGAAAGCTCGTCTGTTTTTGCCACCACAAAAAAGGTGGCTTTTACATTATATTCTCTCAATATATCCAGAATCGCGTCGGTATTGGCGCTGGGGCCGTCGTCAAAGGTCAGGTAAACCTGCTTTTTCCCCTCGTTTATATCTTCTTCCACTTCATCCGTATTCTCAGGAAAGGCCTTGGCCGCAACCGCCTTCTGCGAAGCATTTACGATTGCATTGGCCGCAAAAACACTTTTAACTTCGCCCTTTTCTTCTGTGCGGGCCGCTAAGCCCATCTCCAGTTCACGAATTCTGTTTTGAAGCTGTATAACACGGATTCCCAACACCAGGCTTAAAATAACGGGAATGACAATCGCCGCTGCAATTGTACCCAGTATTATTTTTTTCAGCCGCCGGATTCTTTTTCTCCGGTCGTATGTCCCCTCCATGGAATCACAAACTCCTTGCAGATGCTTTGCCCCTATTGTAACACAAGTTGCTTTTCGGGAAAAGAGATAATTTCAAAGACCTGAAAAAAGTGGCTACACATCACTGTATAACCACCTTTCATACCTGTCCGCAAAACTTATACCCGAATTACATACCGGCCTGAGCGGCAACCTCGGCGGCAAAATCATCCGCTTTCTTCTCAATGCCCTCGCCTGTCTCAAAACGGACAAACCTGCTCACGGAAAGCTTCGCATTATTTTCCTTTGCAACCTGTGCCACATACTGAGCCACAGTCTGCTTGCCGTCCTCCGCTTTAACATAAACCTGCTCTAAGAGACAAACTTCTTTTAATTCCTTGTTCAGACGTCCGATTACGGCTCCCTCGATAACTTTTTCGGGCTTGCCTGCCATCTTGGGGTCGTTTGCAATCTGGGCCATCAGAATTTCTTTCTCATGCGCCTTGTATTCCTCGGAAACCTCGGAAGTGGCAACATACTTCGGAGAAAGAGCTGCAATCTGCATTGCAAGATTGGTCAGTGCTTCTTTAATTGCATCATTTACCACATCCGTATCGGCTACGACAATAACGCCGATTCTTCCGCCGCCATGCACATAAGTGGCAACGCAGCCGTTATCAGCCGTAACACGCTCAAATCTTCTGATGTTTAAGTTCTCGCCGATTCTGGCAACCTTCTCCACCAGAGCGTCTTTTACCGTCTTTGTAGTATCGCTCTTCCATGCCTCAGCCATGAAAGCGTCCATATCAGCCGCGTCGGAGCAAACTGCCTGCTCGGCAACTGCCGTTACAAAATTCTGGAACTCTTCGTTCTTTGCAACAAAGTCCGTTTCGGAATTTACCTCAACAACCGCAGCGGTCTTATCGTCTTTCATAATAACCTTGCAAAGACCTTCAGCCGCTATTCTTCCGGCTTTCTTCTCTGCCTTTGCCTGTCCGTTCTTTCTAAGGAACTCAACGGCTGCATCCATATCGCCATTAGTTTCACCGAGAGCCTTTTTGCAGTCCATCATGCCGGCTCCAGTCATTTCTCTTAATTCTTTTACCATAGCTGCCGTAATATTAGCCATTTTAAATCTCCTCCATTCCCTTTAAGCTTCGGCTTCCGCAGCCGCAATCTCCTCGATATCCGCCGGAGCCGTCTCGCCTGCCGCTTCTTCCATTTCCGCTTCTACGTTTTCTTCGCCCTGGTTTGCCTCGATAACGGCGTCAGCCATCTTGGAGACAATCAGTTTAACCGCTCTGATAGCGTCGTCGTTTCCGGGAATAATATAATCAAGTTCCTCAGGGTCGCAGTTTGTATCGCCGATACCAATCAGAGTAATCCCCAGCACATGTGCCTCCTGTACGCAGATTCTCTCCTTCTTGGGGTCAACAACAAAAATAGCGTCGGGAATACGGGTCATATTCTTGATACCGCCAAGGTTTTTCTCCAGCTTCTCCCACTCTTTCTTAAGAGCGATAACTTCCTTCTTGGGAAGCACATCGAAGGTTCCGTCCTCCGACATGGTTTCGATTGCGCGGAGTCTTTCCACCCTGCTTCTGATTGTCTTAAAGTTGGTAAGCATTCCGCCTAACCATCTCTCGTTTACATAATACATACCGCAGCGGTCCGCTTCCGCTTTCACGGCGTCCTGTGCCTGCTTTTTGGTTCCTACAAAAAGAATGGTTCCTCCCTGTGAAGCAATCTCGAATACGGCTCTGTATGCCTCGTCAACCTTGCCTACGGATTTCTGCAGGTCAATGATGTGAATCCCGTTTCTCTCCGTGAAGATATAGGGAGCCATCTTGGGGTTCCATCTTCTTGTCTGATGTCCGAAATGAACACCTGCTTCCAACAACTGTTTCATTGAAATAACACTCATGTCTTTCCCTCCATTTGGTTAATCTTCCGCATATTTTTTCTCTCCTGCACACCCTTACGGCACCGTCAGTCAATAAATATGCGTGTTTTATAGTCACAACGCTGAAATTATAACATAGAAAAATCCCTCTTGCAAGGGATTTTTACGCTTGTTTTTGTATTCAATTCAGTTTTGCGATAATTTTTGCAATTTGCTCGAAATCCGCTCCAACCGGTATTTCATAAGTACCTATATTAATCCGTTTATCATAGCCGTTTTCATATAAGTACCGGTCAAACTCCGAGGCCAAAGGCACGATTCCGGCGTCCTCAAGCTTCTGGCATATTTTGAAAGAACCGTCGCCGCTCTCAATCAGAATGGTTACGCTCTCGCCGGAAGCATTTTCCGCTCCGTCCGTTGCCTGTGCGTCGCCCTGATTTTCGGCTCCCTGAGGGGAATCGGCTTCTTCTGTGTTTTCCGCTTCGCTTTCGGAATCTGCCGCGGAATCCTCACCGGAAGCTTCTGCAGAGTCATCCCCGGAATCCTCCGGCGTATCCGAAGGCTCGTCCGAATTCGTGGGTGCTCCCTGTACGTCTTCGGGATTCTGCCCGTCAGCCGTATCCTCACCCTCCGGCGTAGCTTCCCCGTCTTCCGGCGCCAAAGCGGCCGCCTGCTCTCCTTCTACCGTAAGAGCGTCTCCCGCCAGGGTCGATACGGCATCCGACTCAGACTCGGGCGCATCCTCTTCTCCGGATAAGATGCCGTCCTCTTCCGGAAGCACGTCCGCAAGCACCTGGCTTTCTTCTACCATGCCCAGCGCTCTGGCACGTTTTTTTATCTCTTCATTACTGAGAGTTTCCTTTGTCCGGCCGGCCGTGATTCCCATGATAAGCGCCGTCACCACCACTCCGATACCAAGACCTCTCAAATAAGACTTTAAGTTCATCATATTACATATTTTCCTTAAATTCCTTCAAATAAGTCAATAACCAGCTTAACTTCCCCGATTCCAAGACCAAGTTCTTTTGCAATCGCCATGTTGGATTTTCCCGCTCTGTGAAGCTCTAAAATCCTCTCGTTATTATTTCTGCCGCCCTGGTCCGCCGCACGCGCAGCCACTGCGATTTCAGGCACCTCCGCCATAGATACGGGCATTCTTCCGATAACGGCTCCCTCTCCGGCCGCGCCTTCCTCTTTTTCATCCCTTTTGACGTTCTTCGGCTTTTTGTTTCTCCGTTTCTGTCTCTCCAAATCGCCGCTTCCCTCAGCGCCGCCAAAGCCGCTTTCCGCCGCACCGGTTTCAGGCTCTTCCTCCGGCGTCTCAACCCTCTGGGGCATTATCGGCTGGAAACCGTCCTTAGCCGCTTCCTCCGGCATGAAAGTGAAATTTACGGCCGCCGCCTCTCTCTCGGCCGCCCTGTCTCTTGTCAGGTTGATAACCTCACTGACGGATTCCTGCACCGCCCTGACCTTTTCCTGCGCTTCCTTTGCGGATATCTCCACATCGCAGACCGCCTGCTTAATCTCGCTGGCCGTCTTTGACGCCTCGCTGACCGTGGACAGAAGATTTTCATGTTTATCATTGAGCATATCATAAAGAAAGACCACTTCTTTATGGTTTTTGTTGATTTCACTTAAAACCGTGTCGGAGTATTCATTGATTGCCATCATTTTTTCGTTGGTCAGCCGCTCCATGGAACGCTCTGTCTTTTCCATAGAATAGGTTATGGTCTCGTCGGCAATTTCACTGATATGCTCTCTGACGCCCGTAACCTCCTTTTCTAACATGTTGTGAATGTCTTCCTCGCTCACCGAAGCGGTACTCTGTACGCTGCCGGTCTTACCCGCCGGAAGCAAAAAGCTCACAACAAATACCACGATACCAAGAATAATAAGAACTATTTCTATTGCTCCCATTTTTTCCTCTTTCCTGTACTACTTATATCTTGATGTCAAAGCCCCCTTTTGATTTGAGAATGACCTTTCCATCCGGTTCACTTTTCTTTCTTTTACGGCCGCCGTCACCCGCATAGCTTCCGTTTCCCTTTTCCTTTGCGTCAAACCGTTTCCCCTGATTATTCATTTCATCATGCTGCTGCACCTGTCTGGCTTTATTTTCCACAGACTGTTCGAACTTATGCTGAAAGTTTGACTGGTCCACCGTAACTTTATTGTCTTCGTTATGTTTAATAGTGGTAAAATCCTGTGCTCTTGCCACCTGTCCCTGCAATTCCACACGACTGATTGTCATAACCTGTCACACCCCTTTCAGAAACGGCGCCCTTCGCGCCGAACACCTTATACGGAAAAGATTCCCATATAATTCCCCATTCGTTTCCTCATCTTTTGAAGCGCTCTGGTATGAAGCTGTGATATTCTTGATTCCGATACCTCCAGAATATTGCTGATTTCCTTTAAGGTCAAATCTTCATAATAATAAAGGTAGATAACCTTTTTTTCCTTTTCGGTGAGAAGCTCCAGTGCTTTCTCCAGAACCCTTTTCAGTTCTTCCTTTTCGATAACCTCTTCGGGGCCGTCAAATCTGTGCTGCGTGCCCTGCTCCACCGGCACCTCGCTGCCTGATTCCATAAACTCGTCTAAAGACACAACCCCGGTAATCTTCATCTGTGACTGCCACGCAAGGTAATCATCCCTGGTTATGCCAAGGCCCTCCGCAATCTCCTCGTCCGTAGCCATACGGCCGGTGCTGGCCTCGATTTCCTTCATCACAGCGTCAATTTTTTTCTGCTTCTGTCTGATGGTACGAGGTATCCAGTCCATTTTTCTTATCTGGTCCAGGATAGCTCCCCTGATACGAAGGCTCGCATAAGTTTCAAACTTTACCGCCTTCATATTATCAAATTTATCTATAGCGTCAATAAGCCCAAAGATTCCGTAACTTACCAAATCGTCATATTCCACGTTATAGCCCAGATACATACTGAGCCGTCCCGCTACCAGCTTTACCAATGGGGCGTACTCCAATATAAGCTTTTCTCTGATTTCAGGCGATTTCGTCTTTGCATAACACTCCCAGAGCTTATTTTTTCCTGCCTCGTCCATCTACTACCTCCGTCACCTGAAAATTAATTTCCGGGAAGTCGCTGCAAAGGGCGTCTCAAGAAAGTTATTCTTCATCCTCTTCTTCGCGTTCTTCCACTTCCTGCTTCTCCCCCTCAATGACTTCCTCTCTCTCAGCAGCCGCCTCTCTTTCCAGTGCTTCTTCATTTTCTCTGATTTGATTCATAAAAGCAAGCACCTTTTTCTGGATAAAACATCCCGCTATGTAAAAAACAAGAAGTACCGCTAAAAGTCTGGGCAGCATCTGTCCCGCTGGATAATGAAAGTAAAACATGGTGATACTTGCCACCGCGCCGGCCAAAAGCATAAGAAACGGCGCAAACAATCTGCTTTTTTTCATATAATTTTCTCCGGCATTCCTATTGAACGTATATGGAAATCCCCGCTCTTAGGGTAAAAGGTAACTGTTCTTCCATAGGTGTTCCCGGTGTCCGAAGCAAGAATCGGTATCCTCAGCTCAGCCAGCTTTTTTTTGCTCGCCATTACATTGCGGTCGCCTACCCGCAGCGTATCGTTCCTGCCTACTCCGGTAAACATCTGGGCTCCTCCCGCAATTTTGGCAACCATCCGAAACCGGCTTGCTCCCATGCGTGTGAGCTCTTTCACCATGTCTTCAATTCCCGTATCCGCAAACTTGGGTCTGTTCGTGTTATTTACAATTTCCTTGCTGTCAGGCAGCATAATATGCGCCAGACCTCCAATGCCTGTAGCCGGGTCTCTGATAGCAATTCCCACACAGGAACCAAGTCCCACTGTCATTACCCCATCATCACCCTTACAGGTCTTCCAATCAGCCATTCCGACTTTGATAACTTCACTCATTTTCCCATCAGTCTCCCCTGTTTATTTTTTCTGAGGGCTTACATAACTCCAAGCGATGTCAGAATCTTCTCATATGAATCCATATCCGGAATTAAAATGAAATATCCGTTTAATTCGACGTCATCTGAAAATTTTGTCTGGATTAACAGGATATTGTCTCCCATAACGCCAAATTCCACTGCCGGAACGCTCAGAAGCGCCCCCGCCATGTCAATGCCAATCTCAGGCACCGACGGCATAATTTTCAGACTGGTAATTCCTGACAAAGCATTTAAATAGGAACCGGTTATGATATTGCCCACTTCCTTAATCGCGGAACATTCCATTTCCCCAAATTCATGTTCCTCCGCTGTACTCTCGTCAATCACAAGCATGCCGGCCATCATCCTGTTCACAATGTGGGCTGCCGCCGTCTTATCCATGATAAACATCATGCTGCCCTCCACGTCGCCTTCGACCTGAAGATAAATTCCCACCATGATTTTCTCATCGCCGCCTACAATCTCGCCGATTTCGTGAAACTCCAGAAGCCTCACCTGCGGTACTGACATGTCAATTTTACCGCCCATCATCTGCGCCAGGGCCGTAGTGGCGTTTCCCGCGCCGATATTACCCAGTTCTTTTAATACGTCGAAATACTGATTTGTAATCTGTTCCATACTCAGGTCGTTCATTAATGGACCTCCTATTTTTATCTCACTGATAGATTTACTCTGTTCTTAATATCTTTTATGAAGAGTATACCATAAACGGAAGGTATTATAAACCTTTTCTTCTCTTTCTGCGCTTTCTCTCCTCTTCAAAGATAAAGCGGATAATTTCTTCCCGTTCCGTGGTATCCATATTGATATACTGCGCCCGGTATTCCCGCACGTCCTTTTTGTCCTCCACATCGCTGATAAACAAAATTTTTGCCACCAGGGTATAGGTTTTCGGCCGCTCTCCGCCGCCCAGATTATAACGGCAGTAAATCAAATCCCCGCGCTCATAGGTATAGTTTCCCACAAACCGGATTCCTCCGCCGCTGATATCCACCGCAACGCCCTTCTTCAAGGGAAGCTCCTTTGCCAGAAAATCGTCGTTTCTCACCACCGCGCTGATTTCTTCACGCTCAAGAAGTCTTGAATACATTTCCACGGCACAGTCCAGACGGTAATATTCCCTTCTCTGGAATTTTTTAAGCTCGCTTATCGTTTCAAAAAGAAGTACGAAGTTGTTGTTGGATTTGTACACATCCAGGGCGTTTGCGTTACAGCGGAACAGCCCCGCCTCGGTAAAAAAGTACAAATCGTACTCCATATTTACGGGAAGCGATATCAGCCGGCTTTTCTCCATCGGAAGCAAAACTTCCAGCCGCTCTTCCGACAAAACGTCGAATACCTGACTGTAATATACCTTTCGTTTTTTCTCAACTTCCTCAATATACTCTCCCTGGCTGACTGTCCTTATTTCAATTTTGTTTCCCGGAACAACATATTCTGAGAGCATTTTATCCCCTCCTATCATTTTTTATCTGCCATTATTCATAAAACGGGCCAGGAAAGATTTCATTCCCTTTCCGTTTGTTCCCTTTCCCCCTTCGCCTAAAAGCTTTACCGCAATCGCCTCGTAGGCTGTGGCCGACTTAGCCTGCGGTTCCTTTAGGGAAACCGGCTGCTGCTGCATCACCGCCTTTACCAGTTGATTATCCTCTGGCACAGAACCTAAGTAGGTAACCGGTATCGTCAGATAACGGCTTATCACCGAATTAAGCTTCTCAAACAGCATTTCTCCTTCTCTCTCCGATTTCACCTTGTTGGAAAGCATCTTTATTTCGGTAGTCTCGCTGGAAAATCTGTGATGCCTGTTTAAAACCTTAAGAAGCGAATAGGCGTCTGTGATAGAAGTAGGTTCCGGCGTCGCCACCAGCAGAATTTCCCCGCTGGCGACCAAAAATTCCATTACGGCGTCGGAAACGCCGGCTCCCGTATCTATAATAATTATATCGGCAATCGAATCTAACTCTGACAGCTTTTGGACAATATAAGTCAAAGTATCCCGGCTTAAGTTGGAAAGTCCGGCAATTCCGGAACCGCCGGAAATAAATCCCACATCCAAAGGCCCCGGAGTAATAATCTCCCTGATGGTTTTTCCATGATAAATCACATCGCTTAAGTTATATTTCGGCACTGCACCAAACATAATTTCAATGTTGGCAAGCCCGAAATCCGCATCAAGAATAATTACCCGCTTACCCTGTTTCTGAAATTGAACCGCCAGATTAATCGCCGTATTGGACTTTCCCACACCACCTTTACCGCTTGTAACCGTAATAACTCTCGCACGTGGTCTGTTTAAATCTGCTGTACCTGCTTTAATTATCTTTCTCAGTTGTTCGGCCTGGTCCATGTATTCTCCTTGCTCGTCTTACAGTGAAGTAATCTTAATATTTTTCCTTCTTCCTTCCGCCTAAAAGCTGTTTTACCGTCTTCTGCGGATTAAAGTTTTCTATATCATCCGGCACGTTCTGCCCGTAAGTCACATAAGATAAAGGCGCATCCGTCCGGAGCTTTATGTTCAGAAGATTCCCAAGGCATGTGGTCTCGTCAAGCTTTGTGAAAATCAGGGCAAACTCCGTCATGGGTATATAGGTATCCACAATGTTCACCAAATCCCTGTATTTTGTGGCCGCGCTCAGCACAAGGAAAACCTCCTTTTCAGCCAAATCATCCACCGAATGGATAAACTGATTGATGTTTTCCTTCTGCTCCGCATTCTTATGGGAATGCCCCGCCGTATCTACCATAATATAATCATAATCTTTAAAATCATTCAGAGCCTGACGGATTTCCTCTGTGGAATAGATTACCCTGAAAGGCAGTTCCATGATATTTGCATAGGTGCGGAGCTGTTCGGCCGCCGCAATCCGGTAGGTATCGGCTGTCAGAAGAACCACCTTCTTCTTCTGTCCCATGCTGAGCCGGGATGCAAGTTTGGCAATAGTTGTGGTTTTACCCACTCCCGTGGGACCTACGAAGAACACCACCCTGGGGCCTTTTTGCGACGGGGAAATCTCCACCGGCTTTCCGAATTTTAAAATCATCTTCTGGTAAATATTTGCCAGCGTATAATCAAAAGGAAGATTTTGTTTGTTGATTTTTTCGATTTCGTCTATAATCTGATTTGCGTATTTCTCGTTTACCTCGTTGTCCAGCATGGTGTTATAGAGCAGTTTCATAAAACGCTCTATCTCGCTTTCCTTTTCCTCCTCCGCCTGCTCGCTCTTTCCTTCTTCGGGCTTCTGGAGCTGCTGCTCTAACAAATCATGGAGACTGTTCAGCTTTTCTTCAATGGCGCTGGCGTCCTTCCACTCTTCTTCCCTGACCTCGGGCCGTTCCGCCGGGCGGACGTCAGAAGCCTTGGCAAGACGTGCCAGTCCCGAATTTTCCTGAACCGGAGGAAGCAAATCTCTTATGGCAGACAAATCTGTGGTCTCTCTTGTAACGGCGTCCACAAGCGGCTGCGGAATCAGCGGTTCCTTTTTTACGGGAAGGGCGCGCTCCGGCTCCTCTTCCTTCGCGACCGTAACCTCAGTAAGCTGAGGCCGGAAAATGCTGAGAACCCCCTTCTTCTTGACGCTGCGCACGTTCATAACAACCACGTTTTCACCCAGCTCTTTTTTGGCGTTTTCCACCGCTTCCGCTTCTGTTTTACCCTGAAATTTTTTGATTATCATGCTGTCACCATTCCTACAGACTGTAATTCAATGTTATTATCTATTTCATTATATGAAACAACAATTAAATCTCTATAGTAATCCTCCGTCAAACGCTTAAAATACATACGCACGATTGGCGATGTTATTACAATAGGGCTCTTTCCCAGATTTTCCAACTTCGCAATCTCATTCCCTACAGACTTCATAATTTCCTTCGTCTTTTCCGGGTCCAGTGCAAGATACGCGCCGTTTTCCGTCTGTTTTACGCTTCCCATAATCTCCTGCTCCAGTTTCGGGTCTAAAGTAACCACGCTGGAAGTTTCGTTGGAAGGGAAGAATCGGCTGGAAATCGCACGCTTCAGGCTCTGCCGCACATATTCCGTCAGTATATCCGTATCTCTTGTAGTGGACGCATAATCCGCAAGCGTCTCAAAAACCGTAAGAAGGTCTCTGATGGAAATACCTTCTTTTAAGAGATTCTGCAGAACCTTCTGAATTTCCCCAAGTCCCAGAAGCTTGGGCACCAGTTCGTCCACAAGCGAAGGATTGCTTTCCTTTAAGTTGTTGACAAGGTTCTGTACATCCTGCCTTGTGAGCAGTTCGGAAATGTACTGCCTGATGATTTCCGTCAGATGCGTTGCGATAATGGACGGCGGGTCTACCACCGTATAACCCATGCTCTCGGCTCTCTCCCTCTGTCCTTCCGTTATCCAGATAGCCGGCAGGTGGAAGGAAGGCTCAAATGTGGGAATACCCGTGATTTCCTCCTCCACATAACCGGGGTTCATGGCCATATAGTGGTCGAAAAGAATTTCGCCCTCGCTGACCTGAATACCCTTGATTTTTATGATGTACTGATTGGGGTTAAGCTGAATATTATCCCTAAGACGGATAATCGGCACTACCGTTCCAAGCTCTAACGCAATCTGTCGTCTAATCATTACCACACGGTCCAGTAAGTCTCCGCCCTGGTTTACGTCGGCTAACGGAATAATTCCGTAACCAAACTCCAACTCGATGGGGTCTACCTGTAAGAGACTGTTTACATTTTCCGGCTGTCTGATTTCTTCCGCCGCAGCCTCCTCCGCGTTGATTTCTCCCTCAATCTGAGCCGTCTCAAGGTTTCCTGCCATAATCCTGCCTACAACGATAAAAGCAAGCCCCAGAGAAAGGAATATAAGATTGGGCAGCGGGGTAACGATTCCAAGTCCGGCCAATACCGCGCCCACAAGATAACACACCTTGGGAATACCGAAAAGCTGGCTCACCAGCACCGTTCCGAAATCCGCGTCCTTAGAACCTTTCGTCACCAGAATACCGGTGGAAAGTGAAATCAAAAGGGAGGGAATCTGGCTCACCAGACCGTCGCCGATGGTAAGAATGACATATCGGTTTAAGGCTGTCATAATGTCCATATTCTGCCATACCATACCTGTTATAATACCGCCTATGATATTGACAAAAGTTATGAGCAGACCAGCCGTTGCATCTCCCTTTACGTACTTAACGGCACCGTCCATGGAACCGAAGAAATTTGCTTCGTTCTGGATTTTTTCCCGGCGCTCCCTTGCTTCCTCGTCGGTAATCGCGCCTGTATTAAGGTCCGCGTCAATGGCCATCTGCTTACCGGGCATGGCGTCCAGCGTAAATCTCGCCGTTACCTCAGCCACACGCTCGGAACCTTTATTGATAACCATAAACTGCACCAGTATCAGAATAATAAATACGATAGAACCTACCACCAGATTTCCGCTGCCTACATAGCTGCCGAAAGTTTCAACCACACGCCCTGGCTGTCCGGTTACAAGAATAAGCCTGGTGGAAGATATGTTAAGGGAAATCCTGAACAATGTGGTGAACAACAGCATGGTGGGATAAAAAGACATATCCAGTACTTCTTTGGAAAACATTGTTCCGAAAAGTATGGTAAACGCAACTGCCATATTGCAGGCAAGCAGTATGTCCAAAAGGCCGCTGGGAATCGGCACAATCATCATAATAAACGCCGAAAGTACATATGCCGATACAGCAACATCCGCTTTTTTCATGCCGTCTCCTTTCCTCCTTTATACCTTCCCCTTTAAATGATAAACAAAGGCCAGAACCTCTGCTACTGACTGATATAATTCCGGTGGAATCAACCCTCCCACCTCCACGTTGGCATAGAGCATACGGGCAAGAGGTTTGTTTTCCACAATTTCAATATCGTTTTCTTTTGCCACGTCCTTAATCCGCTGCGCCAGGTAATCTTCTCCCTTTGCAAGCACATAGGGCGCGTCATATTTATCTGCGTCATATTTGATGGCCACCGCGTAATGGGTCGGGTTGGTGATTACCACATCCGCCTCCGGAAGATGCTGCATCATACGCCGCATGGAAGCCTCCCTCATTTTTTGTTTCTGCTTTCCTTTAATCTGAGGGTCTCCTTCCTGATTCTTATATTCATCCTTTACTTCCTGCTTGGTCATCTTCATGTCTTTTTTGAACTTACGCTTCTGGTACACAAAATCCAGAAAAGCAATCACCATATAAACCAGAGCAATCCGTATTCCCAAATCCGTAACAATTTTACCTATCAGCCCAATGGCCTGATTTAAGGAGATATTGTACAAAATAAAAATCTGTCCGATTTCCTTGACAATATATTTGTAAACCACATATCCCACAACCGAAAGCTTAAGAATGGATTTTACCAGCTCAACCAGGGAATTTACCGACAAAAACTTTTTAAAACCGCTGACCGGATTCAGCTTGTTGAACTTGGGCTTTAAGGGCTTCGTTGTGGGCTTCCATTTAACCTGAACCACGTCGCAGACAAAAACCACAAACACGCCCAGGGCAAACACGGGAAGAACAATAATTCCAAGCTGCAGCATCATTCCCCTGATAAGAACCTGGATAGACGCTGAGGGTATCTGGCCGTTATACATCCTGATTACATCGGCAAAATTACCATACACACTGTGAAAGCATCCGATAAACCTGTTTCCTATAACCCCCAGATACACCTTCATCATAAGGAAAAGCGTAAGCAGCATGAACGCGTTGCCGATTTCCTTGCTCTTGGCTACCTGGCCTTCTTTTCTGGCGTCCGACAGCTTTTTGGAGGTTGGTTCCTCCGTTTTTTCACCGCCCGGGCCGTCTTTGGCAAAGAACTGCAGATTGTAAGCAAGCGTCAATCTGTTCTGTTCCATTTAGTTCCACCTCTTTACAGCATAGTTTCTACAAAAGTAACAACCATATGCTTCATCTGGTCATAAATAAAATTTGCCGCATCGGGAAGCATGGACGCAGTGACAAGCAAAATCGACAGTCCCACCAGCACCTTCATCTGCATACCCACAGCAAACATATTCAGCTGCGGCGATACCTTGGCCAGAACGCCGAGCACCGCGTTTAAAATAATCATAACGGCAAAAATCGGCAGACAAATACGAAAGCCGATAATAATATACTCGGACAAAAATTTAATCATGGCGTTTAAAAGCTTTTCATGGTCAAGAACAGCGCCGTTTATGGGAATTAAGATATAAGTTTCCGCCAGCGCCTTTAAAAAATACCGGTGCATTCCTGAACTTATGAGCAAAAGCAAAATAATATAGTTATAATAAACACCTGTTACAGTGGTATTTTCTTTGGTTGTCGGGTCAAGCATACTGGCCATGGAAAGCCCCATTTCCATACTGGCAATCTGGCCGGCAAAGGCCACAATCGTACTGCACAAATTAGCCGCGAACCCGATTAAAAGACCGGTTATCACTTCTTTCAGTACCACAATCGTATATCCCGTCAGAGAATCATATACCACTTCCTGACGGGGCATCGCCTGAAAAAGTAAGACTGCCACGAAAAAACTCAAACCGGTTCTCACATTTCTCGGCGTATTGCTCATACTGAAAAAAGGGGCTATGAATACAAAACTGGCTATCCTGACAAATATCAGCAGAAAATACTCCAGGTCTCCGTAGGTAAAACCATATTCAAGCATAAGCCCTACCTGATATAACGGCCAAAATCAGACCACAGCATTACGATGTAATCGGATAATTCTGTCAGAATCCAGTTCCCAAGCAAAATAATCGTCAAAAATATCGCTATAATTTTCGGTACAAAGGTCAGCGTCTGCTCCTGAATAGATGTAACCGTCTGAAAAATACTGACAATCAGTCCGACCGCAAGAGACACCAAAAGAAGCGGCGCCGCAACCTTGATAATCAAAAACAGGGCCGCACTGGCAATGGCTGTAACCTCATCTGCTGTCATATCCTTTTCCCTCCAAGCTTTATCAAATATCCCGGGATATCAAATTCCCGGCCGCATCAGCGCCGCAGCAGGCTTCCTGCCGCCTAACCGCAGCCGTCACGGGACATAAAACGTCTTCACCAGTTCCATGATAATCAAATTCCAGCCGTCGGCCAGAACAAACAAAAGTATCTTAAACGGCATGGAAATTGTGGTCGGCGGAAGCATCATCATACCCATACTCATAAGAGTGGACGCAACCACCATGTCAATTACAATAAAAGGAATATATATAATAAACCCGATTATGAACGCGCGCCGCAGTTCCCCCACGATAAAACTCGGTATCAGCACGGCAAGAGGAATGCCCTCCAGCGTTCCGTCCCATTCGTCTCCGGAAATCTCCAGAAAAAGTTTTACATCCTTCGTCTGAGCCTGTTTATACATAAATTCACGCAAAGGCTCTATTCCTGTCTTAAAAAATTCCTCCTGAGTAATTTCTCCCGCCTCAAAGGGAATCACCGCCTCATTGTAAATCTGCGTCAGAGTGGGCTGCATGATGAAATAGGTTAAAAACAAAGCTAACCCAATCAACACCTGATTGGGAGGTGCCGTTTGGGTATTCAAAGCTGCCCTTGTAAAATGAAGAACAATGATAATTCTGATAAAAGACGTAAGCATGATAAGCAATGTGGGTGCCAGTCCTATCAACGTCAGTGTAATCAGAATCCGCAGCGTCCCATTCATCTGCCCATTACCATTATTTAAAGTTACTGTCAAACTATTCGCAATATTAAGTTCTGACAAATCTTCCCTGGATTCGGTAGTTCCCGGCTCCCTTATATTGGTTCTATCCTCTGTCTCTCCAGTCAACTGGGAATCCAGTGAAGCCGCCTTTGCATTCATCCGGGGAATAACACACAATATGCCCACCATAAAAAGCAGGCATATTATCTTTATTATCTTTTTTACGGCAAAGCTTTGTCTCATAATTGTTGTCTTATTCCTTATCTTTTTCCTTCAGTTTTCTTATCTTATCAAAAACTGCGGCAAACTCCATCGTCTGGCCATAACTTTCCTGAAAACTGAGTTCTTCCCCGGAAACCTCCGAAAGCATATGCACTTCATCCTTTCCCACGGCAATCACAAGATATTTGCTTCCCACCCTCACTATTTGAATATATTTATTTGAGGCAATCCTGCAAGTCTCAATAATCTCAAGATTTCTGAAGCCCGCATTCCCCTTCTGGTATTTAGCTATCCACCTGGTAACCAGATAAGTAACAGCAAGCACGAAAACAAAGAGAAACAGCACCGTCATAAACTGAAGATAACCGTCCGCCTTTGTCATAATCGTAAGAAGCATACTAACCGATTACCTTCTTTACCGCCTCAAGCACACGGTCAGCCTGGAATGGCTTTACGATGAAGTCCTTTGCTCCGCTTTGAATTGCGTCGATAACCATAGCCTGCTGGCCCATAGCCGAGCACATAACAACCATTGCTCCGGGGTCTGCCGCTTTAATCTTCTTAAGCGCTCCGATTCCGTCTAATTCAGGCATGGTAATATCCATCAATACCAAATCAGGCTTCAACTCGTTATATTTTTCAAAAGCCTTAACGCCATTCTCCGCTTCCCCTACTACGTTATAACCGTTTTTTGTGAGAATGTCCTTAATCATCATACGCATAAAAGCAGCATCATCAACCACCAAAATATTTTTTGCCATTTTTACTCTCCTACCTTTTTACTTTACTATTTCTGTTACTCGTACTCCAAAACTTTCTTCAATTACCACGACCTCGCCTCTGGCAACGAATTTACCATTTACAAGTACATCTATCGGTTCACCTGCTATCCTGTCAAGCTCTATGATAGTACCCGGTGCGAAGTCCAATATATCTGATATGGATTTCTTTGTTCTGCCAAGCTCCACGGTAACGTCAAGAGGAACATCCCTGATTAAGCCGATATTCTCCTGTCCCGGTACGGCCCCCATATCATTGTTGAAGCTTTGGAACTGTGCCGGCTGTATGTTCATCATCGGCATTCCCATTCCCTGCATAGGCATACCCTGCATGGGCATTCCGTTCATTGGCATTCCCATTCCCTGCATAGGCATTCCGTTCATCGGCATACCCATACCCTGCATGGGCATACCCTGCATAGGCATTCCGTTCATTGGCATTCCCTGGGACGCCATATTCATCTGGCCGGCATTCATGTCCGCCGGAGGAGGCGTATAAGGCGCCGGTTCAGGTTCAGGCGCCGGTGATGCTGCCGCAACCTCTTCCATCTGTTTGGCAATAAATCTCTCGTACAGACTTTCTGCAAATTCAACGGGATAAAGCTGCATAATAGAACTGTCAACCAAATCGCCAATCTGCATTCTGAATGCGATTTTAACAAAACTGCCCTCAAGGAAAGGAGCAATATCCCCTCCGCTCTTAAAATCATTTAAATCAAGCACACTGGCTTCCGGGGGGCTGATATCTATCATCTTACCCATCATGGTTGAAAGTGACGTCGCCGCCGCTCCCATCATCTGGTTCATCGCTTCGGATATCGCGCTTAAATGCAGCTCTCCGATTTCTCCCTCGGTATTACTGCCATCGCCTCCCATCATCAAATCCGTAATGACCTTAACATCATGTTCTTTCAGAATCATAATGTTGGAACCGTCAAGTCCCGCCGTGTAATGTATCTGAATAAAAACACAGGGACGTTCATAATCGGCCACAACCGTATTCCAGTTTGCCATTGTAACCACTGGCGTCGTGATATCAACTTTCATGTTTACCAGAGAATACAACGTAGTCGCAGATGAACCCATACTGATGTTGGCTATCTCGCCGATTGCATCTTTGGTATCCGCTGAAAGTCGGTCATCTTCCAATACATTGTCGCTTCCCGCGTCAGATGTCTGGTCAGTTCCCGCATTATCAGACCCCACACCGCTAAGTAATGCGTTTATTTCATCCTGTGAAAGCATTTCGTCCATGCTTTACTCCTCCTCCTCTCTGAGTACTGATGTCACCCGAACCGCGTATTTATCTTTACTGGAACCGGGCAACGCGGTGAACTTCTTAATATTCCCAACATATATCTTCATATCAGAATCCACTCTGGTGTCAAGCCGTATAATATCTCCCACCGCAAGGTTCAGGAAATCGCTTACTGCAACCTTGCTCATGCCAAGTACTGCCTTGACAGGCACATCCACTCTCTTAATCAACGACTCTATCTGTTCTTCATAATCAGTCTTATCATCTTTCTGGAGAGTTGAATACCAGTACTTGGTATTCAACTTATCCATCACATCTTCCAGAGTAAAGAACGGAAGACAGATATTCATAAGCCCTTCTATATCGCCAACTTTCAGATTCAGCGAAACAATAGCTATCATGTCGCTGGGCGCTATAATCTGCGCGAACTGAGCGTTCGTCTCGATTCTTTCCATCATGGGACTGATTTCACAGACATTCTTCCATGGTTCACTCATAAGCTGCATACAAACCACCATCAGCTTCTGAAGAATCGTCATCTCTATTTCAGAAAACTCTCTGGTCTTCTCCAAAGGCAGCCCCTCGCCGCCAAGCATTCTGTCAATCATGGCAAAACCGATATTTGGAGATATTTCCATGATAATATTTCCCACTAAAGGATGGAAGTTCATAATCCCAAGGATAACAGGATTAGACAGCGCATTGGTAAACTCTGAAAAAGTAGTGGTCTCGGAACTCGCCACCGTCACCTGCACGGTCTTTCTCAGATAAACCTGAAGCTCATTAGAAACAAGTCTTCCGTAATGCTCATAAATAATCTCAAGTGTTCGTAAATGCTCCTTGGAAAACTTCGCAGGCCGCTTGAAGTCATAATCCTTTATCTGTTTTTCGTCATTCTCCTGTATCTGGTCCATATCTAATTCGCCGCTGTTTAAAGACGCGAGCAAATTATCTATTTCACTTTGAGAGAGCACATCGCTCACAGGATTTCACCTCCTATCGTTTCTGCCGTGCTTTTATTTAATCCCCCTGTAAGCATGGCATCTACATATACAGAGGACTGACAAGCGTTACTTCAAAGATAAAATCCGAATCAAACAACCCCTGGATACTATTTAAAATATCAGTTGTTATTGCCTGTGTATTCTGTTTTGCTTCCTCCAGAGTGTATTTGCCCACCACATCACTGATTCGTCCTTTAATCAAATCCTGTCTGCTGGACAAATCCCCATTTCCGTTAGCCGCAAAATCCTCGTGTCTGTTATCCATAGACAAAACCACTGTAAGCTGTGCGTAATGGTCTTTCTTTTCCGTACCTTCCGCCTGATTTGCATCATCCTTAAGAAGGATTGTCATATCGGCAATCGTGTATGTCGCTGTGTTTTCAAGAGGAACGGCGGAAGCACCACTTCGCATTCCTTCAATATCCAGGCTGACCGCCGACGCAATATCCGTTACAAGAGCCGCAGTCTTGCTGTTCGTGCTGGTTACACTGAACATCATAATCGCAGTAAGCACAATATTTACGATAAGCAGTGCCAATATCAATATGGAAATTAAATTCTTTTTCATAACAGATACTACCTCTCTTCATTAATAAGCACTAAGTGCGTTATAAATCTTTATTTCAACTCTTCTGTTTTTGGCTCTTCCTTCCGGTGTGGAATTATCCGCGATGGGCTGATATTCTCCTCTGCCCGAATGCTTAATCACTCCTATATCCAGCGTGGTATTATTCTCCAGATAATAGAAAACCGACAGGGCGCGCCCGCTGCTGAGCTCATCATTATTGGAGTATTTTGACCCCGACATTGGCACATTATCCGTATGACCTTCAATCTCAATGGTTCCCTGACTGAATCTCTGAAGGATAATCCCAAGCTGATTCATCAGCGGCATGGCCTCTTCCTTAATCTCAACGCTGCCCGAGTCAAAAAGGAGCGCCCCGTTTAAAGTAAGCTGCACATACTGCGCGGTAAATTCTATATCAATTTCATTTTCCAGATTCTTTTCTTCCAAAACCTCTTCAATCTTTTCGGCCATCTCTTCCGATTCTTCCAGTTTGGCCTCATCCATTATCTCCGCGGCTTCTTTCAGATTCTCCGGCATAAGTTCGCCTTCCGGGTTTTTACCCGTACTGTTGATGTAGTCGTCAAGTTCGTTTAACTGGCTGACGCCCATCCCCACCAGAACGCCGTCTCCGATTGCCGTGGCACCCGCATCAAAAATACTGAAAGTCTGATTAAAAGACGCCGCAACCTGTTCGAACTTCTGCGCGTCTACGGTAGACATGGCAAACAACATAACGAAGAAGCAAAGAAGCAGATTCATAAGGTCCGAGAAAGTGGCCATCCAGGCCGGCGAACCTTTAGGAGGCTCTTCCTGCTTTTTTTTAGCCATCGTCTTCACCTCCGCCTTCGCCTATTGTCCTGTCGTTGGGCGCCAGGAATGACTTCAGCTTTTCTTCAATAACTCTGGGATTTTCACCCGCCTGTATGGAAAGAAGTCCCTCAATCATAATTTCCTTAACCATGATTTCATTGGCGTTATTTGCTTTCAGCTTTCCCGCAACCGGCGTGCAAATCCAGTTTGCCAGAAGGGAACCGTAAAGTGTGGTAATAAGCGCAACCGCCATGGACGGACCGAGAGTCGAAGGGTCATCCATCTCGTAAAGCATGTTAACAAGACCTACCAGAGTACCAATCATACCCCACGCCGGTCCCATGGAACCCAAGTCATCCCAGAAAGAAATCTTATCCTTATGTCTGGCTTCCGTACTCACCAGTTCCGTTTCCATAATACCACGCACCAATTCAGGGTCCGTACCATCTACAATAAGAAGAATCCCCTTCTTCATAAACTCATCTTCCAAATCACCTGCCGCTTCTTCCAAAGAAAGAAGGCCTTCCTTTCTGGCGATGTTGGACAGGTCGATAATCTTCTGAATCATTTCTTTTACATTTGAGGAAGGAGCTTTAAAGATAAGAGTAAAACTCTTAAGTCCGGCTATGTAATCGGATAAGGATTTTGATGCCAGAACGGCAAAAAACGCCCCACCGAATGTAATAATCGCAGATGGTAAATCCCCGTAACGGTTTATATTAGCGAGTCCCGCCGCGTTGATACAGCCATAACCAAGCATACTGAAACAGAGCACTAAACCAAGAATTGACGCTAAATCCACAACTTTTCACCTCTTCTGCGCTAATTCGCAAAAATTTCCTTTCTGTATGATTTTACAAGATTTTTTACCTCTTGTCTACCTTCTTTTATAATTAATTTTCTTCCTGTAGTGAAAGCAACCACCGTGTCCGGCGTCTCCTCCACAATTTCAATCAAATCGGGATTTATCAGCACTTTACTGCCGTTTATCCTCGTGACTTCTATCATATCACTTCTTTCCCCCTTTTTCCACATAAATTTCCCTTAACACAACTAAAAGATATTTCCATCTTATCAAATGTATGCCGAAAAACATGCATTTTAGCATAAATTAAAGGGAACCGCAATGCAATCAGTTCCCTTTAACCCATAAATTACTATTTCTTACTTACCTTATCTCTTCAGATTCGTAAGCTCCTCAAGAAGCGTATCTGAAACTGTAATAATACGGCTGTTTGCCTGGAAACCTCTCTGGGTGGTAATCATTTCCGTAAACTCAGCGGACAAATCAACGTTACTCATTTCGAGTACGCCGGATTCCATATAGCCGCCGTCCGCTGTGATATCATCACCCACACCGTCAAACTCACCGGAGTTCATGGTCGCGGAATAAAGATTATCGCCCTGTTTGGCAAGACCGGAGGGATTGGCAAAATTGGCCGCCGCAATCTGACCAAGCAGCTTACTCTGACCATTATCATAGGTAGCGTAAATCTTACCGTCCTTCTGAACGGTAACGCCGCTCATCTCACCCACTTTCAAACCGGCGCCAAGACCTTTCTTATCACCGGCAAGGGCTCCCATGGTTGATGTGCCGTTTTTGTTGTAGTTTAAACAGCCCGAGAAATCGATTGTAATCGTATTACTTCCATCTTCCGCTGTAAAATTCGGACTGATAATCTGCAGGCCTGTTGTTTCAGCCGTACCGCCTGCTGTTGTTCCGACACCTTGAAATGTTCCTTTTCCCTCTTTGAAATCAAGATATACTGCATTTTTCAGTTCTATCGGCAGGTCCGGCTGTGTTGCGGGTATTGTTGTACCAAACTTAACTTTAGTTGTGTCCAAATCCCCGTTAGCATCTACATACGCCGGGTCGCCGGCTGCATCTAAAATCTTATCCAGATTCACACAGAACTGGCCTTTTTCACCGTCAATTGCATGAACACTGAACTGTGCCGTATATTTATAACCCTGATTATCAAACATCTCAAGATTTATGATTCGGCCTTCGTCTGTTTGCAAATCCGTGTCAAACCGGTCAATAATACCGTCCATAATCGCCTGTGTGGTAACCTGAGGCGGGGAAGTCATATTCTCCGTGGTCATAATCTTCAGCGGCTGAACGTTTCCCTTCTGAATTTCCCCGGTTTCCTTATTTACGCCCCAGCCCATTACATTGTAACCGGTACTGGTCATAACCAGATTGCCAGCGCCGTCAATGTAGAAAGAACCGTCTCTGGTAAAGAAATTTTCCTGTCCGTTGTTTACAACGAAGAAAGAACTTCCGTTAATCATAATATCGAACGGGTCGTTGGTACTCTGCGCCGCTCCCTGGCTGGAAATCGCGGTTTTAATGGAACTGGTTTTGGAACCAAGACCAATCTGCCGCGCATTGACGCCGCCCACTCCTGTGGTTGCGTTTGCGCCGGAAGCTGCCCTTGTCGTCTGATACATCAAATCACTAAATACCATGGACTGTGATTTATAGGCCGTTGTGTTAACGTTGGCAATGTTATTACCGATAACGTCCATTCTTGTCTGGTGTGTTTTCAGGCCTGCCACACCAGCAAATAAACTCCTCATCATAGCTAAAATGACCTCCTTAAAGTTATGCCGCATGTTCCTTCTGTCAGTCAGGAACTCATTGCCTCCCAAAGGTCCGGCTAAATAATTACGGCTCCATCAATGTTTGTAAAAATATTTTCCGCTGTGTCGCCATGATTCATTGCGGTCACCACCGTATTGTTGGGTATGTTCACAATGAATGCCAACTGGTCAACAATTACCAAAGATTCTCTGATTCCCTTTTCCTGAGCTTTCTGAGCGCCTTCCTTAAGGCGTTCTATCTGATTGCCCGTGAGTTCAATGTTACGGTCTGCAAGTCTCCCCGCCGCGTGTTTGGAAAACTTTACTTCTCCCTCTGCGCCGACCCGTCTGCCTTCCAGAATTTCCTGAAAAGACTTTCCTTCAGCAGTCAGCGTTTTCGCCGTGCTTTTCCCTGCCGGGGTCAAATATTTATCCTGCAGTTGTTCAATTGAAAGGAATCCGTTTTTCTGAACCTTCATAATTCCCTCCTCCCTGAGTAATTACCACGCATCCTGCTTCAATTTCTATTCGGTCTTACCGGCGCCGTCGCCTGTACCTTCGGTTTTATCGCCGCCTTCGGTCCCTTCCGTCTTATCGCCTTCGGTCCCCTCGGTTTTGTCGCCTTCGCCGTTCTCGCCGTTGCCCTCTTCTTCAACCGCCACAAGCTCTGCCATACGCTCTACATACTTCTGCAGCAGCTTGACATATTCGTCGCTGATAAATCCCTGCTGGTAGGCCGTCATCTTGTTGTAGCCCTCCTGCAGCGCTTCCACCGCTTCCTTATGCTCCGTTGTAAGGTCGCTGAGGCTCGGCAGTGCATCCATTGCTTTAATAAACGATGACGCAAGTTCAAACGCTATCTGGTACGCATCACTGATTACCGCGTGTACATCGTCCGCTGAATACAGATTGCCGTCTATGGAAACGTAAGCCTTGTTATTCTCATAGGTTACATATTCAACCACACCCTGAATAACCGCTGCGTCGCCCTTCTCATCCTTGGACTGAACCTCAACCATCTTTCCAACCAAAGCGGATGCTCTTGAAAGTTCCATGGTAGCCGCCATATTCTGCATCTGCTCCACCTGTGAAAACGTCGCGTACTGTGAGATATACTCTGTATTTGAGGTGGGTTCCAGGGGGTCCTGATATTTCATCTGGGCCACTAAAAGCTGCAGAAAAGCGTCTTTATCCATGCCGCTTTTGGACGCGGCTTTTTTAACCGAATTTTCGGACGCGCTTCCCACTAACTGACCGTCTTTTACTACTGCACTAACCGCCATATTATTCTCCTTTCCACAAAATATCACTGCCGTTAAGCAGTATAATCCACTGTGTTTCCGTTTGCTTCCATCATTTTGGCCGCAAGCAAATCTTCCTCGCTGGCTTCTTCCTCGGACATGCCGTTTACATCCAGTTCATTCAGATTGATTCTTCTGGGCGTCTTTTTACCGCTGTCTGCGGAAGCGTTATCGCCACGCTCCTGTCCCTGCCAGAGATTGCTTTCAAATCCATGGCTTTCCACCGTTACGGAAACGGCTTCCACCTTCACTCCCTGCTCCCTTAAGTTTTCCTGAAGCGTGGATATCTGGCTCTCAAGCGCCGCTTTCACGGCCTCGTTCTGTACGTGGAACTGCGCCGTAACCTCTCCCCCTCTGGAAACAATCTGGATATGTATCGTTCCAAGGCTTGCGGGGTGAAGCTGCATCTCTAACTGGTCCATTCCGGGCTTTAATTGAAGCTTCATGTAATCCAGAATCTGATTCATAATATCCTGGGTCTGCTCGCTGAAATGGGGAACCGTCTGCTCAAAACTTACCTCGGCCATCTGCCCGTTATTCTGCAGCATCGCGTCGTTCAGACCATTGCCCGCATGCATGGCATTGTCCTGTTCTGTGCTTTCGCCGCCCTTCTTCTCCTGCGCTCCCTGCTGATTGCCTGCCGCGTTATCCTCCGTCTTCTCGGACACTACATCCACCGTTTTAATGGTGTTGCCGTTTTCGTCGGCAGCAAGTTTTACGGTATCGTCGCCGTCTTTAACCTCTACCGTAATCTGAGGCTGTGCCTCTTGGTTTTCAGTCTGAAGCTGTGCGGACAGTCTCTTCTGCACTTCCTCAAGCAATGCGCTCATGTCCTCCGGACTTAAATCCAGTTCACCGGCAAGCTGTTCCATAATGCCGGACGCCATGTCGATTAAATCCTGAAGGCTGGCAAGCAGATTTTCGTCCGTAAGCAGCGCCGCCGCGTCCTCGCCGGACAGTGCAAGCACAAGCTGCGTCATATTGGCCGGGTCAAATAGAGAAAACGCGGAAAGTCCCAGTTCTTTCATTACCTGTTCCACTTCCTCTTCCGTAACGCCAAGTTCCTTCGCAACCTCTTTTACCACTTCCTTGCCTGCATCCGCTACCGCGTCCACTTTCGCGTCCGTCACATTGGCCCCGTCCACTTCCTTAGCCGGCTGGTCGGCTTTTACCGGTTCTTTGGCCGGCTGGCTGGGCGTCGTATCGGTATGATTTTTCAATAAATCTGCCGCTGACGGTTTTCCTGCCCCGCCGGCTGCCTGAAGATATTTCTGGCTGCCTGCAAGATTGCTTTGGGTTTTGCTCATCAAATCGCCGAAGCTGCCCGTACCGGTCATTCCTGTTTTGGCCGGATTGTTTCCTCCCATGAATTTCAGCACGGGATTCACATCCTTTACAGGTCCGCTGGTCATTTACATCCCTCCTGTCTTTATAAGTCTTACGGCTTTCGCCGCTGTTGACTCTTTTTCAAGGTCCAACATATATATCGGTTAAAGAGGCAGATTTCTTAAGATTCGGGGTCCATCAACTTGGTGATTTTGGCGGCAATCTCAGTATCCATCACCGCTAAAATCTTCGCCCTGTCCTCTGCGCTCATTACACCCAGTATCCTAACGGCAAGGTCAAGATTATCCGTCATATTTTCAAATATTGCGGCTGCCGCTTTGGGTTTCATGGAAGAATATGCCGAAGCATATTTCGTAATCTCATCGCTTTCCTGCAGTTGGGTAATTACCTGTTTATATAAATATTCCGCGGTAGCCGGGTCCATTTCCTCATAATACTTTCTGTATTCCTCCAGTCCCGGTCCTTTCTCCGCATAGACAACTTCCTCATAAAATTCCGTTTTGATTCTCTGAAACTCCACCTGACCGTCCTCAAAAGTCTGAAGACGCTCCACCTCGGCCTCCAGCCGGCTGATTTCCTCCGCGCTTGTGCTCTGGGCCGACTGCGCTCTTTCAAGCTCCAGTTCCAGTTCCTTGATATAGTCTACTGCATCCTGAATGCTGTCATAGCCCGCATAGGCTTCGTCCTCTCCGTTCTCCGTCACCATGCCGGTGCTGTCCTTGGGCAGAATCATATTTATGACCGGCACATCTTTGAGAATCGGAGCAAGGACATTGCTTCCGAACCCGCCAAAATCCAGTTTGATTACCAGACACAGAATCGCAATCCAGATAAGAACGATTATGAAGGTCACCAGAAAAACAGAACCGTTGCCGGAGCCTTCTCCATCCATAAGCTCCTCTTCCTGGCTGGCAAGCTCCCTTGCCTTCTCCTTCGCCGCCTTACGCTGCTCTTTCTTTTCTTTCTTCAGTTTTTTCTTTTCTTCCTTCAGACTCTGCGCGTCTAATTTCACATCGTCCAAAGCTGCTTCATCAACCCTTGGCATATTTTATATCCACACTTTCTCTCTGTCGCCGGCGGCGGCATCAGACTTTCTTTTTGCACTTCCGTGAGTATAACTGACAAGTTCATCTACTTCCTTGGCTTCCCGGGCGTTTTCCTCCCGCATAAATTCTTCAAAAGCCTTTTCCCGCAGTTTTTCCTGCGTCTTACTCTCCTGCATGGCGAGCTGAAGTTTCATGCGGGCGTCCTCAAGGGCCCTTTCGGCGATGCGTATCTGCTCCCGCTGATTCATAATAAACTCGTCTATCACGCCGATTGCGTCGCGGTTCTCCATGATATCCATTACCTTAAGCGCATCCTGACGAAGCGCCCTGCCCTGCTCCTCATAGCCTTCTTTTCTTTCAATCAGAGCCTGCAGTTTCAGTTCTTCTTCATCCAGTCGCATTCTGGCGGCGGCGAACTCCATTCTCGCCTGCTCTTCCATCTTTTCCTTGATATTCAGAATGCTCTGCATTCGGTATATAAATCTGGCCATCTGTTACTCCGCTCCGTCGGCAAAAATAGCTTCCATAAGGTCTACCGACTCCTCGAAAGAAAACTTCTCGTTTACTTCCTGCATCAAAAACCGATTGACTTCCTCTATCTTTTGTATGGCGTAATCAATTCCCGGATTGCTTCCCGCCTTATATGCCCCGATATTAATCAAATCCTCCGCTTCATTGTATGTAGCCAGCACATTTTTGAGCCTGCCCGCATAGCCTTTATGCTCCCGCTGCGCAATCTGGCTCATACATCTTGAAATACTCTGCAGCACGTCTATGGCGGGATAATGGTTTTTATGCGCCAGTTTCCTGTCCAGCATAATGTGCCCGTCTAAAATACTCCGGGCCGTGTCCGTAATCGGCTCGTTAAAGTCGTCGCCGTCCACCAGAACCGTATACAGGCCCGTGATGGAACCTTTATCAGACCTGCCCGCTCTCTCAAGAAGCTTCGGCATTTCAGAGTATACGCTGGGAGGATAGCCTCTCGACACCGGCGGTTCCCCGCTGGCAAGGCCAATCTCGCGCTGTGCCATGGAAAAACGGGTAAGGGAATCCATCATAAGAAGAACATCCTTCCCCTGGTCCCTGAAATACTCCGCAATAGCCGTGGCTGTCTGCGCTGCCTTTTTACGTTCCAGCGCCGGCTTATCGGAGGTTGCCACCACCACCACGGAACGCTTCATGCCCTCAGGGCCCAAATCCCTTTCTATGAACTCGCGAACCTCTCTGCCACGCTCTCCAATCAGGGCAATTACATTGATATCGGCTTTTGTATTTCTTGCAAACATACCCATAAGAGTGGACTTTCCCACGCCGGAGCCTGCAAAAATACCGATTCTCTGTCCTTTTCCCACAGTAATAAGTCCGTCCACGGCTTTTACGCCAAGAGGAAGGACTTCGTCTATTATCTTTCTGCTCATGGGGTCGGGGGGCATTGCCTCCACGGCGTATTCCGCCCCTGTAGACGGCTCCTGGCCGTCGATTCTTCCAAGTCCGTCTAAGGTATGGCCCAAAAGTCCCGCATCCACTCTGATTTTCAGAGGCGCGCCCGTGTTTTCCACGCTGCTTCCGGGGCCAATCCCTTCCACATTCTGATAGGGCATCAGGAGAATTTTCCCCTCTTTAAAACCTACCACCTCGGCCAGGGCCGGATGGGATTTTTCCGCTGTTACCGGATAAACCCGGCAGATATCTCCAAGTTTTGCAGCGGGGCCGGCGGACTCAATGGTCAGACCTACCACATTTACCACTTTCCCGCTGACCTTAAACAAATTTTGCCCTGTTATATCTATGTATTTTGAAAAATTGATATCCGGTGTCGTCAATGAGTATTCCACCTTCGTCCTTAATTACTGATTATTATAAGAGAGAAGTCTGAGCCTTCTTCCCAGTTCTTCCAGTTCCGTTCCAAGAGAACAGTCATAAATACCGTTTTCCGTTTCAATCATACAACCGGAAGGCGCAAGCGTCATATCCGATATAATCTCCAAGCGTTCCGCCAACGTGCCCGTTCCCTCAAGGATTCTGCTCTTTTCTTTCATAACCTGAGGATAATCCTGCTTTGAAACATGCACGATATAGTTGGAGGCATTGCCTGCCTTTAACATGGTATCCATGACCAGACTGGTAACCAGTCCTTCATAAGCGCTTAAATCCACTTTAAAAATATGTTCATAAATCCCTGTCAATGCATTCACAAAGGAAGGTTCCAGCTCCTCTATCATCTGCTGGTACTCCGCTTCAAGCGCAAGCTTTCGGGCGTCGCACGCTTCCTTCATCGCCTGAACTTCCGACATTCCTTTGTTATAACCGTCCTGATATCCTTTCGCCTGCGCTTCCTCTAAAGCCGCGGCGCGCATACTCTCTATCTGGCTTTCGGCCTCCGCCAGGATTCTCTGGGCTTCATTCCTTGTCTCTTCAAGCTCCGCCTTCGCTTCCTCAAGCTGGCGGTAAATCTCTTCCTGCTCCTGTTTTGACATGTTCTTAAGAAGAACGCTCTCACTGTCAGGGTCGAGCAGTGCTTCAACCTCTTCCGCAATCAGTCCGGCCTTAAATCCGTCTTCTTCCTCATCAGGCGTTCCTTCCTGAACGCTTCTTTCCCTGACCGCTTCTTTTATGCGGGAATTAACCCGCTCATTGGAATCTATTATGCGGGTGTCGCCGTTTACCATGACCCAGCCCGCTTTATACAGGTTACTATACAACGATTTCGTCACCTCCGCCTCTGGAAATGACAATTTCGCCGGCTTCTTCCAGCTTTCTGATAATACTTACAATCTTCTGCTGTGCTTCCTCAACGTCTTTCATCTTAACAGGACCCATAAATTCCATGTCCTCTTTAATCATAACGGCAAGACGCTTGGACAGGTTGTTAAAGATTGCGCTCTGTACCTGCTCATTGGCGCTCTTAAGCGCAAGTCCAAGGTCGCTGTTCTCAACGTCACGCAGCACTCTCTGAATCGCACGGTCGTCCAGAAGGAGAATATCTTCGAATACGAACATTTTCTTTCTGATTTCGTCCGCAAGTTCCGGCTCTTCCACTTCCAATGTTTCCATAATATGTTTTTCTGTTCCGCGGTCCACGGTATTTAAGATATCCACCACTGCGTCTACGCCGCCGATGATGGTGTAATCCTGGTTGACCAAAGATGCAAGCTTCGACTCCAGCACTTTCTCCACTTCCTTTACCACTTCCGGGCTGGTTCTGTCCATCACGGCAATTCTTCTTGCCACGTCTGCCTGCCGCTCGGGAGGCAGGGCCGAAACTATCATAGCCGCCTGCTGAGGAGACAGGTAGGATAAAATAAGCGCAATGGTCTGCGGGTGCTCATCCTGTATAAAGTTTAAAAGCTGGGTAGCATCCGTTTTCCGCACGAACTCGAAAGGCTTTACCTGCAAAGAAGCAGTCAGCTTTCCGATAACGCTCATAGCCCGCTCCGAACCAAGCGCCTTTTCCAGCAGTTCTTTCGCATAAGAAATACCGCCTTCCGCAATATACTGCTGCGCCAGACATACCTGATAAAATTCTTCTATGATTTCTTCTTTTACCTGCGGGGTAACGCTTCTGGTATTGGCAATTTCAAGTGTCAGTTCCTCGATTTCCTCTTCTTTCAGATGTTTGAAGATAGACGCTGACTTCTCCGGTCCCAAAGCAATCAGCAAAATAGCCGCCTTTTGAACCCCGCTTATACTTTCATCACTACTCTTGGCCATGCCGTTTTTCCTCTCTCATAAGGGTATTCTTCTGTTAACCCCACTCTTCATTCAGCCAGTTCCGCAAAAGGTTCGCCACGGCCTCTGGATTCTCGTCCACAAATTTTTCTATCATCTGTCTGGTTTCGGATATCTGTTCCATACTGATATCCTCTACCTCAGGCTCGGGCTGAGACTGTAAAAGGCTTTCCACCGAAAGTTCCTCGGGCTGCTCCGGCTCTTTCTCCGAACGCATGCTTCGAAGCACCACAAAGGCAAGAAGCGCCAAAATTACTACAATCAGGACAATCTGCATGATATCCGAAACGGATACGTTCAAGCCTTCCTTATCAAAAAATACATTTTCAGAATATGCCACAATGGCTATGTTCTCTGCCGGAAATCCGGTAGCCTTGGCCACCACATTGTAAAGTTCGTCAGGAATCGTCACAAGTTCCTGCCCCGCGTTGGCCAGTTTATACTCCTCCCACGTAACGC
This sequence comes from uncultured Lachnospiraceae bacterium, assembly GCA_910577445.1. Taxonomy (GTDB): domain Bacteria; phylum Bacillota; class Clostridia; order Lachnospirales; family Lachnospiraceae; genus Suilimivivens. Next base: position 20,906 of record CAJTMZ010000002.1, on the reverse strand, counting down.
CGCCATCCAAAAGTCCCTGCGCCTCTACGTCCTCTTCCCTGACCAAATTCATATTCGTCGCGGTAAGGGAAATTGACGAGGTCGTATAATTGATTCCACCCGGCGGTTTTTCCGTGTTGGTAATCTGCTCTGATGGAACGTACTTTCTTTCCTCCTCCGAGGTGGAAGTATTGCTCTCGTTATTGTCCTGGTACACATATTCCGGCTGCTGTCCGTTGCTGTCGGTTCCCGGAACTTCTCCGCTTTCATTGGTGGATTCGGAACTGTACACCCTCTCGCTGGAGAGATATCCCTGGCTGTTTCCGTCTTCCACGTAATACCGGTGGTTCGTGGTGGAAGTCGAAGAAAAATCCATATCCAGATTCACCGCAACTTCCACCCTGTCAAACAGTTTGGTGCCCAGCATTACCTTCCTTACGTCGTTCTTGACCATGCTTTCCCACTGGGCTTTTACGCTCATATGGGAATTTGCCGAGCCGACCGCGCTGTACTCCTCTCCGCCCGCAAACAGAGTGTTTCCCGCGTCGTCCATAATCACGATTTCTTCCGTCTTTTCGTTTCCAAGAGCCACCGCCACCGCTCTGGCAAGGCTCGCGGCGCTTTCTTCCGAGAATTCATCCTGTAATGTCAAAACAATCCATGCGCCGGAATCCTGTTCTTCCCGAATCAGGGTTCCGTCATTTTCAGGTAAGTACAAAGTCACTTCCGCGCTTTCGATAGCGGTAAACTTCCCAATCAGGTCGTTGGCCAGCCTTTTTTCCATATAAAGCTTATATTTCTTCTGCTTATCCGACTCCGTCGTACTGAAACTTCCGTCCGTAACATTGTCTATGGAATAGGCATAAGACTGAATATCGTTGTCCGCGAGTAAAAGACTTGCCTCCGACTGCTGCTTCTTGTTGATTCGAATCTGATAGGTGTCGTCCGATACCTGATAGTCCAGTCCTTCCGCTTTCAGAATATCCGCTATCTGCGCCGCCTCCTTCGTTGTTTCGCAGTTAAGCAGCACAACGTACTGAGGGCGCGTAAATATTGTAATCACAATCGCAAGAGCAAGAATAACTCCGGCTCCTGCCGATATGATAAATGTTTTTTGTCTTGTGGAAAATTTGTTCCACCATTCAAGAACTTTATTTAAAAGTTCTTTTAATCGCTCTGCCATAAATCAAAGCCTGCCCTTCTTCCGTTCTTCCTTCCCAAAGCTTTAAATCGTTATCTGCATAATTTCCCTGTAAGCTTCCAGGAACTTGTCACGCACTGCCACAGTATATTGCAGAGCGGTTGATGCCTTCTGCATAGCTATGGAAAGTTCGTGGGTACTGTCCGTTTCCCCAAGAGCCCACCGTATCTTCTCATTTTCGGCATCAGAAAGATAGGCATTGGTAGTTTTTATGCTCTCCACTGCCTTGTCAAAAAAACTGTTAAATCCCGCCCCGGAATCTGTCTCTTTAGCCGGCAAAACCCTCTCCGCCGCCTCTTTGATAACCCCTGACGAGATATTATGTAAAGATGAGATATCCATTTATGTATTCCTCCATACCACTACTATGTTAAGCCGGCACGTTTCATGCCTTCTTTTTTGCGCGCGCCCGAACCGGCGGGACTTTTCTCCCGCTTTACGGGCCCTCCTTACCGAAGCTACTGAGCAATTTCCAGACCTTTCATGGCAATGCTCTTGCTTGCGTTAAAAGCAGTCGCATTGGCCTCATAGGAACGGCTTGCGTCAATTAAATTAGTCATTTCCGTAACGATATTTACATTCGGATAAGTAACGTAACCATTTTCATCGGCATCGGGATGAGAAGGGTCATAAACCATATTCATCTGTGTCCATTTATCTTCCGTAAGCTTGCCTACCCGCACGCCCTGCCCGTTAAACTTTTCGCTGGCAGAGCCAAGGAAACTGCTGAACGTCTGCGCGCCCTCCGTGCGTTCTTCAAAGGTCACCACCTTACGCCTGTAGGGAGTTCCGTCTTCCGTCCTTGTAGTCTGTGCGTTCGCAACGTTTTCCGCAATAATATCCATACGGTAACGTTCTGCCGTCATACCTGACGCGTTAATATTAAAAGAATTGAAAATACTCATGTTGTCCTCCTGTTACGACCTCATTACAAGCTTAAGGTTTGCAAATTCCTGGTTGATACTGTCAAACAGCCCGTTATACTTAATCTGATTGGCTGCCAGCTTTACGCCTTCCGTGTCAATGTCCACATTGTTGCCGTCAAGACGATAGGAAAAATTGGCAGCGTCCGTATAAACCCTTCCTTTCAAATCGCTCCCCGCAACACGGGCAACCTTGGTATCCACCGCTTCATATCTTGAACTGCCGAGCGCCTGACGAAGCCTTGATTCGAAATCAATGTCTTTCCTCTTATATCCCGGCGTGTTAACATTTGACATATTGTTGGATATAATCTCATTTCTCTGCCATGCCGCGTCCGCCGCCTTGCCGAGAACATTCACATAATCAAATACACCACTGTCAAACATATAGTTCTCCCCCTTTCAAGTTATATTTCTATCAAAATAAAGATTTCATTTACAGACAAACCTTTTCTACCGTAATCCATTATAAAAATATTTGAGCAAAATTTCAAGCCCATTCCAATATTTTTAACGTTTTTTGATTGCAGTCCTCTGTCCCCTCAATACATGCAAAAAGGATTCATGTCAGTTATTACTCCATCAATCCTTTTTATCTATCCATAATCCGTTACGTCCAGACATTCGGCTTATTCATATATTTTTTTTCAGTTTCTCAACCTCATCAAATACCATGTCGTTTAGAACCTTGATATAGGTTCCCTTCATCCCTGAAGACCTGGATTCGATGACGCCTGCGCTCTCGAATTTACGAAGCGCGTTTACAATCACAGAACGGGTAATCCCCACCCTGTCCGCAATCTTGCTGGCTACCAGAATTCCCTCCATTCCGTTCAGCTCCTCGAAAATATACACCACGGCTTCCATCTCGGAATAGGATAAGGTGCTGATGGCCGAACGGATTACCGCCAGCTTGCGGTTTTCCTCCGCGCTTTCCTCATTCACGGCCCGCAGCATTTCAAGACCGACCACTGTCGTCCCGTATTCGCACAAAATAATATCGTCAATGTCATACTGGTCCACACATTTATAGATAAACAGCGTGCCCAGCCGTTCTCCGGCGATTTCAATAGGCGCTATGGTCGCCCGGAATTTTCTTACGTCCCTGTCTTCAAATCCCAGCGTTTCCAGATTGACGTTTTCCTTGGTGGAAAGAACCGCCAGAAGCCTTTCGTTTAACATGGAATCAATAAAACCGCCTACCTGCTCCACAATCAGTTCCGTGATGGAATCCACCTCCGGCGAATCCCCCACCCCAAGCACTTTGCCTTTTCTGCTGATTACCAGAACGTTGGAGGATAATATCTCACATAATACAGAGCAGATATCATTAAACACAACTTTGCTGGAATCGTTATTGTGAAGAAGCTTACCAATCTTTCTGGTTTTATCTAATAACTGTACGCTACTCATGTGATACCTCCCAAAGATTTCGCTCCTATTGTATCACAGGATTTTTGCAATTTCAACGACTGTTCTTCAAATTTTCTATAATACCAAATATTTCTATGAATTTTCTGATTTTTCTGTTTTTTCAGATATTTCCGAAACATAATCGCAATTCTCTCCGGTACACACCAGTTTATTCCCCTTGTGCACCATCATAGAACCGCACTTTTTACATTTTTCCAGAGAGGGCTTCTGCCATATCATAAAATCGCAATCCGGATTATCAATGCAGCCATAATATTTTCTGCCCTTTCTGGTCATCTTCAGAACGATATCCTTGCTGCATTTCGGACAGGGAACCCCTGTTTTTTCATAAAAAGGCTTGGTGCTGCGGCATTCCGGAAATCCGGGACAGGCAAGGAACCTGCCGTGAGGCCCATACTTAATCACCATCTGCCTTCCGCACAAATCGCAGACCTCGTCGGAAACCTCGTCTTTCGTCTCCACCTGCTCCAGTTCCTTCTCCGCCGTTTTTACGGCTTCATCCAAATCAGGGTAAAAATTGGACACGATGGTTTTCCAGGCCACGCTTCCCTCCGCCACACTGTCTAAAAGCGCCTCCATGTTGGCGGTAAAATTCACATCCACAACGCTCGGGAAAGCTTCCTGCATCATATGGTTTACCACCTCGCCGATTTCCGTCACATAAAGGTTCCTGTTTTCCTTTACAATGTAACGCCGGGCAAGAAGCGTGGTAATGGTAGGCGCATAGGTGCTTGGCCGTCCTATGCCCAGCTCTTCCAGTGCCCTGACCAGGGAGGCCTCCGTATAATGGGGAGATGGCTGGGTAAAATGCTGCTTTTCCTCAAATCCTTCCAGCGTAAGCGGCGTTTCTTCCGTAACAGCCCCTGCCAGCAGATTATTTTCCGCCTTATCCTCGTCCTGCGCGTACACGCATGTAAATCCGTCGAAAATCATCCGAGACGCCGCCACCGTAAACCGGTGCTCTCCGGCGTCGATTTTAATGGAAGTGGTTTCATATTTTGCCGACTGCATCCCGCCCGCCACAAAACGCTTCCATATTAACTGGTAAAGCCTGAGCTGGTCCCTGGAGAGGGAATCCTTCATGGATGCGGGGGTCCGGTTTAAATCCGTTGGACGGATAGCCTCGTGAGCGTCCTGAACCTTTCTGCCGCCCTTTGCCTCTTCCGGTTCCTTTCCCACATAATTTTCGCCGTAATTCTTACCGATATATTCCTCAGCCATCCGGCGGGCTTCCTCGGAAACTCTGGTGGAATCCGTACGAAGATAGGTGATAAGGCCCACGGTTCCGTTGCCCTTAATCTCAATTCCCTCATAAAGCTGCTGCGCCAGCCGCATGGTCTTCTGTGTGGAAAAATTTAAGGTTTTGCTGGCCTCCTGCTGCAAGGTGGAGGTGGTGAACGGAAGAGGCGGCTTTTTCGTCCTCTCGCCTTTTTTTACCTCGCTTACGCAAAAACCGGCTCCCTTTATTTCTCCCATAATCTGTTCCAGCTCTTCTTTGGAGGAAATCACGGTCTTTTTATCCTTTAAACCGAAATATTTTGCCAGAAGAAGCTTTTTCTCACCGGGAATCCGGAAGGAAACGTCCAGCGTCCAGTACTCCTTTGGAATAAAGCTGTTTATCTCCTCTTCCCGGTCGCAGATAATCCGAAGAGCCACGGACTGCACCCTGCCGGCTGAAAGCCCTCTTTTTACCTTCGCCCACAAAAGCGGGGAAATGCGGTATCCCACCATACGGTCCAAAACCCGCCTTGCCTGTTGGGCGTCCACCAGATTCATGTCGATTTCCCTTGCGTTTTTCAGGGATTCCTTTACGGCGTTTTTCGTTATCTCATTAAAGGCTATCCGGTAAACCTTCTTGTCTTCCAGCTTTAACGCCTTTAAAAGGTGCCAGGAGATAGCTTCCCCTTCCCGGTCAGGGTCGGTAGCCAAATATATCTTCTTCGCCTTTTTGACTTCCTTTCTCAGGCTGGCTAAAATGTCGCCTTTCCCCCTGATTGTAATATATTTGGGCTCATAGTCATGCTCCACGTCAATACCGAGCTGGCTCTTTGGCAGGTCGCGCACATGTCCGTTGCTGGCCATCACCTCATAGTCGGCTCCCAGAAATTTTTTGATTGTTTTCACCTTAGCCGGTGACTCCACTATCACCAGATACTTTGCCATAGAAATTTATCCCCTTATCATTTCATTTATAGAATCAATCGGCTAAAACTATACACCACTTTCCTCACGGTGGCAAGTAAAAAAACTATTAATCCTCTAATCACTGATAATTTCGTACTGCATCCACTCATACTTAAGCTTCATTCCCTCTGCTGTCTCCGGCGGCAGCAGCGCTCTGGCCACCAGCTTTAAATCGTCGCTGTCGATATCGGTTCTTTTCAGGTTTGCATAGTCGCCGTCGATACTGATTACTTCATAATAAAATGTATTCATTCCCTCTCTCCTTTTCCATATTCCTTTTTGATAAAATAGTTTCCTGTAACCTGCTTTGCCTCTCCCTCCATACAGAGCGTGACAAGTTCGCTTAAAAGCCGGGCAAGGCCAATCTTTATCCCCGCCCCCCGCATACCCTCCAGTATCTCGTCCACGGATTTGGGGTGGTAATCCAGAAAACGCAGTATGCTCTGTTCCGTTTTTCCCCGGCCCGTATGTTCCGCAGTCCTTTCCGCTTCCTTTGCCTTATCCGCTTTTGGCAAATCAGCCTTTGGCGGCCCCAATCCCCGCCCGGTACTGCCGCTGCTTCTGTTTTTAATAATCGCCAGCTCCGCCAGAATATCCTCCGGCGAAAGCGCAATCCCCGCGCCCTGTCTGATTAATAAATTACACCCGTCATTTAGCCTGTCGGTGAGCCGTCCGGGTACGGCATAGACGTTTTTTCCCTGCTCTAAAGCCATATCCACCGTAATCCATGTGCCGCTTTTCTGCCTTGCCTCCACTACCAAAACCAAATCGGAAAGTCCCGCCACAATTCGGTTCCGCTCCGGGAAATGCCGCTTAAGAGGCTCCGTCCCCGGCGGAAATACAGATAAAATCCCGCCGCCTTTTTCTCTGATTTCCTCATAAAGCCTTCTGTTCGAGGCCGGATAGCAGATATCCGCCCCGCAGCCTAAGACCGCGTAGGTTTTTCCGCCCCTCATAAGGGCCGCTCTCTGCCCGATGCCGTCTATCCCCCTTGCCATGCCGCTGATAATGGAAACACCGGCTTCTCCAAGTCTCCCCGCAAAGGCCTCCGCCATGGCGCTTCCATACTCCGAACATTCCCGCGCCCCGATGACGGCAGCGGCCGGAAGACGGTCCGCAGGCAGCTTTCCCAGACAGTAAAGCCCATAAGGCGGATGGGGAATTTCCCGCAGCCTTACGGGATATTCCTCGTCCTCCTTTGTGTAAAAAGCAATTTTTTTGTCCCTCATTTCCTCATAGGCCCGCTGAAGCTGAAAGCGCTTTCGAAACTCCGTAACCTTAAGGGCTTTGTTATTTCCCAGCACCTCCTCTAAAGCCGCCTGCCCGGCGGCGTAAACCTCCCGGGCATCGCCGAACCGTCCCAGAAGCTTTTCGATGGTTTTATCGCCCACTCCCGGCAGATGATGGAGCCAGAACCGGTACATCTTATCTTCCGCCATGCCCCTCCTACCTTTCTCCCAAATCACCGGCCCGGTAACAGGCCGCCTGGGATAAATGCTCTGCCAGAACGGAAGGGCTTCCGCTTAAATCCGCGACGGTTCTGGCTACCTTCCATATTCTGTGGCAGGCTCTGGCGCTTAAATCCATGGCCCGGAACATTTTCTCCATCAGCTCCGCGCCAGCGGCGTCAAGCCGGCAGTATTTGTCCAAATCACCGGCTTCCAAATCGGCATTGAACCGAATCCGGGTACCGGCGTACCGCTCCTTTTGACGCCGGCGGGCTTCCATCACTTTTCTACGCATACTTGCGCTGCTCTCCCCGCTCTTTTTCCTCCGCAGCCCGGAAAACTCCACCCGGGAGGCCTCCGCGAAGATATCGATTCTGTCCAGTATCGGCCCGGAGATACTGCGCAAATATCTGCGTCTCTCAAAAGGCGTGCACCGGCATTTGTTTCTGTCGGGATAATAGCCGCAGGGGCAGGGATTCATGGCCCCTACCACCATAACGTCCGCCGGATAGGTGAAAAAGCCGCTGCTTCTGGCAATCCGTATTTCTTTGTCCTCCATGGGCTGCCTGAGCAAATCCAGCGTCTGGCGTTTAAACTCCGGCATTTCGTCCAGAAAAAGTACGCCCCGGTGGCAAAGGCTAAGGATGCCGGGTCTGGGTACTTTCCCGCCGCCGCACAGCGCCTGCGGCGAAATCGTATGATGCGGGCTTAAAAAGGGACGCTCCGTGATAAGCCCGGCGTTGCCGCAAAGCTGCCCGGAAATACTGTAAACGGAAGTGACCTCCAGGCTTTCCTTCCGGGAAAGGGGCGGCAGTATGGCCGGCAGGCGGCTTGCAATCATAGTTTTTCCCGACCCGGGCGGCCCCATAATCAGCATATGATGAAAGCCCGCCGCTGCAATGAGAGCCGCGTTTTTCACGCTTTCCTGTCCCGCGATTTCCGCAAAGTCAGGCCCTTTTTCTCTTCCACCGCCGCTTATCTCACCGGAAAGTTCCTCCTGATAACCACCCTCTTCCGGCGGCAGCATTTCCGCCTGCTGTTTCTCCGAAAGTTTTAAATAGGTAATCACCTGCGCAAGATGGTTTACTCCCACCGCCTGCATCCCGGCGGCGGCCGCGGCCTCCCTGACGTTTTCCTTTGGCACAAGGCATTTCCTTATGCCCCCGTCCACGGCCTTTATGGCCAGAGGCAAAACTCCCCGCACCTTTTTAATTTCCCCGCCAAGCCCCAGTTCCCCCAAAATCATCGTATTGTCCGCGCATCCCGACGGGAGCCTGCCCTGGGCGGCAAGCACGCCTACGGCGATGGGTAAATCAAAGCCTGTCCCCTCTTTTTTCAAATCTGCCGGGGAGAGATTCACCGAAATGTGAACGGGAGGCAGGGTGATGCCGCTGTTTTTAAGGGCAATCCGCACCCGCTCGCCGGACTCTCTCACCTCCCCGCCAAGCTTACCTACCATAACAAAACAGGGCAGACCGGAAGATAAGTCCACCTCCACCTGAACCAAATGGCTTTCCATGCCATAAATGGTTCCTGACAAAATCGTACTGAACAAACAAGAACCTCCTTTATTTTCTCCGATAAGGCGCCGCCGGGCACACACTTGATTCCTGTATCGCCAAACGCGCCGTCCGCAACTATCCGTTTACAGTCATAATACCGGGAAACTCTGACACGCCCCTGTGGGCTTTCGCATAAAAGAACAGCAGACATATGTTAAAAAGACACACCCTGACAGAAAATTCTGCAATGAGGCGCAGCTACTAAGATATGTCTACTGTAGCGGAAGTTCCTTGAAAAATCAATAAAATTTTTATTAAATTATCACTTATCCTTAAATTCGGCCTGCAGCTTCAGCAGCGCTTTCTTCTCAATCCTTGACACATAGCTTCTTGAAATATGGAGCAGCTCCCCGATTTCCCGCTGGGTTACTTCCTTTCCCGTGGCCAGTCCGTAGCGCAGAAAGATAATTTCCCTCTCACGCTCCGTCAGCACCTCGTTAAGAAGTCCTGCCATTTTTTTGATGTTATCGCACAGCTCCATCTGCTCCGTCACATCTTCCTGCTCATGCTCTATGATATCCAGAAGATTGATTTCATTTCCTTCCTTATCCGTCCCGATTGGCTCAAATAAGGATACCTCCCTGGAGCTTTTCTTTTTGGAGCGGAGCAGCATTAAAAGTTCGTTATCAATGCAGCGGGAAGCGTAAGTGCTCAGTTTCCCTTTTCCGGCGTCAAAGGAGGAGATGGCCTTAATCAGCCCGATGGTTCCGATAGAAATCAGGTCCTCCATGTCCTCATCCACATTCTGATATTTTTTTGCGATATGCACCGCCCCTAATCCAATACACGGCGCCGTATTCTTCCCCACCGGCTCACAGAGGATGTTTTCCTCTGGCTTTCGCCGCTTCCTCATCATTTCCCTGCTGCAGTACCTGTATGTAATGGGCTTCCTCCGCCGTTGATAATGGTTGCTGGAAAGTTTTCAAAGGGCGCCCCCAAAGTCATTTTTATTATTCTATGACCCTGAAAGCCCCGCCGTGCCTTTCCCAAAAATATTTAAACCGTCAGAAGAAATTCGGCCATCACATAATTGCTCACGTCCATGCCGTATGCCGTCAGTCCGATTCGTTTTTCCCCCGTTTCTTCGTTTATCCTTTGCCAGAGCAGCCCTTTTTGGCGGAAAAGCTCCACAGTTCCCGGATAAATCAAATCTATGTCCGCGCCAAAGCAGGCCGAAAACTCACCATAGCTTACGCCCTCTGTCATGCGCAGCCCTAAAAACATAAATTCCTCCATCTGCTCTTTTTGTGAAAGTATCTGCCTTTCCTCTATTTTCCCGTAGTCCTCAATCTTTCGGGCATTACAAAAACGCACGTTTTCCACAAGAGAAGCCGCCCCTAATCCAAGGCCCAGATAATTGCCTCTTCGCCAGTACACAATGTTATGCCGGCACTCGTACCCCGGCAGGGCGTAATTGGAAATTTCGTACCGGCGGTACCCGTATTGCGAAAGAAACTCATCTGTCAGGGCGTACATTTCCCTGTCGCATTCCTCGTCCGGAAGCTGAGGCGTGTTTTCATAAAAAGGCGTCCCCTCCTCCACAATCAGGCTGTAGGCGGAAATATGCTTCGGCCCGGGCGCTAACTTTACCACCTTTTTCAGCGTATCTTTGTAGCTTTCAAGACTCTGCCCCGGAATCCCGGACATTAAATCGATATTTATATTATTAAATCCTGATTCAACAACCATTCTATAGGTGGCAAAGAAGGTACTGCTGTCGTGAATACGGCCAAGCGCTTTCAGTTCCCCGTCCTGCAGAGACTGAAGGCCAAGGCTTATCCGGTTGACGCCCGCCTCCCGCCACGCCGTCAGCTTTTCATAAGTGACCGTTCCGGGATTGGCTTCCAGTGATACCTCACAGTTTTTTTCCACCCAAAAACAGCGGTAAACCTGCGTCATAATCTGCAAAATACAGCCGCCGGATAGCAGCGAGGGGGTCCCTCCCCCGATATAAACCGTCTTTACCCTATAATCTCCGTATTCTCTGCCCCTTACCGCTATCTCTTTTACCAGCAGCTCCACGTAGCGGCTTATCTGCGCCTCTTTCGCCGGCGCGGAGAGGAAATCGCAGTACAGACACTTTCGGACGCAGAAAGGAATATGGATATATAAACTGATTTCCTTTTTCATCTTACTGATTGTCCAGTTTCAGCACAGACATAAAGGCTTTCTGGGGAATCTCCACGCTGCCAATCTGGCGCATTCTTTTCTTTCCCTCTTTCTGCTTTTCAAGAAGCTTCTTCTTTCGGGTGATATCGCCGCCGTAGCACTTGGCAAGCACGTCCTTGCGCATGGCCTTTACGGTCTCACGGGCAATAATCTTGCCGCCGACCGCCGCCTGTATGGGAATTTCAAACAGATGCCTTGGAATTTCATCCTTTAGCTTTTCGCACATTTTCCTCCCCCGCTCGTAAGCGCTGTCCTTGTGGACGATAAAGGATAAAGCGTCCACCTCTTCCCTGTTAATCAGGATATCCAGCTTCACCAGTTCCGAAAGCTCGTAGCCTTTCAGCTCATAGTCAAAGGAAGCGTAGCCTCTGGAACGGGACTTCAAAGCGTCAAAAAAGTCATAAATGATTTCGTTTAAAGGAAGCTCGTATTTCAGAAGCGCTCTGGATGCCTCCATATATTCCATTCCCAGATATCTTCCCCGCCTCTCCTGGCAAAGCTCCATAATGGAACCGATAAACTCCGTCGTCACCATGATTTCCGCCGAAACCACAGGCTCTTCCATATATTCAATCACGGAAGGGTCAGGTAAATTGGAAGGATTGGTAAGCTCAATCACTTCCCCGTCCGTCTTATGTACTTTATAGATAACGCCCGGAGCGGTCGTCACCAAATCCAGATTGTATTCTCTCTCAAGACGCTCCTGAATGATTTCAAGGTGCAGAAGTCCCAGAAACCCGCATCGGAAACCAAAGCCAAGGGCAATGGATGTTTCCGGTTCATAGCGCAGCGACGCGTCGTTTAGCTGAAGCTTCTCCAGCGCGTCCCGAAGGTCGGGATATTTCGCGCCGTCCGCGGGATACACGCCGCAGTAAACCATGGAGTTTACCTTTTTATAGCCGGGAAGCGGCTCCGCGCAGGGATTTTTGGCGTCGGTAATGGTATCTCCCACTGCAGTGTCTTTCACATTCTTGATAGAAGCCGTGATGTATCCCACCATGCCGGCGGAAAGCTCCTCGCAGGGAATAAACTGGCCCGCGCCGAAGTACCCGACCTCCACCACGTCCGCAGCGGCATTTGTCGCCATCATTTTGATGCTTGTCCCTTTTGACACCTTCCCTTCCATGATACGGCAGAACACAATCACGCCCTTGTAGGAATCGTAAACAGAGTCAAAAATAAGCGCTTTCAGCGGATTGTCGGCGTTTCCTTTCGGCGACGGGATTTTTTCCACAATGGCTTCCAGAACCTCGTCGATTCCGATTCCGTTTTTTGCGGAAATAAGAGGCGCGTCCTGGGCCTCCAGCCCGATTACGTCCTCAATCTCGTTTTTTACCCGTTCCGGCTCCGCGCTGGGCAAATCTATCTTGTTAATCACCGGAAACACCTCAAGATTATGGTCCAGCGCCAGATACACGTTGGCAAGGGTCTGGGCTTCGATTCCCTGAGCGGCGTCCACCACCAGAATCGCGCCGTCGCAGGCGGCCAGACTTCTGCTGACCTCATAGTTAAAATCCACATGCCCCGGCGTGTCAATCAGGTTGAAAATATATTCCTCCCCGTTCTTTGCCTTGTAAATGGTGCGCACCGTCTGGGCTTTAATGGTGATTCCTCTCTCCCTCTCCAGTTCCATATTGTCAAGGACCTGATTCTGCATTTCCCTGCTTGTCAGAAGTCCTGTCTGTTCTATAATTCTGTCTGCCAGCGTGGATTTTCCATGGTCAATATGGGCCACAATGCAGAAATTCCTGATATTACTTTGATTATGCTCTGCCATAATTTCCTCCATGTTAAGTTCCGCATCTCCCCTACAGCGCGCCTTGTCTGGAACGATTTTCAGACGCTTTGCGTCTGCAAATTGTTCCGCGCGCTTTCGGTGCGATGCTGATTTCCGGTTTTGCATTTTCTTTCCAAATGTTGCTTTTCGTATTTTAGCACATTATTTATTGAAGCACAATGGAAAGGATGTGGGCCAGCGGTTCGCAGGCGTTCATAATTTCTTCCACCGTATTGTTCTGGGCCCCCAGCTCAATCAGCATACTTTTTGGCCGCAGATGCATATTGTAGCGGTAGGCTTTCAGGTAAATCTTCCGGGCGATTCCGGGATAGTATTCGTTGGCCGCCACCTGAACCTGAAAGGAAAGCGCAAGGTTTTCCTGTATGTAAGGGTTTTCCAGATAGGTGATTTCACCGTTTTTCCGCCCATAGCTTAAACCGTTAAAAAACATGAATCTCGCCGTCGGGCGGCCCTGCAAATCCATTACCAACTTTCTGTCCCCCGACACGGCGTCCCTGTGCAGGTCGATTACCACCTCTATGGTGGGATTCTCCGCCAGAATTTCCTCCAGATTTGGCAGGGAGGCATTATAGGCGTCGTCCCGGTTGACGTCGTAAACCCCTGTGTGGTGCAGCACCCGGAAACCGTATTCATCCTGCAAAAGGTTCGCCAGCTTTTCCCCCGCCCCCACAATCGTGGTGGAGGCGTCTCCGGGTACGGAATCAATAAAAGCCTCGCTGGCATGGGTATGGTAAATTAATATCTGAGGCCCTTCCGTCTCCTGAGTTACCGTCAGGTCCTGGTATAAAAGCCGGTTCAGGTCCACATACTGTTCCCTTAGCAGAGTGGAATTGTCCACCGCGTAAAAGTTGGATACCAAAGCCTCGTAATCCCATTTTTCCGACCAGTCATAGGTATAGGCCGGATAAGCTGCCGCCGTAAAAGTACCTGTGTTCTCTTCCGCCTCCGGCTCATTTACCTCCTCCCTTGTCTCTTCACTTTCTTCCTCCTGATTGACACTGTTTTCTCTCTCGATTTCCTTTAATATATCATTTTCAATATGAAGCGCGTCGTCCCCGTAATCAAGTTTCTCCTCGTCAATATTTTTCACGTCCTCGTCGGAGCCTTCCTGCCTGCGCACAAGCTCCGCCGTCAGAGCGTCCTCTTTTTCCCTGTCCGGCTCAGCGTCGGCGGTAAGGTAGCGGTACAGGAGAAACTGCCCCGAAAGAAATCTCTCCATGTTTCCCCCGTTACCCGCGCCCGCCTCTCTGTCCTCCAGAAATGCCGGAATCTGAAAATACTGCCGGGCCATACAGTCGTTTAAAAAGCCGGACAGATAATCCGCAAACACCGGCCGCTCCTTATCGCCCTCTCCGCTTCCTTTTATGAAGCTGACGACGCAGCATATGCCGCAGGCTATAGCAAGCCCTGCCAGCCCTCTTTTTTTTAATTTACTCTTCCAGTTATTCCCTTTCACAGCAAGCACCCCGCTATGAAAGTATATGCCTGTTTCAGGACATTTAGGTCTTTGACTTATGCGCTCACCTCAAGGGCGCTGTTTAACGCATCGCAGATAATATGGCTGATTTGCTTTATCTCATAATCCACGTCCTTTCCGGTTACATACATATTGTAAAGCTCTCCAAGCCCCGCCATCAAATCATTCTGAATGTCGAAAGGTTCTTCCCCGGCCTGGCGCATCATTTTTTCAAAAGCGTCGCCTACGATGGTGGCGGCGTCCACCACGGTGGGAACGCCTATGGCGATGACCGGCACTCCCAGCGCCTCCTGGGTAATGGCGTTTCTGTGGTTGCCCACACCGGACCCCGGATGAATGCCGGTGTTCGTAAGCTGTATGGTTCTGTTAAGCCGTCTCGTGGAGCGGGCGGCCAGAGCGTCCACCACGATTACAACGTCGGGCTTTGTTCTCTCCACCACGCCCATAATAATTTCCTGCGATTCCATTCCCGTTTTCGCCATTACGCCGGGAACCAGACCGCTGACCATATGGACTTTCTTCCTGTCAAAGGCGGCCTTTCCGTATTCCTTCATAATATGTCTGGTGACAGTCAGATTATCAACCACGTTAGGCCCTAAAGCGTCCGCCGTCACGTCCCGGTTGCCAAGCCCAACCACCATTACCGACAATTCCCCCTCAATGCCGGGAATAATCTGCTTAAGCTGCTTTGCCAGCTCCCCGGATATTTCTTCATGGTAATCCTCGTCGGGAAGAATCATGGCCGGCGCCTCTAATGTCACATAGGTTCCCACCGGTTTCCCCATAGCCTTTGCCCCGTTCATGGTTTCAATCACCACTTTCGTAATCTTAAGCTCGCTCTCCTCCTTATATTCCTCCTCCACGGAAACGCCCCGGCACTCTCTGGCGTTTTCCTCCATATTTTCCCGTACCTCAAGAGCCAAATCCGTTCTCACCTTAAAACTGCTCATAATCTCCCTCCGTATCACTTTTTGAAAATTTGTCGGTTTGTCTGTTTTCAACCCTGATGCTATTCACAGTAATTTCCAAATATTCTTTAATTATGTATTGACAGATATCCTTTTTATGGCTACAATATTAGCTGTGTGTTTACATTAAGACGTCCGTGTCTCCGGCTTTAATGAAACATCTCAAACAATCGTTGATTTTAATAGGAGGTGTACATCGTGGCTAACATTAAATCTGCAAAGAAGAGAATTTTGGTAAACAGAACCAAAGCTGCCAGAAACAAAGCAGTGAAATCCAGCGTTAAGACAGCTATCAAAAAGGTTACTGCTGCTATCGAGGCGAAAGATAAAGATGCTGCTGCTAAAGCTCTGGTTGCTGCTACGTCTACTATCGACAAAGCCGCCAAAAAAGGTGTTTATCATAAAAATACGGCTTCCAGAAAAGTTGCTCGTTTAGCTCAGTCTGTCAACAAAATGGATTAGTGTTTTTATTATAATATAGACATGCTTTAACCGGCTTCTGCTTTATGCAGGCCGGTTTTTTTTGCCTTTTCGTATTCCATGCGCACCGTATCCGCCGGCACGGCCGCGATTTCTCCCTGACCGGTCGCTCCCGTAAGCATCCCCAGATAGTTTCCGAATCCGTCAAATACCCCGCTGCCGGACATTCCCGGCTCTGCGCTTCCGTTTCCGTAAAGCATCTCTGTTCCGAAATCATCCAGATAAACCGAGGCCGAAATCAGCTCTCCACGTTTCATAACAGGTGTCGCGAAATGATTTGCCATGTCCACGCAGAAAATTTCACTGCCGGAAACCGGCAAATTCTCCTCCTGCCCCTTCCCTTTTTCATCGTCCCCTTTTCCCCGCAGCCTTATATTTCGGAACGTTAAAAGTTCCTCATAGGGGAAAGAAGCGGTCGGGATACGGATAAATCCCACGTCAGCTCTGTCGGAGACATAAAGCACTTCCCCAAAGCCTGCCGCGCCGTTAAAAAAAGTCACGTAGCTGTCCTTGTCAAAATCCTGCAGCACGTGCCTGTTCGTCACAATAATCATCTCGTTTTCCAGCATTTTGTAAATACTTCCGCTGCCGTAATGTTCTCTCGTCTGAATCCGCACACAACTGCAAAGAATATTTTCAAATGCTCTCTCGCCATCCTCCCCGGAAAGTACGGGCGTAACCGCAAGCTCCAAACCGGCAAGCGCCTTATAATCCCCCTCCAGTGTGGTGGTCTGTATAAGGGGCGGAAGTTTTCTGTTTTCCTTCCCATAAAAATTACCGGCAGGCATTAAAATAACTGTAGTTATTATAACTATTATGGCTGCCAGCCGGTAACTTCCTTTTTTTGGATTCATTTTGCCTCCACGTTTTCTGGCTTTTTTATCAAGCAGGACGATAAGCCGGGTTATGTCGTTGAATAATCATCTATCTAGGACTGCCGTTACCGGCAGCCTCAAGCGGCCTACCTGAAAGCTCGCCGGGCCGGCTTAACGCTTTCTGTTTGGTCTTGCTTCGGATGGGGTTTACATGTGCCCTGGCTGTTACCAGTCAGGCGGTAGTCTCTTACACTGCCCTTCCACCCTTACCTCACAGGCTAAAGGATTCGGCAAAGCCTTCTCCTTATGCCCGCAGGCGGTATATTTCTGTTGCACTTTCCTTGGAGTCGCCTCCACCGGACGTTATCCGGCATCCTGCCCTGTGAAGCCCGGACTTTCCTCACCTGCCAGGGGCTGCCAAAAGCAATCCCTGCGCAGCCGCGATTATTTGTCCTACTTGATAGCCTGCACTTCTTCTCTTTTATACATGGAAACAGCTTCCCCCGATAAACTCCCTGCATATGGAGTTGGCCGGGACATTCTGGCTGTCAATCCCCTGGAAATATTCAAGGAACTTCAAAAGCCTTTTGGCTTCGTAATATTCGGGCTCCCCTTTGTATATACCAAAAAGAAGGGGCTCCACATACTGCTTCAGCACCGCCAGCTCATAAATCAGCACGGAATTGAACATTTCGTCCGCGCTTTCCTGATAAGGGAAAATATAATTTTCCTCTCCTCTCCTTACAGAGGGCCACATGGCGATGGAATTTTTGGCGCTGGTTCCTCTTGTCCTGGCGTCCCTTGCAATTCTGCGAAGCAGCCGCCCGTCGGTGGTGGGAATCCGGTTATGTTCGTCTATATTGAGACTGGTCAGCGCGCTGATATAAATTTTAAATTTATTTTCATCCGGCATAAATCTGGTTGTCGCCGGGTTAAGTCCGTGTATTCCTTCAATGACAAGCACGTCCTCCGGCCCAAGTTTTTTGTAATTGCCGTGATATTCTCTCTTTCCAAGCTTAAAATTAAATTTGGGAAGTTCCACCCTCTCCCCGGCAAGGAGCCTGTTCATGTCCTCGTTAAACAGTTTGATATCGATGGCCTCAAGGCATTCAAAATTGTAGTCCCCGTTTTCGTCTCTGGGTGTTTTTTCCCTGTCAACAAAGTAATCGTCTATCCCAATGGGATGCGGAATAAGCCCGTAGGTCCTAAGCTGAATGGAAAGCCTGTGGGAAAAAGTGGTTTTTCCCGAGGAAGAAGGGCCGGCAATCAAAACAAACTTTACGTTGCCTTTGTCCACAATCTTTTTCGCGATTTCTCCAATCCGCCTTTCCTGAATCGCCTCCTGCACCAGTATCATGTCGTTGAGCCCGCCGTTGCAGATGGTATTGTTTAAGTCGCCCACAGAATCAATCCCCATCATTTCCCCCCAGGCGGAGGATTCCACAAGGGTCTTGAAAAATTTTTCCCTGGGCTCGAAAAATTCCAGCTTTGTGGGATTTTCATTTCCGGGAAGAAGAAGTAAAATACCGCCCTCGTAAAGTGTCACGTCATAATATTTCAGATACCCGGTGCTGGGAAGCATATATCCGTAATAATAGTCGTAATAACCGTCCAGACAGTAAATATTTACAAAAGAGCCTCTCCTGTAGCGGAACAGCTTCACCTTGTCGTCCATTTTATGGGCTTTAAAAATCTCCATGGCATCGTCAATCGGATAGGATTTTTTAGTGATTGGCAAATCCGCCTCCACAAGCTCCCGCATCCGCTCTCCGATTTGCTTTACATGCTTTAAGCCGAGCTTCTCGTCCATATCCACTTTGCAGTAATATCCCTGCCCTATGGTAAACTCTATCTTTACTTTTCTGACTTTCTCTCCCAGCACGTCGTAAACCGCTTTTACAAGGGTCATTTCGGCGGTCCGGACGTAAGTCTTATGCCCCGTATTATCCCGGATTGTCAGAAAAGAAAGCGCGCTGTCCTTCTCCGCCGTTTTAATCAGCTCTCTGATTTTGCCGTTTTCTATCACAAGGGCAATCATATCCTCGAATTTCGGCTGATATTCCCTTGCAATTTCTTCAAAGGAAGTCCCTTTGGGGTATTCCTTTGTCACATTGTCAATCGTAATCCTTACCATATAGTTTTGCCGCCTCCTTTAAGTATGTCGTTTCCCTCAAGAGTTCCCCGAACCTTCTCTGCGCCCTTTGGCTTTCAGAGGACTCTTTGAGCACACTTTTCAGTTCCCCACAGTTTTTCCATTCTCTTTTTAAATATTCCCATAGTACCGGGTGTCTCTGCGCAAGAAGATGCGCGCCGAAACGTTCCCCCAGTTCCCTGGAAATCTGTTCCTTTTTTTCCGGCTTTTTGCACATATCCGGCTGGGGCCGCGCTCCTGTCATGCCGGATATCCTTTCCGCCGGCTGTGCTTTCATCATGGGATAAAATTTTCCCTCCTCCAGAACCATATTTTCCGAAGCGATAATAAAACCCGCTTCCCGCAAAAATTTCCGAAAAGACGCGATTTCCGACTGAGGCTGTAAAATCAGCTCCCGAAAGCTCTTTGCCTTTTCGGGTTCCTCCGCAAGGAGCCGCTGCATCAGCGGCCCTCCCATTCCGGCGCAGAGAAGCGTATCGGCCTCTCCCACCCTGTAATTTTTAAGCCCGTCGGAAAGCCGCAGCGTTATGTAATTTTGAAGCTCCGCCTTTCGGACATGTTCTTCGGCCCGCATGAGAGGCCCTTTTCCCACATCCATAGCAAGTACGCCCGGCGAGATTTGACGCTGAACCAGATAGATGGACAAAAAGCCGTGGTCGCAGCCCAAATCGCAGACACGGTTTCCCTCCGTCACCATATCCGCCAGAGCCTGCATTCTTGCAGACAGAGTTATGGTTTTTGTTGATTTTTCCGTCTTTGCCATTTCTCCGTCAGTCAAGATAGTCCTTCAGCTTTCTGCTTCTGCTGGGATGGCGCAGTTTGCGGAGCGCCTTGGCTTCAATCTGCCTGATGCGCTCTCTCGTAACGTTAAATTCTTTTCCCACTTCTTCCAGCGTTCTTGCCCTTCCGTCGTCCAGCCCGAAACGAAGGCGGAGCACTTTCTGTTCTCTTTCCGTAAGCGTGCCGAGCACCTCCACAAGCTGCTCCTTCAAAAGGGTAAAAGCAGCGGCGTCAGCCGGAACAGGCACGTTGTCATCCTGTATAAAGTCTCCCAGATGGGAATCCTCCTCCTCGCCGATTGGCGTCTCCAGAGAAACCGGTTCCTGGGAAATTTTCAGGATTTCCCGCACGCGCTCCACAGGAAGGTTCATCTCCTCTGCAATCTCTTCGGGAAGAGGCTCCCTGCCAAGTTCCTGCAAAAGCTGCCTGCTCACCCGGATTAATTTATTGATGGTCTCCACCATATGCACGGGAATACGAATCGTCCTTGCCTGGTCGGCAATGGCCCGTGTTATGGCCTGACGAATCCACCATGTAGCGTAAGTTGAAAACTTATATCCCTTGCGGTAATCAAATTTTTCCACCGCCTTAATAAGCCCCAGGTTTCCCTCCTGAATCAAATCCAGAAAAAGCATACCCCGGCCTACATATCTTTTTGCAATACTCACCACCAGACGTAAATTGGCTTCGGCCAGACGCTTCTTGGCCTCGTCTCCCACGTCCAAATCTTTCTGGAGGTTCCGGATTTCCTCGCGCAGTTCCTCCGCTTCCGTCTCGTCCGCTCCGTCGATTCTCTTTTCCAGAACGGGAATCTTTTCCTTTGCCACCGCGCCCGTTTCCATTTTCTGGGCAAGCTCAATCTCCTCCTCCGCGGTAAGAAGGGGCACCTTTCCGATTTCTTTTAAATACATTCTGACAGGGTCCTCAATGCTGACGCCGTCAGGAATGGAGAGGTCGATTTTTTCAACGTCCACCTCGTCTTCCTCGGTCAGGATAATCTCTTCGTCGTCTACCTCCTCATCCTCGGTTATGCGCAGAACATCCACTCCGTTCTGCTCAAGTAATTCCAGAATTTTATCGAACTGTTCCTCACCCAATGTAATATCATTGAAATAATCTACGATTTCCTGATATTCCAAAACATTTTTTTTCTTCCTGGCAACAGCCAGAAGCCCGGCCAGCTTCTCGTCAAACTTTGCCTGTGTGTTTTCATCCATTCCGGTTTTCCGTCCTTCCTAACTTTATAAACATCTCTCTTTTAACACCATTATTGGCCTTAATCCAGTGAAATATGCGTTTTGCTAAGTTCTTCCAATGCTTTTTTGCCCTCAATCACCTGATTTAACGCGGACATGTCCGCTCCCATAAGGCTTCCGAAGTACTCAAGGCTGTTACGCTTCACTGCCACCACAATATCGTGAAAGGCTTTTTCCTGTTCTGTGCGGCTGGAAAGCTGGGCGATTTTGGTGTTAAACACCAGCGCCGCCTCCCTCTGCTGCTGTTCATCCTCAAAAAGATTCACCAGCGCCGCCGGTT
>CAJTMZ010000001.1:103949-148597 GCA_910577445.1 uncultured Lachnospiraceae bacterium | reverse complement strand
TCCGGTAAAACAACCACAAATTCAGTCCCTTTGGGAAAAGCGTCTTTAACGGAAATACTTCCGTTATGGGAGGCTGCAATCTCATAAGCGATTGACAGACCGAGTCCGAAGTGTCCTTTAGTGTTACGGGCTTTTTCCGCTCTGTAAAATCTGTCGAATATTTTTTTCTTATCCTCGTCGGAAATTCCGATTCCGTTATCTTTTACGGAAAGAAAAAAGCATTTTTTGTCATAAGAAAGAGACAAATCTATTTTTCCCATCTTTGGTGTATAGCTGATGGCGTTATGAATCAATATGGAAATTACCTGGCTGATACGGTCGGGGTCGCAGGAACAGGGAGGAAGCATATCTTCCGGCAGGTTAACGGAAAGCGCGATTTCTTTTTCCTTTGCCAGATATTCAAAAGCTTCATAAGAGTTAATGAGTAAGGTGTCCAGTTCCACGGGCTTTTTCCGGACAGGAAGATGCTGGTCTGACTCGGACAAGACAAGCATGTCGTTGATTAAGGAGGACATACGGACGCTTTCCTGCCTGATTGTTTTTAAAAATCTTTGGGGATTCTCCGTCTTCGAATTCTGGCAGCAGTCCAGAGAGGACATAATGATTGCCAGAGGCGTGCGAAGCTCATGGGAAGCGGAGGATATAAAGCGGGCCTGTCTTTGCTGGCTTTCCAGGATAGGATGAAGAAGCTTTCCGGTAAAAAACCAGGAAAAAACGGCAAGAAGAAGGATAGCGGTCAGGTCAATCAGGATAAACCGGTAACGCTGTCCGGAAATCTGCTTTTCCAGAAATTTCATCGGTGAAAAGACGATTATCTGCAGCAGGGAGTTTCCTTTTTCTATGGAAATAACACTGCCAAAATATTTTTCTTTTGTGGAAGGTGAAATAAACTGATACTCCACATGATAGGAAAGGAAAGGGGAAGCTATAACGCCCGCCTCGGAAAAGGAAAACGTATTATAATAGGCGTCCAGACATTCTTCCATAATAATATATTTTTGAGAATCGGCGGCTTTCGTAAGCTGGTTGTAAAGAAAAGGGGCGCCGTTATCCAGGACAAAAAAGGTATAGCTTCCCTGCGCCTCCATTTTGGAGAGCCATTGCATGGAAATAACGGACATCTGCTCCAGATTGGTGGCAATGGTATTCATATCGTTTTTAAAGGAATTGTACTGATTTCTGTAAAGTCCGCTCTCTGATACATAGAGATAACACAGGGACATGATAATCATAATGGCGGCGGCAATTCCCGTGAAAAGGAGCGTTAACTGTAAATGTACTTTTTTATACATGGCAGCCTCTATTCCGGAGAGTCCTGTAAACAGTAACCGATTCCCCGTATGGTTTTAATCTGCAGAATGCTTCCGGTGCCTTTAAGGCGTCTTCTGAGAAAATGAATATAGTTATCCAGATTTCCTTCCTCCACATCGCTGTCCGGACCCCACACTTTAAGAAGGAGAAGATTTCTTGACAGAGTCTGGCCTTTTCTGCGCAGAAATGTTTCCATAAGGGAGGCTTCCCGTTTGGAGAGCGTAAAACTTCCGGCGGGGCCTTCCAGACGGTCTTCGTTCATGTGCCAGATAACGTCGGAGACAGGAAGAATATCGCCGTTATTATTTAATGCCGAGGGACGTCTGGTAACGCAGCGGATTCTGGCAAGAAGTTCCTCTAAGGCAAAAGGCTTTACCAGATAATCGTCGGCTCCCAAATCCAGACCCGTCACTTTATCGGAAAGAGTGCCGAGAGCGGTTATGAGAATAACCGGTGTGGTAATTTTCTTTTTTCTAAGATTAGTGAGAACTAAAGTTCCTTCCATATGGGGAAGCATTCTGTCAAGAAGAATCACATCATAGATATTTTGCTCTCCATAAAAAAGAGCTTCTTCGCCGTCATAGCAGGAATCGACGGTGAAGCCTTCCAGTTCCAGTGAAATTGTAAGGGTCTGATTTAATTCTTTGTCGTCTTCTGCAAGTAAAATTCTCATATAAATCTCCCGTGCTGCCAAAAGCCTGCTTTTTTAGCCCTGGCATGTAAGTTATCGTTCAGTCATTTTTATAGTATTCTATCATAAATTTCTAAAAAAAATCTCTAAATTATCTCCAAGATTAATTTTTTTATTACATGAATTTGTTTTTAGAGACATTTTAGAGATTTGCCTGCTATATTACAGAAAACAGAGGACGAAACAATATCCGTCCGGTTTAGAAGTAAAAAGGAGGAGTGAATAGTAATGAAAAGAAAAAAAGCAGCCCTATGGATTGCCGTTTGCCTGATTTCAGTAACAGGATGCGGAGGTCAAAAGGAACAATTGGTAGAGACTGAAGGTATCGTTACGCCGGTGCAGGATGACGACAGTTTTGAAGAGGACGAAAATAAGGAGGAAGCTGAAAACAACACCAGTGAGAATGACGAAAACAGCGCCGAGGGGAATGGCGAAAACAACGCAGAGGGAAATGATGAAAATAATGCCAGTGGGAATGATGAAAACGATGTCGGGGGAGGGGACGAAAATGAAAGCGGCAGCAGTGGAGAAAGTCAGGCGGAGGACTCCTTTGAAGGCGTGGTGAAGGAAATCAATGAAAAGGATAACTTTGTGGTGGTCAGTAAAATTTTTACAGAGGAATATGAAGGAGGTGGGGAAACAGCCGTTATTATGGTAGGAGAAGGCTCTGGGGGAGAGGAACTGATTACCGTTTATTTTACGGAGAATACTGATTTCCAGATTAAAACCGTGAAAAATGCCGGAGAGGAAGTCACGGAAAAGGAAGGAGCTTTTTCGGATATCAGGAAAGAATCCATATTGGAACTTAAGGGAAAAATGGATGCCAAAGGGGAAGAATTTCTGGCGGATGAAGTGTTTATCAATGAATTTATTTACTCGTGACAGGAAGGAGGAGCAGGATGCTGCATCAAATAAAAAAACACAAAAAAATACTGGCAGTGATTCTGGTGTTTGCCATGGCAGTGTCTGTTTTTACAGGCTGCGGTACCAAAATGACAGAAAGTACAGAAAACAAAGAACAGACGAATCAAACGACGGATGGCACTGATAAAAAACAGGAAGGTGGAGAGCAAGGCAAAGATACGCCGGACTCAGCGGACAGTAACGCCATGGGACGGTATGTGGAGACCTCCACAGATATGTCGGAGTATTGTTCCGAATCGAAGGAGATTGTAAGATTGGCGGATGGAACGATAGTTGTTTGTGACAGAAGACCTCACAGGATTGTGTCAAAGGATAACGGCGTAAGCTGGTCTGATGAATCCCAGGAATGGCAGACGGAAGCACAGGAAGAAGAAAGCTATATAATGGATGTCGCCTATGGGGCGGACGGCACCGGAGGGATGATTTACAGTGTTCCGAAAGATATGGCGGCAGAGGAAAAAAACGAAGGAAACAGCGAAGAAGAAAGCACGGGAGATGAAGACGAAGCCGTAGATGAGGATGAAAAAGAAGAAAATGACGATGATGGCTATGAGGACAACACAGAGAAAAAATGTCTCGTGGTAAAACCGGACGGAACGAGGATTCCCGTTCAGATTGAAGTTTCGGAAGAAGAATATTATCCTTATAAAATCTGGATTTCAGATAACGGGAGAGTTTTCATAACAACCTTTGGGGATATCGTATATGAGGTAAATGAGGAGGGCGTTGCGGAGAAGTTCCTCACACTGGAAAGGCGGCCTGACCAGATAGGGTTTGCAGGCAGTTTAATGATAATAGACGGAGGAAGTTATGGTAACGGAGCGGTTCTTTATGATTTGGAGAAGGAAGAATATATAACGGATGAGGTTTTATCCGATTTCCTGAGTGAAAATTATGGAGACAGGAATTACAGCACCCAGGATTGTTTTGACGTATTCTTTTTCGGAGGGGAGGACGGAGCCCTTTATATCGGCGGCAGCAAGGGACTGTACCGCCATGTGATTGGCGGGAGCTCCATTGAACAGTTGGTGGACGGAAATCTTTCCAGCTTCAGCAATCCCAACAATTTAATCAGAGGAATGACGGCTTTGCCCGACAATGAATTTCTGGTACTGTTCAGCGGAAATAATCTGGTACGCCTGACCTATAATCCGGATATTCCCACCGTTCCCACCGAAAGACTTAAGGTATACAGCCTGAAAGAAAATGACACCATGCGTCAGGCAGTAAATCTTTTTCAGACCGCTAATCCGGAGGTTTATGTGGAATATGAGGTGGGAATAGAACAGGAAAGCTCCGTTACAAGAGACGACGCGTTAAAGAAGCTGAACACACAGATTATGGCTGGCGAGGGGCCGGATATTCTCATACTGGATAATATGCCTGTAGATTCCTATATAGAGAAAAACCTTCTTATGGATTTAAGCGGCTGTATCAATGAGCAGGAGCTATTTGGAAATATTGTGGACGCTTTCAGGAAAGACGGAAAAATTTATATGATTCCGTGCGAGATTCAGCTTCCTATTATAGAGGGAAAGGAAAAATATGTGGGGGCAATGACGGATTTAAAAGGAATTGCCGATACCATGGAAACGATGAGAAAAGATAATCCCGGAAAGTCCCTTTTGCAGATTTATTCAGAAAAAGGCATTATGCGAATGTTTTCCATGGTTTCATCTCCCTCCTGGAAAACGGAAGAAGGAACCCTTGACAGGGAAGCTGTTAAGGAATTTTTAAGCCAGTGCAAGAGGATTTATGACGCGGAGCTTGAGGGAATACCGGAGGAATATATAGAACAATATAATAATAAAAACAGAGGATTTTCGTCCTTCTATGGAGGACCAAGAGAAAATTCCGATTATTTCAGAGTAGTCGACTGCATCGGCTATCTGATGGAGGATAAAGCCATCAATATGGGTACGGTTTATTATCCTCATGGTGTCAGTGAGTTGTTTTCCGTGAATAAAGTGGAAGGGTATGAAGACGACGTGATAAGAGCTATGAGCGGTATGAATAGCAGCGTATTTTTGCCGAAGACACTGGTGGGAATTAACGCTTCCTCTCCTAATATTGACATGGCCAAAAAGATGATAGAGGTGCTTTTGGGAGCAGAAAATCAGGAAAATCTTTTTTATGGGCTTGCTGTCCATAAGGAGGCACTTAAAAAGAGCTTTGAAGTAAACGAGGAGTATATCAGCGAAGAGGGAATATTCAGCATTCTCGGACTCTCAACCGGGGACGGACTGCAATACACTTTCAATATTTATGTGATGGAGCCGGAGCAGATGGAGATTCTGAACGGATGGATAGAAGGAGCCAAAACGCCTTACATTGAGGATACTGTAATTGAAGAGGCGGTATATGTCGAAGGCGCGGAGTATTTTAAGGGAAAGAAAAGCCTTGAGGAAGCGGTAAATGCAATAGAACAAAGTATCGCCATCTATATGTCCGAATAGAAAAAGGAGGGGCTGTCAGCCATTGGCAGCTCCCCTGTTTGGAGGTAATCTGTGAGAAAAAGTAAAAAGTGGAGAAATTTCTTCATTTTTATGGCTCCCAGTTTTCTGGGGGTATTCATATTTGTGATTTTGCCGTTTATGGATGTGTTTAAGAGGTCCTTTACCACGGCGGTGACGGGAGAATTTATCGGAGCGGCAAATTTCCGGACGATTTTCGGTAATCAGGCTTTTTTGCTTGCGGTAAAAAGCACGCTCCGTTTTACCCTTATTTGTATCCCGCTTCTGGTATTTATCGGATTTTTAATCGCCTGGCCTTTAAGCAAACTGAAAAATGCCGGACTGATAAAAGCAGTTTACCTGTTTCCTCTGGCAATGCCCACGGCCACAATAGTTATGGTATGGAAGATGACCTTTTATAAGGAAGGTTTCCTTAATTTGTTCCTTGCCCGAATTGGGGAATGGACAGGATTATGGGGAGAGATACATACGGATTATCTGGGAACGGAAGCGGCGTTCTGGGTTCTTGTTTGCAGCTATATATGGAAAAATGCCGGATATACGGTGGTTCTGTGGCTGGCCGGAATCCTGGGAATTTCCACAGACCTTATTGACGCAGCCAGAGTAGACGGAGCCGGTGGATTTAAGAGAATATTGTATATTGTTCTTCCTAATCTGAAGGGAAGCCTTTATACAATTGTTATTCTATCCTTTTTAAATTCCTTCAAAATTTACAGGGAAGCGTATCTGGTGGCGGGCGCGTACCCTCAGCAGAGTATTTATCTGCTTCAGCACCTGTTTAACAACTGGTTTGTCAATCTGGAATTTGATAAAATGGCGGCTGCGGCAGTGTGTACAGGGGGCTTTCTGCTTCTGGTGATTTTACTGCTTCAGCGGGCCTGGGACAGGGAGACCTGACCGGAAATTACGGCATATATTTTGTCAGGGTAAATTTACGGATAAAGGGTATGGAGGGTGAAATGAAAGAAACAAAAATAAACCTGAAAATAACGGAGAATATACGAAAAGGCGTATCGGGTACCGTTCTTCTTCTTCCGGGGCTTTTAGTCGCGCTTCCCGTTCTGCTTCTCATTACAGGCTCTGTGATGGACCAGTATGAGCTGGAGGAACTTTTGCAGCCGCTTTTCAGGGAGAGGGGGGCCGGGGAAGCCTTCCGGTATATTAGCTGGCGGCTGGTGCCGGATTTTCCTTCCTTTGCCAGTTACGGAAAGCTTCTTTTCCTGTCGCCTCAGTTTTTTGTCCTTTTCTGGAATTCTGTAAAAATGGTACTGTGTATTCTGGCAGGACAGCTTCTTGTCGGAGTACCGGCGGCCTGGGCTTTTGCCGTTTATCAGAATCGCTTTGGAAAGCTGCTTTTTGTGCTCTATGTGGTACTGATGCTTCTGCCGTTTCAGGTGACAATGCTTTCGAGTTATCTGGTTTTAAACAGGCTTTCCCTGTTAAATACCCAGAACGCCGTTATTTTACCGGCCGTGTTTTCCACCTTTCCTGTCTTTCTGTGTTACGGAGGCTTTCGGGCAATCCCCATGCAGCTATTTGAGGCGGCAAGAGTGGACGGCGCAACGGAAAGGTTTCTGTTTTTCAGAATAGGGCTTCCCCTTGGAAAAAGCGGTATTTTGTCCGCTCTGGTCCTTGGGTTTCTGGAATACTGGAATATGATGGAGCAGCCTATGGCTTTTCTGGACGACAAGGCGCTTTGGCCTTTGTCTTTGTACCTACCGGAAATAACCTGGGAGAGGGCGGGATTTGCTTTTTGCGCTTCCGTCATTACTCTGATACCCGCTGCGTTCGTATTTATTTTGGGGCAGGATTATCTGGAGCAGGGGATTATTTACTCGGGCTTGAAAGAGTAGGAGGATAAGGATGTTTAAAAAAAAGATAATGACAGGCTTTGTAATATTTATGGGCGCCATGTGGCTTTGTACGGTGATTTCAAAAAGTTATTACACCACAAAGCTTCCTGTAGTCAGTACCGTTTCACCGGAGGAAAAGTATATTGAACATATCGTGGAGGCCGACGGCATTGTTGTGGAGGGCGGCAGACAGGCGGTTAACGCGCCTTTAGGGATTCGGGTGAAGGAAGTATCCGTTCAGGCAGGAGATAAAGTGGAGGAAGGAGACGAGCTTTTCAGGATTGATTTGGAGGATTTAAAGGAAATTATGGCGGAAAAGCAGTCCCAAATCAGTAAACTCCAGTTACAGATAAACGCGGTTTTGGAGAATGAAGAGATTGCCCGGCAAAAGAAAGAACTGGACGAAAAGAGAGCAAGAGAGGATTACGACGCGGCCGCCAGACAAAAAGATACGGAAGTCGGAAGGGCCGCGGAGCAGTATGCGCAGGCAATGGAGGATTTGGAGGACGCTATCTACGGAGATACCGACGGACTTAGCGACGAGGAAATAGAGGAGAGAATGAACGGGCTGGGGGAAGAGGAAAGAGAGCAGCTTAAGGATGCGCTGCAAAATGCGGCCTATGCGGAAGCGGATGCGAAAAGAGACAGGGACAATGCGATGAGAGATGCGCAGAGAGCCGTTGAAGATACGCTTTTGCCGGAAAATGCGGATTCCTCCGTTGCGGTTGCCAGAGAAGAAATCAGGCTTTTACAGTCGGGACTTGCGGACTATCAGGAGATATTGAATAATGAGGGAATCATTACGGCTAAAACCGGGGGCATGATTACCGGCATTTATGTGGAGGCAGGCAGCAGGATACCGGATTCGGCGGCTATGATGCTGACAGACGACAGCATTCCCTGCCAGTTCAAGGTAGTATTTGACAAGGAGCAGAGAAAATATATAGGTTATGGGGACGAGGCTACGGTCAAACTGGACGGAAGCGGAAAAGAGATAGAGGTGACCATTGATTATATTTCGGAAAGCCAGACCATGCCCGGCAGTTTTGAGACTCTTATCAGTCTGTCCGAGGACGGAAATTCCGGAAACGGGAAATGGGTTCCCGGTCTCTCCGGCGTATTAAAGCGCGCGGAGAGAGGGGAGAAGCACAGATACTGCGTTTCACCGCTGGCAGTAGTAACAACATCGGACAAAAGGACCTTTGTGTACGTTCTGAAACAGCGGGAAGGTATACTGGGAGAGGAATATTATGTGGAAGAGGTCAATGTAAAGGTTCTGGATAAAAACGAAAGCTGGGTGGCAATCGAGACGGAAGCCCTTGACGAGGACAGCAGGATTATTGTTTCGTCTGATAAGGAGATTGGGAAGGGGGATGTGGTGAGGTGGATTGAGTAAGAGGCGAGGTATGGCAGCTTATGTATTTTCATTTGGGGCCGTGGATTGATAAAATAATTTTCATATGATAAAATAGGGAAAAACAGAACTACTGCTATTTTTAAAGATATTGACAGGAAACTCTGATAAGAGGTATCAATCATGCATTTTCCAATTTAAAACAACATTTACAGCGGAAAAATAAGCCAGCCTGTTTTACAGACTGGCCTGTATTTGTTGCATTTTAAATTTGGAAAGGATAATTATCTCTTATGAAAAACAAAAATATATATCTTATGTACGCCATCGGGCTTTTGCAGGGCATGGTGTTTTACGGACCGATTGCCACGCTTTATCGTCAGGCCCAGGGCGTGTCTGTTTTACAGATTACCATAATTGAAAGCATTTCTCTCATTTTGTGTCTTCTTCTGGAATTTCCCTGGGGAATGATTGCTGATAAAATCGGATATAAACGAACGATTTTATTTTGCTGCGTACTTTACTTTCTTTCTAAAATCGTGTTCTGGCAGGCATCGGGTTTTGGCGGGTTTCTTCTGGAAAGAGTGATGCTCAGCGTTGTGATTGCCGGGCTTTCCGGCGTGGACAGCGCATTTCTTTATCTTTCCTGCAAAAAAGGCGAAAGCCAGAAGGTGTTTGGAATTTACAACAGTCTGGGAACTGCGGGACTACTTTTTGCGTCGCTTTTGTTTTCGCTGTTTGTGGGAAGCAATTACCGTCTGGCCGGTTTTCTGACGGTTATCAGCTATGGCCTGTCAGCGCTGCTTGCTATGGGGCTGACGGAGGTTAAAAGAGAAAAAGAAAAGGCTTCGGGTACGGACAGTTTGCTGCTGCCGTTGAAACAGATATTCAAAAATAAGAATATTCTTTTATTCCTTATCGGAATTGCCCTTCTCAACGAGACGCATCAGACCGTAACCGTGTTTTTAAGTCAGCTACAGTATGAAAGATGTGGGCTTACAATCTCCGCCATGGGATACATTTACATTCTGGTGACGGTTGCCGGCCTGTGTGGGGCATGGTCTTTCGGCTTGACAAAGAAGCTGGGGGATTTCAGGCTTACCGTTTTTCTCTATGCCGTTGCCGCCATTTCCTGTATTTTGCTGGCAGTTACAGACAGTCCGTGGCTTACCGTCATAGGGATATTGACGCTTAGGATTGCTTTCAGTCTATTCCAGCCCTTGCAGACAGAACTGCAGAACAGACAGATTCACGCCGAAAACAGAGCCACAGCCTTAAGCGTCAACGCCGTAATAATCGACAGCGTCGGCGCCGGAACCAACATAGCTTTTGGAACCCTGGCGGAAAAAAGCCTTTTTACCACTTTCCTGTTCGGCGCAGGATTATGTATGCTGGGAAGTATGTTTGTATTAAGGCAGATTAAAAAAATTTAATCCGCCTTACTCTTAAACTGCATATTATAAAGCTCCGCGTAAATCCCATCCTTTGCAAGAAGCTCCTCGTGGTTTCCGCTTTCCGCAATCCCGTTTTCGGAAAGCACCAGTATTTTTTCCGCATTGCGGATGGTGGAAAGCCTGTGGGCAATGACAAAGGTAGTGCGGTTTTTGGCCAGCTTTTCGAGGGATTCCTGTACCACCTTTTCACTTTCATTATCCAGCGCGGAGGTGGCTTCATCAAAAATGAGAATAGGTGGATTTTTCAGGAAAACCCGGGCTATAGAAAGACGCTGTTTCTGACCGCCGGAGAGCTTGACGCCCCTCTGGCCGATATTGGTGTCGTATCCTTCGGGAAGATTCATAATAAATTCGTGGGCGTTGGCGTTCTGGGCGGCGGCCACGATTTCCGCATCGGTTGCATGGGGATTTCCATAACGGATGTTATCCATTACGCTTCCGGTAAAGAGGTATACATCCTGCTGTACGATGCCGATATTGTTCCGAAGGCTCTTTAAGGTATAGTCACGGATATCTCCGCCGTCAATCAATATGCGGCCGGAGGAAACATCATAAAATCTTGGAATCAGACTGCAGAGCGTGGATTTTCCCACGCCGGAGGTTCCCACCAGCGCAATGTACTGACCGGCCCTCACATGCAGATTTAAATTGGAAAGCACGGTTTCAGAGTGCTCTTCATAATGGAAAAACACGTTTTCAAAGGTGATATCACCCTTTGCGTTCATAAGTTCCCTTGCGTCCGCCCGGTCTGTGATGTCGGGATGAATGTCCAGAATTTCCAGAAAGCGTGTGTAGCCGGAAGCGCCGTTCTGGAACTGCTCCGTAAAGTTGATGAGCTTTTTAATGGGCTCGGTAAAGTTATTAATATAAAGAAGAAAAGTAATCAAATCCGTAATGGAAATCAGGTCTGTGGTGATGAATACGGCGCCTACCGCAATCACAATGACGCTGATAAAGGTAGTGAAAGCGCCCAGCCCGGAGTGGTAAAGACCCATATAGCGGTAGCTTTCCCTTTTGCTTTCCACAAAACGGTCGTTTCCTACCTTAAACTTATCCATTTCCATTTCTTCATTGGCAAAGGATTTTACTACCCGGATACCGGAAAGGTTATCTTCAATCTGAGCGTTGATATCGGCAATCCGGGCCCTGTTTTTTACAAAAGCGCGCTTCATCTTTATATTGAAGTAGAAGGCGTATACCAGCATAACCGGAACAATGGCGAATGCTACCAGAGCCAGTCTCCAGTTGATGGAAAGGAGAATGGAAAAGGAGCCAATCAGCTTGATAATGGATATGACAATATCCTCGGGGCCGTGGTGAAAGAGCTCGCTGATTTCAAACAAATCGTTGGTGACACGGCTCATAAGCTGTCCTACCTTCTGATTATCAAAAAAGCTGAAGGAAAGCCTCTGGTAGTGGGCGAAAATCTCGTTCCGCATATTGTATTCCATTTTTGCGCCCATGATATGGCCGTAATAGGCGATAAAGTAATTACAGTAAAATTCCAGAATAATTAAAACCGCCATTATGCCGGTCAGGGACAGGATAATTTTTAAAGATTCATCCGCCGGCCTGTAGATAACGTCGCTTGTGATGTAACGGATAATCAGGGGAATAACCAGTGTGACGGCGGCTCCCAGACAGGCAAAAAACATGTCCGCCGCAAAAATTTTTTTGTATGGTTTATAATAGGATAGAAATTTTTTCATATTTCCTTTTTTCATGTCAGTCTCGCTTTCCTTATTCTGTACTGGTTTGTATTTCAGAATTCCAAATGTATTTTAAATCCGATTTTCATACATAAGTTTACAGTTGCCAGTCACAATGATAATATAGTATCATGCTATTTTAAAAGAAGCAAATGCTTATATGGAGAAATTATGAATTATATTGTGTTTGATTTGGAATGGAATCAGAGCGATACCGGCAGCGAACCGGAGGCGAAAGAGATTCCTTTTGAAATTATTGATATCGGAGCAATAAAATTAAACGGCGAGAGGGTGATGACGGAGGAATACAATCAGCTTATAAAGCCCTCTGTCTATCACCATATGCATAAGGTTACGGGAAACCTGATTCATCTGCATATGAGGGACCTGAAAAAGGGCCGTCCCTTTGAGGAAGTAATAAAAGAGTTCCTTTCCTTTTGCGGAACGGATTTTATTTTCTGTACCTGGGGGCCGCTTGATGTATTTGAGCTGCAGAGAAATATGCATTATTATAAAATGACGCCGCTCAGAGATACGCCAATCCGGTTTCTTGATGTACAAAAGCTGTTCAGCATCGCGTATGAGGATAAAAAGAGCAGAAGAAGCC
The DNA here is from genome assembly GCA_910577445.1 of uncultured Lachnospiraceae bacterium. GTDB lineage: Bacteria > Bacillota > Clostridia > Lachnospirales > Lachnospiraceae > Suilimivivens. The sequence goes on along the minus strand of CAJTMZ010000001.1, from coordinate 136,220 downwards.
TGGAACACGCCATTGATTATCTGGAAATAGAGAAAAAGATACCTTTTCACAGGGCCTACAGCGATGCCTACTATACGGCCTGCATTCTGGCCGGCCTTGACGAAAGGGTTTTGGAGAATTACTCCATAGACACCTATGTGCTGCCCAGAACCCGTCAGGATGAAATTCACGTAATGTTCCATGATTATATGAAGTATGTTTCAAGGGAATTTCCGGACAAGATAAAAGCCTTTGAGGACAGAGAGGTTATCAGTACGAAATGCTATCTGTGCCATAAAAACATCCGCAAAAAAATCCGCTGGTTTTCACCCAACGGAAAGAATTACTACAGTATTTCCTTTTGCCCGAAACACGGATATATGAAGTCAAAAATCAGAGTCCGCAAATCGGAAAACGATATGGTTTATGTGGTTAAAACCTCCAAATTTATATCGGAGGAGGAGCACCAGAGCATTATCCGGAAAAGGGAGCAGGCAAAGGCCCACCGAAAATCTAAAAATTAAACTTATCATACCGGGAGGAGGAGAAATCCGGTCCGTCTTTTCTCCTTCTTCTCCACCGCCATCTTCTGCTCCGCTTTCTGGCAAATTTGCTGCCGCCAAAAATATTATAATTGAGAATGAAAGAACGGATGATGCAGATAACAATCAAAAGGGCGGCTATGGATAAAACGGCAGCCAGTATGGTCTTGATATTGACAATGATGACGGCGGGCTCCTCTTCGGGTATTTCCTCTGCCGGAGTTATTGCCGCGCCGAATTCATAGGAGGCGCGGGGGTCATCGGCCAGGTCTACCGTTGCGGTGCCTACATAGGAATCGTGATAATAATAGTTTATGACGGCAACCTGATTTTTCTCCGTGGTGTCGTATGAAATCTGAGAATCCAGTTCGTTGAAAACAGCGGTTTTCGGCATAATCAGATAACTTCCGGGATTTAAGGCAAGGATAGGGTTGGAATTTCCGAAAATATCGTTGGAAGTATTAAAAAAGTTTGCGTTCTGGATGGAATAGTTGGTTTCATTTTCCTTTACATTGACAACGGAAAAATTGGTAAAGCCGTAATCAAACAATTTTACGGTATCGTAAAACTGCTCCGGGGACTCTTCCTTCATAACGACGCAAATTAATTTCATGCCGTTTTGTTCGGCACAGGTAACAAGAGTTTGTCTTGCGTTACTTGTAAAGCCGGTTTTTCCCCCTTTAATACCCTCATAGGGAATTTCTCCGGTGATAAGCTGATGCTTATTGCGCTTGATGAAGTCGTCCGGCTGGGTATCCGTGGGCTCAAAATGATGGGACGCGGTGTTTCCGATTCTGGAAAGAAACTCGTTCTGGAAAAAAGCCCTGGCAATAATCGCAAGGTCATAGGCGGAGGTATAGTGATTATCGTCATGGAGACCGTGGGCGTTGACAAAATGAGTGTTTTTGCAGCCAAGCTCCGCCGCCTTATCGTTCATCATTTCGGCAAAGTTATCCATACTGCCCCCGATATGTTCGGCCACGGCGTTGGCCACTTCGTTGGCGGAGCCTGTCAAAATGCCGTAAAGACATTCTTCCATGGGCATAGATTCGTTTTCGTCGATTCCGATGTTAGAGCTGCCGGGTTCTATGCTAAATACAGCGTTGCGGGAAAAGGTGACGATTTCGTCCAGTGTGCTGTTTTCGGCGGCAAGGAGACAGGTCATAAGTTTGGTAGTACTGGCAGGATATAATTTTTCGTCGATGTTTTTGGCATAGAGAAGAACGCCGGTGTTTGCCTCTAAAAGGATAGCTGACTGCGCGCTCACAGCCGGACCGGCGGGCCAGTTTTCGATTTCGTTTGTCTGAACCGGCAATGCTTTGCGCGCCTCGGCCGCTTCCTGATACTCGTCCGCGGTTACGGGGGCGGCGTAGGCATCAAGGGGTAAACCGGCCGTCGTGATACATATTATTATGGAAAGAAACAGGGATACGGTATGATGTGGTATCCTTTGTCTGAAAAAATTCATATACGCTCCTTCAAAAAATAAAAAGTCTAAATACCAGTTTACATTTTACGGCCGTGCTTGACAAGGTTTTTTAGGAATTTATTCTTTTCATATAAGAAAAAATGGTGTAAAATTAATTTTTGTAAAAGTAATAAATACGGCGATAAAGGGCGGTTAAATGAGGCTTAGAAATATACAGGGCGCAAGAGACGCCATAGCGGACAGTCCCCTTGTAATCCATGAACCGGAAAAGGCAAAGGGAAACTGGAGGGAAATTTTCGGAAACGGAAATCCCGTGAGAATTGAAATCGGAATGGGAAAGGGAAAATTCATCCACGAGCTGGCGGGAAAGAATCCCGACGTCAACTACGTGGGAATAGAAAAATATTCCAGCGTTCTTCTTCGGGCCCTGCAGAAGATGGAGGCGGAGCCCAGGGAAAACCTTCTGTTTATCCGTATGGAGGCCGAAGAGATTGCAGAGGTATTTGCGGACGGGGAGGTTGACAGGATTTACCTGAATTTTTCGGACCCCTGGCCCAAGGACCGCCATGCAAAAAGACGGCTTCCCTCAAGGGAATTTCTGGCCAGATACGACAGGATTCTCAAAAAGGACGGGGTTTTGGAATTTAAAACGGACAACAGGGAACTTTTTGACTTTGCGCTGGAGGAACTGGCGCCGGCGGGCTGGGAAGCGGTTTTTGTCACCCGCGATTTGCACCATGATGAAAATAAGATGGAAACAAACGTTATGACGGAATACGAAGAAAAATTTTCATTAAAAGGGAATCCTATTTATAAATATGAAATAAAGAGGTAAAATGATGTTAAGAAGCTGTAAAAAGGAAAAACTATAATTGCAAAAAGCAAGAGAAAGGAGTATTATATGGAACTGAAAATTACAGACAATAATTTTGAAGCAGAGGTAAAGAAAAGCAGCATGCCTGTTCTGGTTGATTTTTACGCAGACTGGTGCGGTCCCTGTAAGATGATGGCGCCGCTTGTGGCAGAGCTTGCGGAAAGCTACAGCGGAAAATGTAAGATAGGCAAGTGCAATACGGATGAGAATCCGAGGCTGGCCGGCGAGTACAGGGTAATGTCGATTCCCACTTTTCTGTTTTTTAAGGATGGGAAAGTAGTGGACACCGTCATGGGAGCCGTGTCAAAAAGTGAATTGGAAAACAAGATTAAACAGGTGTTGGCGTAAGCCTCACCTGTTTTATGTGTATAAAAAATGCAGTGCGGGAAGCGGTAAACGGGCTTTGGAAAGGGGCATGGTTATAAAGATGTATATCATATTTTTTCTGATATGGGTAATATTTAACGGACAGTTTACGCCGGAAATTGCAGCCTTCGGTCTGGTAATCGCAGGCGTGATGTACTGGTTTACCTGCAAGTTTTTGGGATACAGCCCCAAAACGGATATAAAGATGGGGAAAAAACTGTTTCAGGTTCTTCATTATGTCTTTGTCCTGATAAAGGAAATCATTAAGGCCAATTTTGCGGTAATAAAAATGATTACCTCTTCAAAATATGAAATAGAGCCCGCCGTGGTGCGTTTTAAGACGGATTTGAAAACCACGCCCGCAAGGATACTGCTTGCCAATTCCATCACGCTTACGCCAGGCACTATTACGGTAATGCTGGAAAATGACGAATACGAGGTTCACTGTCTGGATAAAAGTCTGGCGGAGGGAATGAACAGTTCCGTTTTTGTTAAGCTGCTTGAAAATATGGAAAGGGATGAGGAAAAAGCATGACGGTCCTTGCAATGGTTTATCAGAAATTATACATAGGCGTTTTGATTATTCTTGCGCTGATGCTGTTTGTCTGCCTGATTCGGGCAGTGAGAGGGCCGCGGGTGGCGGACAGGCTTATGGCCGTTAATATGATGGGAACCATGGTTATGGTTATGATTGCGGTTCTCGCCCTTTTGCTGAAGGAAGGATTTCTGGTGGATATCTGCCTGATTTACGCTCTGGTGAGTTTTCTTGCCGTGAATGTGCTTGCCAAGGTGTATATCGGCGTATATGAGGAAAATTACCGGAAGCGTCATAAGTACGACGACAGAAAAAATAAGAAAGGGGACGAAGAGAATGGAAGTTTTTGAATGGCTCCGACTGATTGTGGGAGGGGCGCTTCTCCTTTGCGGTCTGATTATTTTTTTAATTGAGCTGTACGGCGTTTTCCATCTGCATTATGTGCTGAACAGAATGCACGCGGCGGCTATGGGCGATACTTTAGGTATCAGTTTTTCTCTGGTAGGGCTGATGATTTTTTCCGGCCTGAACTTTACCACCCTGAAAATTATGCTGATAGTAATCTTTTTATGGTTTGCCTCTCCGGTATCCTCCCATCTGCTTGCAAAGCTGGAGGTTGTCACCAATGAAAAGTTAAGCGATAACTGCCAGAGATATTCCGAGCTTTCCGATTTGGAAAAGGAGCTTCGGGAGCAGAGGGAAAAGGAAGAAGAGGCGGAGGGCAAGGTATGACGCTGTTTCAATGTATACTCATGGGATTTTTAATCATATGCGCGATTATGGTGAGTTTTTCCAGGAACCTTTTAAATTCCGTGCTGATTTTTATGTCCTACAGCCTTGTGATGTCCGTTATCTGGGTCTGCTTACAGTCTCCTGACCTTGCGATTACGGAGGCCGCGGTGGGAGCCGGAGTGACCAGTATTTTGTTTTTTTCCACCCTGAAAAAAATACATGCCATTCAGACGGAAAAGGATAAGGAAAGCGAAGGGGAAGCAACGATGGTATCCTTAGAGGAGAGCATGGAGATTCCCGAGGACGAAGGAGGCGAGGCCCTGTGAGCAAATTAAAACCTCAAAGTGAATATGAAAAAACGAGAGCGTTCCGGTTTTTCAGGTGGCTTTCCGGAAGTAAGGACCCCTATTTAGGGGAAGTGGAGATGCAGCCGCAGCAGAAAGCGGAGACGTCGGTGGACACCATTTTGGAGCGGATGTTCGAGCGGCAGATGATTCGGGATAAGGTATACGACGTGGGCCACAACAAAAAGCTCACGGTTTTTCACAGGATTTATGTGGCGGCGGCCATTGTGTTCTGCGTTATTTTAGTGGGCCTTTTGCTGTACACGGTTTCCTATCTTCCCAGAACGGGAAATCCGGCGAACCCCGACAACAACATTGTGTCCCAGCGGTATATAGAAAACGGGCTTCAGGAAACGGGGGCGCTTAATATTGTTTCCGGTATGATTCTCACCTACAGGGCTTTTGATACATTCGGGGAAACGAATGTGCTTTTTGTGGCGGCCTGCTGTGTGATGATTCTGCTTATGATAGACGAGACGCTTTTGAAAAAGTTAGACGCAAAGGGCGGCGACCGGTATTTTGAACCGAAAAACGACGCAATCCTGCAGGGGACGGCTTTTGTATTATGCCCGATAATTTTTATTTTCGGCATTTATATTATATTAAACGGACATTTATCACCCGGCGGCGGTTTTTCCGGCGGAGCCATTTTGGGCGCAGGAATGATTCTCTATGTGAGCGCGTTTGGTTTCCAGAAAACCCAGAGATTTTTTAACGAGCATATTTATAAGGCGGCAAAAATAACGGCGCTTTGCATGTACGGCATCATCGGCTCCTATTTTTATATCACAGGTGCCAACGGAATCGAGAACCATATACCTTTAGGGCAGCCGGGCCATATTTTAAGCGGCGGCATTATTCTGCCCATAGATATTTGCGTGGGGATTGAGGTGGCCTGCACCATGTACGCGTTTTATGCCTTGTTCAGGAGAGGAGGGCTGTAAATTGGGAGCAAATCTACTTAACAATTACGGGGAAGCGGTTGCCATGATTTTGTTTGGCATTGGATTCGGGAACCTGCTGCTCCAGAGTAATCTGATTAAAAAAATTATCGGCCTTAATATCATGGATACGGCAATCTATCTGTTTCTGGCGGAAAAAGGCTATATTTCCGGGCGTGTTGCGCCGATTGTGACAGACGGGGTGCAAAGCGTGGAGGCATACATCAACCCGATTCCAAGCGGTCTGGTTCTGACCGGCATTGTGGTTTCGGTATCTGTCAGCGCGCTTATGCTCTCTATTACCGTCCGCCTGTACCAGCGTTATCTTACGCTGGATTTGGACGAGATTACCCTCCGGCTGAAAAAGGAGGGGCTGTAAATGGATTTTGTACAGAATTTTCCGGCGGTTTCCATACTGCTGTGCCTGTTTGCCGGAATCGTCAGCTCGGGCCTTAAGAAAAACGCGGCCAGACGCATAAACAGGGCGCTGCTTTTAACGGAGATATTTTTGAATGCCTGCGTGCTTGCCTACACGGCGGGGACAGGGGAATCCTATGTTTATGTGATGGGAAAATTTCCCGCTCCCTGGGGAAATGAAATTCGGGCAGGCGTGCTGGAGGCGCTGACGGCTCTGTTTTTCTGCATTATCATGCTTTTGTCCTTAGAAGGCGGAAGAAAGAAGCTGGCGGACGAAGTGGAGGAGGGAAAAACTTTCCTTTATTATGTGCTGACGGATTTGCTTTTGTCCTCCCTGCTTGCGCTGGTTTATACCAACGATTTGTTTACCGCTTATGTATTTGTGGAAATCAATACCATAACAGCCTGCGGACTGATTATGATAAGGCAGAACGGCAGAACCATTGAGGCAGCGGCAAGATATATGATTATGAGTCTTTTGGGTTCCGGTCTCCTGCTCATGGGAATCTGTATGCTGTACGACCTTACGGGGCATCTTCTTATGAGCAATATCAGGGAGCAGGTGGCGTTAATCTACGCGGCGGGAGACTACCGGATTCCGCTGCTTGTAACCATCGCGCTGATATCGGTGGGACTTTCCATCAAAAGCGCGCTCTTTCCCTTTCACGCGTGGCTGCCGGACGCCTACGGTTATTCCACGGTATCTTCGGCCGCAATTTTATCCAGCCTGGTTTCCAAGGGCTACATATTTTTGCTGATTAAGATTATTTACAGAGTGATTGGGTTTGAAATTTTCTACAACAGCCGGATTATTAATATCCTGTTCATTTTTGCGCTGATGGCAATGGTATTCGGCTCTTTAAGCGCGATTCGGGAAAACGATGTCAGAAGGATGATTGCCTTTTCTTCCGTGGCGCAAATTGGCTATATTTATATGGGAATCGGAATGGGGACGCAGGCGGGAATGAGCGCCAGCATCTTTCATATATTTTCCCATGCGGCCACAAAATCCCTTTTGTTTATTGCCGCTATCGGACTTACCGACGTCTCCGACGGCAGCAGGAAGTTCCTGAGCCTTACGGGAGCGGCCTACAGGGATAAATGGGCGGGAGTGGCCTTTACGGTGGGCTCGCTTTCCATGGTAGGCGTGCCTCTGTTTTCAGGATTTATCAGTAAGCTATTGTTTGCCCAGGCCGCGGTGCAGAATGAAATGAAGATGCTGCCCGCCCTTATTGTGCTGGGCATCAGTACCATATTAAACGCGATATATTTTATGAAGACAGTAATCCGTATTTATACGCCGGTGGAGCATACCCATTATGATACGGTTACTTTTAAAAATATAAAGTCGTATGCGGTGACGCTGGTTTGTTTTGTTGTCGTGAACGTGATTTTAGGTGTAAGCTCTCAGCCGATTGTGGATTTAATTGAGCAGGGTCTTGCCATGTTCTCCTAGGGAGGTTTGCTGTCATGTATTATATATTACTGGCTATTGTGTTCCCCGTTATTTCCGGGATTTATCTTCTGGTAAGAGGCGAAATGAAAAGCAGAAGAAGGCTGCTTGCCACGGTAACAATTATGCTGTTAGCCACAGCCGGTTTTGCCGGGCTTGCCCTGTGCCTTGGCAGGGACGGCTTACTTTCCCTGTTTAATCTCACAGACAGGCTTCCCGTCTTATTTAAAGTGGACGAGGTCAGCGTGGTGTTTTCCCTGATGACGATTATTGTCTGTCTCTGCGCCGGAGTCTTTTCCTTTGAATATATGAAGCATGAGGAGAAAGAAAAACGCTATTATGGATTTTACCTGATTGTTTTCGGCGTTTTGCTGGCTCTGTGCTTTGCGGGGAATCTGATTACCTTTTATCTGTTTTTTGAAATACTCACTTTAACCTCCATGCCTCTGGTTCTCCATACAGGCACAAAGGAAGCGATTATGGCGGGAATGAAATATCTGTTTTATTCTCTGTGCGGCGCGTATATGGCTTTGTTCGGCCTTTACTTTATTGAAAGATACGGAAATACATTGTCTTTCAGCGCCGGCGGCGTTATCAGCGAGACTGCGGCGGCCCAGCATGGCGGTATGCTTCTTTTGGCGGCGGCGGTAATGCTTGTTGGCTTTGGGGTGAAAGCGGGAATGTTTCCCATGCACGCCTGGCTGACGGCGGCCCATCCGGCAGCGCCTGCCCCCGCTTCTGCGGTTCTATCAGCGGTAATTGTCAAGGCCGGTGTTCTGGGGATTTTCCGGGTGGTTTACTATATTTTCGGGGTTTCCTTTTTAAGAGGAACCTGGGTGCAGACCTTCTGGATGGTGCTGACGCTGGTTACGGTTTTTATGGGCTCCATGTTGGCCTACAGAGAGCCGGTTCTGAAAAAGCGTCTTGCCTACTCCACTATCAGCCAACTGTCTTATATATTATTCGGATTTGCGGTTATGACCGGGGGTTCTGTCACCGGCGGCCTGCTTCACGTCCTCTGCCACGGCTTTATCAAGGCGGCGTTGTTTCTGTGCGCGGGCGCTATCATCTATATGACGAAAAAGACCCGGGTGGAGGAGCTTCGGGGAATCGGAAAAGAAATGCCCCTTTTGATGTGGTGTTATACCATTGTTTCGCTGGGGCTGATTGGGATTCCGCCTATGGGAGGATTTATCAGCAAATGGTATCTGGCTATGGGGGCGCTCTCCTCAAGGATTTCCGGTTTTAGCTGGATAGGGCCGGTTATTCTGCTCGTCAGCGCGCTTCTTACGGCGGGCTATCTTCTGCCTCTTACGATTCAGGGATTTTTTCCGGGTGAGGACAGCAGCGAAACGATAAAAAAGAAAGAACCGCCGCTTTTTATGACGGCGCCGGTGCTGGTCCTTACGGTACTATCCGTGGCAATCGGGCTTTTCCCGGGTAGGATTACAGACTATCTGTCGCGGATTATTGAAAAGATTATTTAGGAAAGGGGAAGCGGTTATGATACTTTCGGTAATTTTAATTCCTGTCATTGCAGGCATACTGGTTCTTCTGATTCCTTTTAAAAAGCGGAGCCATATGGAAATTTTTCTGGAAAGTATGGTGATATTGAACAGTATACTGGTGTGGAACCTTTTACTGCACCGCCCGGAAAATATTTTTACGCTGGCCAATTTTACGGGAAATCTCTCCATCAGCTTTGACGTTGACGGTATGGGGATGGTGTTCGGGGGACTGGTTTCCGCCTTATGGCCCCTGGCCACGCTGTATGCTTTTGAGTATATGACAAAAGAAGAACATGAAAAGGTTTTCTTTATGTTTTATACCATGACCTACAGCGTCACGCTGGGAATTTCCTTTTCGGCGAATCTGCTCACCATGTACTTCTTCTATGAGCTTTTAACGCTTGTGACGGTTCCGCTGGTAATGCACACCCTGACCAGAGAAGCCATACTTGCCAGCCGGAAATATCTCTACTATTCCCTGGGCGGGGCGGCGTTTGCCTTCATCGGACTGATATTTGTCATTATATACGGGACAACTACGGATTTTGTGCCGGGCGGCGTGCTTGACCTGGCAAAAATCGGCGGAAGGACCAATGTGCTTTTGCTCATTTATGTGATTGCTTTTATGGGATTCGGCGTAAAGGCGGCTATCTGTCCCTTTAACTCGTGGCTGCCGGACGCCGGTGTGGCGCCCACGCCCGTGACGGCTCTTCTTCACGCGGTGGCGGTGGTAAAATCCGGCGCCTTTGCCATTATCCGTCTGACCTTTTACAGCTTCGGGACGGAATTTCTGAAAGGAACCTGGGCCCAGGATGTGGTGATGGCGATTGTCATGTTCACCATCGTGTACGGGTGCAGCCGGGCCATTAAGGAGACCCATATAAAGAGAAGGCTGGCTTATTCAACGGTCAGCAATTTGTCTTATATTTTATTCGGAGTGACGATTATGACGCCTGCCGGTATGACGGGGGCGCTGACCCATCTTGCTTTCCACGCGGTCATAAAAATAAGCGCCTTTTTCTGCGCGGGAGCAATCATGCATCAGACGGACAGGCAGTATGTCCACGAACTTGACGGTATGGGGTACAAAATGCCCTGTGTTTTCGGCATCTTTACGACTTCCGCTCTCGCGCTTATGGGAGTGCCGGGGCTTGCAGGTTTTATCAGCAAATGGAATCTGGCGTCCGCGGCGGTGGAAAGCGGCAATCCCCTGGCCTACGGCGGGATTGCGTGTCTCCTTGTTTCCGCTCTTCTCACGGCGATTTATATGTTTACGATTGTGATACGCGCCTTCTTCCCGGGCAGAGGCTTTGATTCGTCCTCCCTTGAGGGAATAAAGGACCCGAACTGGAAGATGCTGGCTCCCTTGTTTATATTCACGGTTTTTATCATATTCTTTGGTCTTTATTCCGGGCCTGTCACCAGATTTTTTACCGATGTGGCAGGGGGAGTTTATTAGGAGGAAGATGAATGGGCTTTTTACTTATAAGTGCGGTGTTTTTCCCGATTGTGTCGTCCTTTATCGGATATGTAATCGGAAGAAAAAGCAAAGAGATGCGGAATTATTTCGCGGACGCTGTGACTGGAATTGAGTTCGGGCTGTTTTTGTACCTTTTGATTCATATTTTCCTAAATGGCGGCAACGGCGAGGTTGTGGAAATTCCGAAGGTTTGCGGAATGGGGCTTTTCTTTACCTTAGACGGTTTCCGCGCGCTTTACGGCGCAATAGCCGCCTTCATGTGGTTTATGAGCACCCTGTTTTCCCGGGAGTATTTTGCGCATTACAGAAACAGGAACAGATATTATCTGTTTTTGCTTCTGACGCTGGGGGCAACGGAAGGCGTATTCCTGTCGGCGGATTTTTATACTACATTTATCTTTTTTGAAATCATGTCCCTTGCCTCCTATGTGTGGGTGGTCCATGACGAAAAGAAGGCGTCGATGCGGGCAGGGGCTACTTATCTTGCGGTAGCGGTAATCGGCGGGCTTGTGATGCTGATGGGAATTTTCCTCTTATACAGCATCACAGGGACTTTGAGGTATGACTGGCTTACCGGATTATCCAGGCAGATGGCGTATTCCGCCGGTATGGGCAGACTGTGGGCGGCAGGGATTTGCATTCTTTTCGGTTTTGGGGCAAAGGCAGGAGCGTTCCCGCTGCATATCTGGCTTCCCAAGGCCCATCCGGTGGCCCCGGCTCCGGCTTCGGCCTTACTTTCGGGAATCCTCACGAAAGCAGGCATGTTTGGAATCCTGATTTTATCCAGCCGCATTTTTCTGGGAGACGCCGTATTTGGCAGCCTGATACTGGTAATCGGAGTAGCTACCATGGTAGTGGGCGCGGTGCTGGCGCTTTTTTCCGTGGATTTAAAACGGACTTTGGCATGCTCTTCCGTTTCCCAGATTGGATTTATTCTGGTGGGAGTGGGAATGTCGGGGCTTCTGGCGGAGGAAAACGCCCTTGCTTTACGGGGAAGCTTTCTTCATATGGTAAACCATTCCCTGATTAAACTGGCGCTTTTTATGGCCGCCGGCGTGGTGTTTATGAACGTGCATAAGCTGGACTTAAATGAAATCCGGGGATTTGGCAGAAAAAAGCCCCTGCTTTGCTATATTTTTCTGATGGGAGCTTTGGGTATCGGCGGAATACCGCTGTGGAACGGATATATCAGCAAAACGCTTATCCATGAAAGCATTGTGGAATATATAGAACTGTTAAACGAAGGGAGGACTGCCGGATTTTTCGACGCCGCAGCCATGAAAGGAATTGAGTGGACGTTTCTTGTAAGCGGCGGACTTACCGTGGCATATATGCTGAAGCTGTATGTGGCTCTGTTCGTGGAAAAGAATAAGGATTCGGCAGTGCAGGAGAAATTCGACGGTTTAAAAGGACATTATATGGACAAAATCAGCGCCGCCGCGCTGACCGTAAGCGCAACGCTGCTGCCGGTAATGGGATTTTTGCCGAATCAGGTTATGAACCCTCTGGCCGATTTGGGATACGGGTTTTTGCAGGGAAGCGTAAAGGCTTATGGTATGCCGTCGTGGTTTTCCCTAGTAAACTTAAAAGGCGCGGGGATTTCCATTTGTATCGGAATTTTGATTTATCTGGTTATCGTAAGGCTCTGGCTCATGGATAAGAGAGACGGCGGGACCGTTTATGTAAACAGATGGTATAAATATCTGGATTTGGAGGATGTAATTTACCGGCCGGTGCTGCTAAGAGCGCTGCCCTTCGCGTTTGGGGTGGTATGCAGGGTACTGGACAGCCTTGTGGATACTGTGGTGGTGGTGCTTCGGAAAACGGTTTACAAAGACAGCAAAATACCCCGCGAGCTGGAGGAGGGCACGCCTCTTACCCATGCCCTTGGCTGTGCCGCCAATGGCATGAAGCGGTTCTGGAACGCCACGATTCGCAGAAAGAAGCCCCGTGATGTGGATTATGAGCATAAATTCGCAATGGTTTATGAGGAATTGTCCGAAGTGGGGACCATCATAAGCAGAAGCCTGTCCTTCGGACTGCTTTTGTTCTGTATCGGGCTGATTATTACGGTAGTGTATCTTCTTTTTTAACGGTTTATCCATGTCATTTGTAAAAATTTCATTGACAATTGGATGTAAAAATTGTATCATGTACATTGTCGTAAGGTTACGGCGTGTGGCTCAGCTTGGTAGAGCGCTACGTTCGGGACGTAGAGGCCGCAGGTTCGAATCCTGTCACGCCGATGGCAAAGCCGCAGAGGAGATGGTGGCGCATCCGCCGGGAGAATCGGTGGTGTGGCCGCCGGGCGGCATCAACAGATTCAAAGAAGCCTTGAAACAGTATTTCAGGGCTTTTTTGTTATATAATCAAGGCGGATGAAAAAGGAGTTTATATGGAGGACAACAGAAATCAGGACAATACTGATTTTATGAAGGAGACTATCAAGCAAAGGCCGTTAAACCGGCGCAAGCTGGTGCGCAGGACGCTGCTCACGGCGGCCATGGCAGTGGTTTTCGGCATGGTGGCCTGCGTTACGTTTCTGCTGCTGGAGCCGGTCATCAGCAATAAGCTGTACCCGGAGGAGGAGCCGCAAACCGTGGTGCTGGTGGAAGAGACGGAAGAAAACGAGGTTCTTCCCGAAGATATGATTGTGGATGAATCCCAGATGCATCCGACGCCGACGCCTGAACCCTCCCCGGAGCCGGCAGTGCTTGCGGATGAGCAGATAGCAAAATTCCTGTCGGAAATAGAGATTGGCAGCGAGGACTATATAGCGCTTTTTTCCAACATGAAAGAGACGGCGAGAGAGGCATGCAAGTCGGTGGTGACGGTTGTAGGCGTTACCTCGGACGTGGGGTGGCTGGTCAGCGAATACGAAAGCGAGGGCGCGGTGGCGGGCGCGGTGGTGGCCGATAATGGAAAAGAACTTCTGATTCTTGCCAATGTGAGCAGTATCAGGGAGGCGGATTCCCTTAAAGTGATATTTAATGACGGAGAGGAATATCAGGCTTCTATTAAAAAAAGCGACAGCAATACGGGGCTTGCCGTGATATCCGTTTTTAAATCCGCTATGAAAAGCAGCACCCTTGAGAACACGGGAACAGTGGTACTTGGAACCTCAGGCAGCAATCTGGTAGGAAGCCCTGTTGTGGCGCTGGGGCGGCCCATCGGGACGGAGGGTTCCCTATGCTACGGAAATATAACCTCCACAGGCAATCCTATCCGGCTGCCGGATTCCAATTATAAATATCTGACCACGGATATTTATGGAAGCAGCAATGCCAGCGGAATATTAATCAACCTGCGGGGACAGGTGGTGGGTCTGATTGATATGGCCTATAATTCCCCGGATATGGAAAATTTGATAAGCGCTATCGGGATTTCTGATTTGAAAAAGCTGGTGGAGAGCCTTTCTAATGATAAGGAAATTGCCTATTTCGGGGTTTACGGAGTGGATGTGACGGAAGAGGCCAACGAAGAACTGGGCGTGCCCCTTGGCGCTTATATTACGGAAATTGATATGGATTCCCCGGCCATGGACGCCGGAATCCAGAGCGGCGACGTGATTACACAGATAAATGAAACGGAAGTGGCAAATTATCAGGATTTGGTAAAAGCCCTTCTTTCCACGCAGCCAGAGAGCGCCATATCCATCCGTCTGATGCGGCAGGGGCCGGAAAACTATATGGAGATGGAGACAGGCGCGGTGCTGGGAAAAAAGCCCTGACAAAATAAAAGAAAGGATTTGAAAAATGAAATATATAAAAGATTATAAAGACGGAGAAAAACTGTTTGATATTTATCTTTGCAAGCACAAACAGGCGGCGGTTACCAAAAACGGAAAACCCTATGAAAATCTGATTCTGCAGGATAAAACGGGAACGATTGACGCAAAGGTGTGGGACCCCAATAATGCGGGAATTGCGGAGTTTGACGTTTTAGACTACATAGAAGTATACGGTGACGTTACAAGTTTTCAGGGCGCTTTACAGGTAAACGTAAAAAGAATCAGGAAATGTCAGGAGGGAGAGTTCGACCCGGCCGATTACCTTCCCGTAAGTAAGTATGATATCGAGGAAATGTACGGCGAGCTGCTGGGATTTATCGACAAGGTGAAGAATCCTTATTTAAACCAGCTTCTGCAGGCGTTTTTCGTGGGGGACGAGGATTTTATCCGTATTTTTAAAAAATCTTCCGCGGCGAAAACCGTGCACCACGGATTTGTGGGTGGACTTTTGCAGCACACCTTAAGCGTGACAAAACTGTGCGATTACTATTGCGGCGCCTATTCCCTGCTGAACAGGGATTTGCTTATTTCGGCGGCTATCTGCCACGATATCGGAAAGACAAGGGAGCTCTCCCTTTTCCCGCAGAACGATTACACGGAGGAAGGACAGTTTCTTGGACACATCGTCATAGGGACGGAGATGATTGGTGAGAAAATCTCCCGAATAAAAGGCTTTCCGGCCCTGCTTGCCAGTGAACTTAAACACTGCATCCTGGCCCATCACGGGGAATATGAATTTGGCTCCCCCAAAAAACCGGCGATTGTGGAGGCGGTGGCCTTAAATTTCGCAGACAATACCGACGCAAAGCTGCAGACCTTTACGGAAATTTTAGACAACAATACGCAGGGAGAGTGGATGGGCTTTAACCGGCTGTTTGATTCAAATCTGCGAAAGACCGGCATAGAGTAACGGACGGCTGAGCCGGCGGTGAATGCAGTGGGCCGGAGAAATACCTGCTGGAATAACCTGCCTGTACGGCTTAAAGCCGATTGATGGGCGAACAGAAATCCGGCAGTCTGGCGGAGGATGAATATGGATTACGAAAAGAACCAGATTTTAACGGTGGAAATTACGGATATGACTTCTGAGGGAGAAGGAGTGGGAAAACAGGACGGCTTCCCTTTTTTCGTCAAAGATGCCATTATCGGCGATAAAGCGCAAATCCGCGTCACACGGGTAAAGAAAAACTATGCTTACGGAAGATTAGAGAAGGTGCTTACGCCTTCTCCTTTTCGTGTGGAGCCAAGATGCGCTTTCCATAAACAGTGCGGCGGCTGCCAGATACAGAGCATGAGCTACGAAAAGCAGTTGGAATTTAAGACGTCCAAGGTCAGAAATAATCTGATACGGATTGGCGGCTTTGCGCCGGATATGGTTGACCGGGTTATGGAGCCTATTGTGGGAATGGAGGAGCCTTTTTACTATAGAAATAAGGCCCAGTATCCTGTGGGGCAGAATAAAGAGGGAGAACCTGTCACAGGTTTTTATGCGGGAAGAACCCATTCCATCGTGGCAAATACAGAATGTCATCTGGGAGTAAAAGAAAATAAGGAAATACTGGAGATTATCCTTGCCTATATGAGAGAAAACAGGGTGTCCGCCTACGATGAGAGCACGGGGGAGGGCCTGATTCGCCATGTCCTGATTCGCAAGGGCTTTTTCAGCGGGGAAATCATGGTGTGCCTTGTGGTGAATCTGAGAGGAAAACGAAAAGAGCTTCCGGCGCAGCAGAGGCTGATAGACGCTCTTTTGACGATTCCAAATATGACAAGCGTGTCACTTAATATCAATACAGAAAAAACCAATGTGATTCTGGGGCAGGAAACACGTCCGGTCTGGGGAAAAGATACAATAGAAGATACAATACATGTCTGCGACGCGGAGAAGCATTTTGAGCGGACAGGCAGGGGAATTACCTATGCGATTTCGCCGGTGTCTTTCTATCAGGTGAACCCTGTGCAGACGGAAAAGCTGTACAGTCTGGCCCTGTCCTATGCCGGACTTACCGGAGAGGAAACGGTCTGGGATTTGTACTGCGGAATAGGTACGATTTCCCTGTTTCTGGCGGAGAAGGCAAAGAGGGTATACGGGGTGGAGGTGATCCCTCAGGCGGTTGAAAACGCCAGGGAAAACGCCGCAGGCAACGGGATTTCCAATGCGGAATTTTTTGTGGGGAAAGCGGAGGAAGTGCTGCCGGAGAAATATGAAAAGGACGGGATATCGGCCGATGTGATTGTGGTGGACCCGCCAAGGAAGGGCTGCGATGCCGCCTGCCTTGATACGATTCTGAAAATGGCGCCGCGGCGGGTGGTGTATGTAAGCTGCGACAGCGCAACGCTGGCAAGGGATTTGAAGGCGCTCTGCGGCGGAGGGTATGAGGTGGAGAGAGTGAGGGCGGTGGATATGTTTCCGATGACGGTGGGGGTAGAAGTTGTTGTAATGCTTTCCCACAAAAACCCGATAGCGTAATCAACATAAAAGTGGAGTTTGGCGAGGGTGAGGGCAAGGTGCCGCTTGATAATATTGCCAAGAGAGCCGAAGTATACTAGCCGAAAGAGCGGGTTACATACAAAATGATTAAGGAGTACATAGAAGCAAAATACGGCTTCAAAGTACATACCGCATATATCGCAGAGGTAAAGCGGGATTTAGGCTTGCCGATGTATGATGCTCCAATGCGGTAGAGGAATTGAAACAGCCGAGAAAACATCCGACAGCGGAGAAAATGGAAGCGATAAGGGATGCTTTGAGATATTTTGAGATTTTTTAAATGAATTATTAATATGGTTTGATGGAGTGTTTATAACTTGAATTTATAGTTGTTTGATATTTTTACAGGACAAGTTGCCATCGATTGAAGATATTGAAAAAAGAATCAATTGAAATTTTGCATCAGGGTGGTGCAAAATTGATGGAACTTATATTTTGTGGGAAAGGGGATGCACGAACGGTATCAGTCCTGTATAAATATTGCCAATATTTCTGCGGTTTTGTGGGGATATGTTCTAATTTGCTACTCATGTTGAAGTTGTGTGTTTGCTTTCCAAGTGAGAAATCGACTCCAAGAAGGTTCGTTTGGAGTTCTCGCTGTAGGATATGGATATGTCTGGATTCCAGAATGACGCCACATACGGACAGATTAAACAGAAATATGGTATTATTGAATATGAGAACAACAAGCCAAAGTCTGAAAGTGCCAGACAATCGAAATGCCCACCGGAAAAGAAAGCGGCGATTACAGAGGCATTGAAGTTCTTTGGGATGAATTAATGACTCTTTTTCTTAGAAAACAGTAATGACACGCTCATCTGCGAGACAGCTTCTCCGGATGGGCGTGTTTCTTTTTGATATTCGCAAGAGGTTGTGAAAAACGATTACTAATTATTGATACATTGATTTCTAAGGAAAGATAAAGCTTTGCCAAAAATGTGACGAGACAATGCCGGAAGATTCATTTTATTGCATGAACGCATTTCCAGAGCAGGATATTGAATTCGAAGCAATAAAAAGAAAGATTAATATGCTGACAGGAACTTGGCGCAATATATGGCTTACTGTAGGAATTGTGGAATCGAACTGATAGATGGTGCAAAGTTTTGTCAGAAGAGTGGTTGCTCAGTGACAGATGGAAACAATTAAATTGTCGCGCTTGTGGTTATGAGTCGCGTGGAGCAAAAGCATCCAGTGCTGTAAAGGAATTTGCTTTGAAATTTAGAGGCTATTGAATCGAGGCGGGAATATGAGAAAACTCATGGCATTTGGGCAGCAGCAGAAGCACAACAAAGAGTAACCAAAACAGATGGGCAAAAATTTATGAAAATGTTTTGGATAAGCAAAATTTTCTAAAATCAGCTTGACTTATAGAATTTATGCGTTGCGTATTTGCTGGTGGTATGCTATAATGAATACGCAACGCGTATTTTGTTTTCGGAGAAAATAATATGGATGACAAAAATAAAATGAGAGAACTAAGAGAAAGTACAGGAATGAACCGAAAAACTTTTTGCGAGTTTTTCGGTATTCCTTATCGGACAGTGACAGATTGGGAACTGGATAAGCGCCATGCTCCGGAATATGTCCTGCGTTTGCTGGAGTACTATATCCGGCATGAAAACTTTTGCAAGGAGAGTGATGAATATAAATAATTCTAATATTATCATGTACACAACAGAGGATGGTTCAACAAAAATTGAAGTTACCTTTGAAGAAGATACGGTTTGGCTGTCATTGGAGCAAATGACGGAATTATTTCAGAGAGATAAATCCACGATTTCGCGTCATATCAAAAATGTTTTCTCCGAGGGAGAACTGCGACAGGAGTCAACTGTTGCAAAATTTGCAACAGTTCAAATGGAGGGCACTCGTCAGGTGTCCAGAAAGACAAATTGCGGAAATATGCTGAATACTCATTTTGGGTGTAATGCTGCGGATGTTCTAAATTCCTTACAGCTTATGCAGGATTTTGGTGTCGACCTGATTTGTGTAGAAGATGGTATTGACAGTTTCAAGGACTCTGGAAAACTAATGCTTTCCGTGCCTTCGGCGGTGGCTGAAATTGAACGTGAAAATATCCGCACGCTGACAATGGCTGGGCGTGAGCAAAAGGCTCGTGAAGGCAAGTGGAACGGCGGCTTTGCTTCCTATGGGTACCGCATTGAAAATGGTAATTTGGTCATTGCCGAGGATGAAGTATAGGTTATCAAAATTATCTATGACCGATAAATCCATACCAATTAAGGACTGGTTGCTGTTGTAAACTATTTGAATGAAGTAAAAACTTTAATTAATAATAGGTGTTTTACATGGAACTGTAAGTCAGCGTGGAAGATTTATGAAAATAGGTATCTTTATGCCTGACAATCCAATCCCATATTCTGTATGCTATATATAAGTATTACTTCGGAGGAAATAAAGCATAAAGCCAGAGGTATGGGACAAATTTGGTAAAGCAGAGATTGAAGAAATTTATTATGTAAAAGGAGCTAAAAGAAAATGCCCATTCTGTCAGCAGGCTTTGCCTAAAACTCAACGAAAAAACAAAGACATCTGCCGCGACTATGGGAGCGTTGGAAGTGGGCATTTATCGAAAGATGAGAAAAGAAACGACAATGGTTTAAGGAGGCCAATCGGATGTTTAATGGTGAAAAACTGGCAGCAGTCATTGCTGCCTATAAAGAATACTTCCCCGAGCATTGGAAGGGAGAAATGTACAAGTGGGAGGCTATACAGCATTTCCAGCAGCATTGGGACATAAATGCAGAGAACTTTCTGGATATGTTTATGTCCGCGACAGATAAGACATATAATCTGCTGGCTAACATGAATAACTATCCAAGAGGTATGCTCAAATCCTTTGCTGCAGCCGATGCTGAGGCTGTCAGGGGTATGTTCATCAATCTGTTCGAGGAATCGGAGAATCTTGCAGAGAGGATTGAGGAGTTTCAGTCAAAAGCCGAAGAGATGCGCGTGAAATACGATGATGGTACATGGAGGCAGCATTATCAGGGTGAGAATGCAATTACTACATATCTTTGGCTGAAATATCCGGACAAGTATTATATTTACAAGTATTCGGAGGTAAGGGCTTTTGCAAAAGCAGTAGATAGTGATTTTGTGCCGAAAAAGGGCGGCTCTACATTCAATGTTGAAGGCGGACTGAAACTTTATAATGAGGTGCGAGAGGTTATAAAGGCTGATTCAGAGTTGGAGGAGATGTTTAAAAGTGTACTGAAAGACAGTTGCTATTCTGACCCTGAAAAGATTACTATGACAATAGATGTTGGTTTCTTTGTAAGCAGATATTATGGACAAAAGCAAGAGGAAGCTGAAATCAGTTGGTTTCCGGCAGATTATTCGCCGAATATCTCAGTAGATGGCTGGAAGCAATTGTTACAGGATAAAGATGTTTTTACAGATAACAGTCTGCAGATTATGAAGAGATTTCTTGATTATGGAGGACAGGCAACTTGTACACAGTTATCCGTGAAATATGGTGAGGCGAAGAATTTTTACAATTCAGGCTCGTCAGCTTTAGCGAAAAGGGTTTATGAAAAAACCGGATGTCCGCTTTTAGAAAGAGATAACGATAATGCAAGGTACTGGACTATTTTGTATTTGGGTCACAGTGCAGACAAGGAAATAGACGGAAGTTATGTTTGGAAGCTCAGAGATGAACTGAAGACGGCTTTGGAACAAACAAATCTATCGGGAGTTGAATTGTATGCGAAAGATGATGCTGAAACAGGGGAGGGCGGACGCTATTGGTGGTTGAATGCAAATCCCAGGATATGGAGCTTTTCTGATTTGGCTATTGGCGATGAACAGTCCTATACACTTTATAATGAGAACGGCAATAAGCGTAGGATATTCCAAAACTTCATGGATGCAAAGGCCGGTGATATGGTTATAGGATACGAGTCTTATCCGGTTAAACGGATTGTGGCTATTGCTCAGGTTTCCAGACAGAACGATGGAGAAAACCTGTATTTTAAGAAGGTAGAGGGGCTTGCTGCTCCGATTGAATATGCAACGCTGAAAGATTGTCAGGAACTTGCTCAGATGGAATACTTCGTGAATCCTCAGGGCAGCTTATTTAAGCTGACTAAAGGGGAGTACGATTTCATCATGGATATTATTCGTGAGAATAATGCCGGAACCGTTAAGAGCAATGCGCCGGCTCCCTATACAAAAGAAGATTTTCTTAAACAGGTTTATATGACTGAAGAAAGATATGATACTTTGGTTGCCTTGTTACAGAATAAAAAGAATCTGATTCTACAGGGGGCGCCTGGTGTGGGAAAGACTTTTGCTGCAAAGCGCCTGGCTTATTCTATGATGGGCGAAATGGATGATTCCAGAATCGAGTTTATACAGTTCCATCAGAACTATTCTTATGAGGATTTCATTATGGGCTACAGGCCTCAGGAAGAAGGCTTCAAGCTGACAAACGGGATTTTTTATCGGTTTTGCATGAATGCGGCTAATCATCCGGACAAGGACTATTTCTTCATCATTGATGAGATAAACCGCGGAAATATGAGTAAAATATTCGGCGAGCTTTTGATGTTGATTGAAAAAGACTACCGTGGCACCAAAGCTACGCTGGCATATAGCGGTACGGCATTTTCGGTTCCTAAGAATTTATATATCATAGGTATGATGAACACTGCGGATAGGAGCCTTGCAATGATAGACTATGCTTTGAGAAGACGTTTTAGTTTCTTTGAGATGGAACCTGGATTTAATTCAGATGGATTTAAGGCATATCAGGAGTCACTGCAGAATGAGACCTTCAATGCTCTGATAGAACAGGTGATTAGCCTTAACAGAGAAATCAAGATGGACGATTCTCTGGGAGAAGGCTTCCGTATCGGGCATAGTTATTTCTGCGGACAGGAGACATATACAGAGGAATGGATGAAATCGGTAGTATATTATGATATTATCCCGATGCTTCAGGAATATTGGTTTGATGATAAGCAAAAGGTCCGGCGTTGGGAAAATAATTTGAGTGGTGTGTTCAATGACTAATGATAAAGGTATTTTCATAAAAAATATCTATTATATGCTGGCCTATGCGTTCCAGGTGCTTAAACAGAAGAACTATGAGGACATTGCTTCTGAAGAGTTCGATGATATACAGGATATGTTTGCTGCCATTCTATCGAGAGGTATTTCTCAGCAGTTGAAGCAGGGACTTCATCGGGAATATATTACCAGGTATGAAGATACGCCTGTGATGAGGGGAAAACTGGATATTCATGGCGCCATTAAAAATGAGATACAAAGAAAAAAGAGCCTGGCCTGTGAGTATGATGAACTGTCGGCAGACAATATTTACAATCAGATTTTGAAAATAACGGTGAATATTCTTGTCAGGGATTCCAGGGTAAAGCCGGAACGTAAGGCAGAACTGAAAAAAGTGATATTGTTCTTTAATGAAGTCGGGACAGTAGAGCCAATGTCTGTCAGATGGGATATGCTCAGATATCAGCGAAATAATAAAAATTATGAAATGCTGATGAATGTCTGCTATTTTGTTCTTGATGGAATGCTCATGTCTACAGATAAGGGAAGCTATAAGATGGTTGCGTTCTCTGATAAACATATGCATCGACTGTATGAGAAATTTGTTCTGGAGTATTTCAAAAAGCACCATTCATATTTTGATGAAGCAAGAGCAGCCCAGGTGAAGTGGAATCTGGCAGAGGATACAGAAGAAAGTATGATTCGATTCCTGCCGATAATGCAGACAGATATTTTCCTGAGATATAGGAGTAAGATTCTCATTATAGATACAAAGTACTATGGAAAAACAATGCAGACGCAATATGACAAGACTACACTTCATTCGGGGAATGTATATCAGATATTCACCTATGTGAAAAATCAGGATGCAGCAGGGACCGGTAATGTGTCTGGTATGCTTTTGTATGCAAAAACAGATGAGGATATTACACCGGATTGCAGCTTTGTCATGGGCGGAAACAGAATAAGTGTTAAGACGCTGGATTTGAATAAAGAGTTTTCACTTATTGCAGCGCAGCTTGACAGAATCGCTGAAGAACATTTTCAAAGGGAGAATACTGTAAATGAATGAATTACAGTTCAAGAATTGAAAGAGCTGTTGTGTCTTATAGTACACAGCTCTTTTATGATGTCTTTTTTCATAATATATAAGAATGTTGTGATATTTACTATAATATATCGTAAATACAATGCCCAAGCCAAATAAGGAGCACAGTTAAAATGAAAGCAGAATCTTAAGAGGCCGGGAAAATTAAATAAGCAGACCCTGTGATTGGAATAAAAGAATTGAAAATAAAATTCTACAACCCTCTTGACAAAACAAAATGCGCATAGTAGTATAAGGTTTGATAAAAACAAAAACCAACCCTTATAAAAGGAGAATAGAATTATGGCTGACAGCAGATACAAATTTTCATATCCGTTAGTACTTACACCGCTCAGGTCAGACGTAGAGGTCGATTTTAAAAATGACATAAGTGCGAGTGAAGCAATTGATAAAGCTGTTGCAGAATATAACTGTTCGGCATCAGCAAGCAGGACATGTCCAAAAGAATTAATTGATATCCAAAAATATAAGCGGCAGATTGGAGTTACATTAGTGGCGGCTGATACGATAAGGTCGCCCGGGCGGGCATTGAGGACTTTGTCGTTGAAACTGCTGGAGCATGATTATTTCAAGCAGTTAGTCACAGACGAACATAAACTGTTTACCACAATATATGAGAAATTTGACGACGAGGCTCAGGATTTGGATGAGACAGACATTGCAGATGACGTCCTGATAAAATCTGTTATAGATGTGGTTTTTTCATCAAGAAAAAATACGGTGATGGCCGCGGCATTGAAGGAATTTAAAAATACCTGTATTAAATATCATCTTCACGAAAAATATCAATAAGATTCAAAAAAGCTTAAATGGTCAGTATACTTATTCTTGAATTAAAAGGAGGCTGCATATGACGATTAGGTTATTTTTTATTGCGCAATATGTTTTTAACAGGCTGCAATTATCAGGCGCGAAAACGTTAAATCAGGGATTAAAAGGCGATGCCCTTTGGATGTCTTTATCAGGAAAAGAACATCAAATGATTGGAAAAATCATAGCAAAATACCACACTTATTTTTCCATGAACTGTCCAATTCCTGTGAAAGTAAATTATAGTTATACAGATAACAATGGGAATGGAATTTATTCATAAATCCTGTTTAGATGTGAAAAAGACTTAACAAACCAGATAAAGGAGACTCAAATGAACAACAGAAGAATCATTTTTGAAGGAATACAGAATGTCCGTGACCTGGGAGGTCTTCCGACAACAGACGGGCACACAATTGCCGCCGGGCGCCTGCTGCGTTCGGCAAATCTGGCGGACGCAACACCGGCGGATATACTGAATCTGCAAAAGAACCAGCGTCTTGCCAGGGTCATAGACCTGAGAACGGAAACGGAACGCGGCGAACGGCCGGACGCGGTGCCTGAACATGCGGCGTACCTGCCAATCCCGGTTTTTGACGAGGGGCTAGCCGGTATCTCCCATGAGAAGAGTCTGGGGACAAGTCAAATCGGAGCGGTTATTCCGAAAATGGAAAACCTGTACCGCATGATGGTAACGGAAGAATCCTGCAGAAGGAATCTGGGTAAAGCGGCAAAATGTGTGATGGAGCACGATTTTGCGCAAGGAAGCGTGCTGTGGCACTGCACCGAGGGCAAAGACAGGTGCGGACTGCTGACGGCTATACTGCTTATGGCTCTTGGCGTGGACCGCCGGCAAATCATGGAGGATTATCTGCTGACCAATGAGGTAAATGAGCCAAAGGCGGAAATGTATTATCAGCGGATGCTGGCGGCTGGCAAAGGTGAGACGGAAGCGGCTGCGGTGAAGGATGCTTTTCTTGCAAAGCAGTCATATCTGGACGAGGCTTTTTCGGCTATTGATGAACAGTATCCCGATGCGGAGACTTATCTTGGCCAGGGATTGTATATTCCGAATACATTGATTGAAGTATTTAGAAAAAATGTGCTATTATCATAAGAGGTAAGAAGAAACATTAAAAGAGGGGTGCCGGAATGGTTTACGAAACGGGCAGTACGAAAACAATAGAGCGTATATTTGACGGCTGGGAGGAATCCCTAATCTGGTCTGCGCTGCAGGGCGTTATGGGAAAAATATATGTGACGGATAAAGAAAAGCCTTTGTCGGCAATGATTATTCTGGGGGATTTCTGCTATTTTGCGGGGGAGCCGGACAAAGAACTGGCAGGCTGTAAACCTGACTGGTTTTCGGAAGATTTTGTAATTATGGTTCCGCAAAATGCCGGGTGGGCAGGAGTAATTGAAGAGGTTTACGGTGAAAAGGCAAAGCGGGTAACCCGGTACGCCATAAAAAAAGAAAAAGATGTATTCGACAGGAAAAGTCTTTTGGCCATAGTGGATAATTTACCGTCCGGCTATGAAGTGAAGCTGATTGACGAGGACATATACCGGCAGTGCGGAAGGGAGAGCTGGGCCCGGGATTTGGTGTCCCGGTATAAAAGCTATGAAGACTATAAGCGCCTGGGGCTGGGAGCGGCTGTATTAAAAGAGGGAACGATTGTGTCGGGAGCTTCCTCTTATTCAAGTTATCAGGGCGGGATTGAGATTGAAATCGATACCCGGGAAGACTGCAGAAGAAAAGGGCTGGCGTCCGTATGCGGGGCGAGGCTGGTTCTGGAGTGTTTAAACCGGGGAATGTATCCGAGTTGGGACGCTCAGAATCTGTGGTCCGTAGGGCTGGCTGAAAAGCTGGGATATCATTTCAGCCACGAATATGACGCCTACGAGATTCGGGGGTATTGAAAACCGCGCCGGGGAAAAACCATGGGAGGGCGGCATGAACCGGAAGATAGTAATCATAGAGGATGAAACCATTATAAGAAGGGAACTGAAGGTACTTTTGGAAAACGCCCTGTATGAGGTTTCGGCTTTCAGTGAATTTGATAATATTGTGGAACGAATCCGGGAGGAAAATCCTGATTTGGTTCTTCTGGATGTGAATCTCCCGGCCCTTTCCGGCTTTGACGTGTGTACGCAAATCCGGGAGAGGACGGATGTGCCGGTTATTTTTCTGACCAGCCGCACGGATTCCATGGACGAGCTGACAGGAATGTTAAAGGGCGGGGACGATTATATTACGAAGCCCTATCAGCCGCCGCTGCTTCTGGCGAGGATTGCGGCGGTGCTGAAAAGGGCGGGAAAGCCGTCTTTGAAGGAAGCCGCGAAGCTTTCGCACAGCGGCGTGGAACTGGACATTGCGGGATGCGGATTAAGCTGCGGGGAAAAGCATGCGGAGCTGACCAAAAGCGAGATGAAAATTCTGTACCAGTTGTTTCAGTGCCCGGGGAAATATGTTTCCAGAATGGATTTGATTGAATATCTGTGGGAAAACCAGATTTTTATTGACGACAATACATTAAGCGTTCATATGGCAAGAATCCGCGAGAAGCTAAAGGAAATTGGCATAAAGGATTTTATCGAGACGAAAAGGGGAATAGGATACAGAATATGAAGCTGATGCCGTTTTTGAAGGATAAGTTCATGCTTCTCATACTCCACGTAATCTGCATGGGGGCGTTGTCCGCCTTTCTGCGGCTTACGGGTTACGGCAGCGCGGGCTCTGCCTTAATATTAATTTTCTGGACGGTTATATTGGCTTTATGGCTTTTTATCACTTACCGGGAGAGAAAAAGATATTTTGACGAAATCGATAAAATTCTGGCGGAAATCGACCAGCGGTATTTATTGGGGGAATTACTGCCTTATTCCTGCCGTCTTGAGGACAGGTTGTATAAAAAGATGATGCATCTTTCCAACAAATCCGTGATTGAGAAAATCAGGAAGACAGAGGACGCGCGGAGGGATTACCGGGAATACATAGAAAGCTGGGTACATGAAATAAAGGCGCCGATTACGGGCATTGCGCTGATTTGCGAAAACGGGAGAAGGCCGGGGAGCGTGACACAGGAAAATCTGCGTGAAATCAGCCTGGAAAACCAGAAAATCGAAAACTGTGTGGATAAGGTGCTTTATTATGCCAGAATGGAAAACGTCTATAAAGACTTCCTGATTCAAAAGACGGATTTGCAGAAAACAGCGGAGGAGGTTCTGGCAAAAAACAGGCTGTTTTTAATCCGTCATCAGGTCAGGGCGGAAGTTTGCTGTGAGGATATGGTTTACACGGACGGAAAATGGATTTCCTTTATCTTAAACCAGATGATAGGAAACAGTGTGAAGTACCGTAGCGAATCGCCGGTGTTCCTCATTTATACGGAACGCGAAAAGGACGGCGTGAGGCTGACGATAGAGGACAACGGAGTGGGGATTTTACCCGAAGAACTTTCCCGGATTTTTGAAAAGGGATTTACCGGAAGCAATGGACGCAGTCATAAACAGGCCACCGGAATGGGGCTGTATCTTTGCAAAAGACTGTGCGAGCGGCTGGAAATCGGGCTGTCGGCGCAGTCGCAGCCGGGGCGGGGAACGAAAATGACGCTGGATTTTCCTGTGAGCAATTATATAAAGCGAGAATAAAACGCGGATTGCAGTTATCTTTCAAAAAAGTAAGATTACCGCAATCTTTTTTTATAGGAAGGGAAAGTGGAGAATGCTAGAATAAAAAAGAAATATGGAAAAATACATAAAAACAGGAGGAGGCTGGTTATTATGGACGATTACGAAAGCGGCAGCTATATCAGAGTGTGCGATATTGAAAAATATTACGGAAACGCGTCAAACGTGACAAAGGCCATAGACCGCGTCAGTTTTCAGGTGGAAAAGGGAGAGTTTGTGGGGGTGATGGGAGCTTCCGGCTCGGGAAAGACGACCCTTTTAAACGTGCTTGCCACCATCGACAGGGTGACGGCGGGCCATATTTATTATGAGAATACGGATATCACCGAGATGAACGAGGATGAGCTGTCGGAATTTCGCATGAAAAATCTGGGCTTTGTTTTTCAGGAGTACAATCTGCTGGACACTCTTACCATTGAGGAAAATATTGTTCTTGCCCTTACGCTGCAGGGCCGGGAAAGAGAGGAAATCAGGCAGGAGTGTATGCAGATGTTAAAGCTCCTTCATATAGAGGATATTAAGGAGAAATTTCCCTATCAGGTGTCGGGCGGCCAGAAGCAGCGGTGCGCCTGCGCCAGGGCGCTGGTGAACCACCCGAAGCTGCTTCTGGCGGATGAGCCCACAGGCGCGCTTGACTCCCGTTCGGCGCAGACGCTGCTTGAAACCTTTACCGATTTGAACCGGAGCATGGGAGCCACCATTTTGATGGTCACCCACGACGCTTTTTCCGCCAGTTATTGCGGCAGAATTTTATTTTTAAAGGACGGGAAGATTTTCCATGAGCTTGTAAGAGGGGAGAAAACGGGAAAAATTTTTCTGCAGAAAATTCTGGATGTTCTGTCTCTGACGGGAGGTGAGTTATCCCATGCTGGCTAAACTCAGTTTCCGCAATATGAAGCGTTCCGTGCGGGATTACACGGTTTATATGCTGACCATGACGGTGATAACGGCGTTCATGTATGCTTTCAACAGCCTGATATTTCAAAATGAACTGAACAAGCATCTTGAAACGGAAGGCATGATGGAAGTGATGATAGGGTTTGCCACCTTTTTCATCATATTGATTGTGGCGTGGCTGATACATTATATGGTGCGGTTCATGCTGGAAAAAAGAAGCGGGGAGTTCGGCATTTACCTGCTTCTGGGAATGAAAAAGAAAATGATTTCCAGACTTTATATGCGGGAAAATATGCTTCTTGGGAGTATTTCCTTTCTTGGCGGCGTCGTTTTCGGCATATTGCTGCAGCAGGTTCTGATGACGGTAATGTTTGCCATGGTAAGAATGGATTATCGTCTGCACATAAGTTTTCATAGGGGAACGATTCTGATGACGGCTTTGTGCTACGGGGGCTGCTATCTGATTGCCCTGTTTCGGTGCAGGCGGAAGTTCAGAAAAATGAGCATTCAGGCTTTGATGAATGCAAAGCGTCAGAATGAGGAAATCAGGGAAAGGAACGAGGAGTTTAAGAAAATTCTTTTTCCGGCGGCCGTGGCATTTATTCTGATGTTCTGGCGCTGGTTCGGCCATCTTTCCGGTACGGGGGAAACCCTTGTCTTTCTGGTGCTGCTGGTGCTCACAATCTATCTGTTTTATATCGGTATTTCGGCGTGGATTATCTGCTATGTCCGGGGCAGGGGAAACGGTATTTACAAAGGTCAGAACCTGTTTTTGCTGCGGCAGTTTGCCTCCAAAATACGCACCATGCAGTTTACCATGGGAACGCTGACGGCATTGTTTACGCTGGCTCTTATGGGAGCTTCCATTGCGCTTATGTTCAGCGAATATGAGAATACGGTGCTGGACGAAAAATTTCCCTTTGATATTCAAATCTGGAGCGGAGATACGGAAAATGATTTTGTCGAAGAAAAGAAGGTTATTGAAGAAGATGTAAAGGTGGAGGCGTATTATCCCTATCATATTTATACCGATGAAAAAAATCAGGTAAACACCTTTATGCTTACGCATATAGAAGAGTATGGAACCATATTCCTGCAGGAAGACGGAAGCCCGGATATGGTTAAAATCAGGAATTTCCTGGAGAGTCAAAACGTTTATTATGAATACGATACTTATATGGGGATTTCGGATTACAACCGCCTCCGGAAAATGTTAGGATATGCGGAAGTATGGATTAATACAGATGAATTTCTGGTGCAGATAAAGCCGCGGCTTGCAAAGGAGATGGAAAAACTATGCGGAGGTATGGAAATACAGGGCCTTAAGGAGGCGGATTATCTGAAATGCGCGGGGGTATGCGGGGAAGCCTTTTCCCAGGACGGGCATAACGGCGCGGATTATTTGGTTGTGGTCCCGGACGCCGTAATAAAAAGAATGAAGCCTTATTACTCGGAGCTGGCGGTAAAGACGGAGGGAGAAATATCCGGGGATTTGCTAAAAAAGCTGGACAGGCTGCTCAGAAAAGAAGACCCGGAGTTTACAGGAGACTTTGAGGCTTCTTATGAGGAGGAGGATTTCCTGTGCTGCGGTTCCGACAAGATTATAAACTATGCGGTGGAAAATCTGGTGAGGGATAATCTGATTCCCGAGGTAAAGTACATGCTGGCGTCTCTGATAATTCCTTTGTTTTATATCGGACTGGTTTTCGTCTGCGTGGCGGTAACCGTTCTGTCGGTGCAGCAGTTAAGCGATTCCGGGAAATATAAGTACCGCTATGATGTTCTGGCAAAGCTGGGCCTTAGGAGCAATCAGATAAATACCCTGATATTAAAGCAGCTAACGGCGTATTATTTATGTCCGGCCATACTTGCCATTGTCATCAGTGGGAAAATGATTTTGTTTGCAAGCGAAAGTTTTGTGGCCATGACGGGCGTTCCGGCGTCGCCCCTGAAATTTTTTGCAAGGAGTATTCTGCTGTTCTTCGGCATCTATCTGGTTTATTTTTCGGTTACCTATGTAAGTTTTAAGCGGAATGTGGAAGAAAAGCTCTCCAGCTAAAATGCCGGAGAGCTTTTTTACTCGTGATTGCCGCCCGCTCAAACGGAAATTGCCGTTTTCATGTCAGGGCGTTTAGAACAAAGCTTTAGGACAAAGCATTAGTCCAGATATTCAACTTCGCCGCTTCCGATGTGGTAGAAAGCGCCGCAAACCTTAAGCTCGTCGTCATCCTTAACGCCAAGGCTTTCCTTTATAACGGCAACGCTCTGAGCCACATTGAGGCAGCAGGCGCGGTATTCGTCCGCCTCGTCACCGATTGCTCTTTTAATTTCGTCAGTTATGTATTTTACAAAACCTTCGGGCACGTGTCCCATGGCGGCTCCCACCGCGCCGCAGTGCTCGTGGCCGAGAACCACTACCAGCTTGCAGCCCAGATGGTCGGCGGCATATTCAACGCTTCCAAGCTGATGCTTATCCATAACGTTGCCGGCTACCCGGATTACAAACAATTCGCCGATTCCCGCGGAAAAAATACTTTCAGGAATCACTCTTGAATCGGAACAGGTAATAACGATTGCGTAAGGGTGCTGTCCCTCATCGCAGGTTTTCTGTCTGATTGCCTGCGAAACGTCGCCCGGACAGGTGGCGGCTGATAAATAACGCTGGTTTCCTTCTTTCAATTTTTGCAGTGCTTCTGCTGCTGATACATTTCCTTCATGCATGACGTGTGTCCTCCATATTTTTTATATTTTTGGCGGGGCGTCTTCCGGCGCCGCGCAAGAATATCCGCTTGGTATAAGTATAGCATATTTTTACAAAACAGACAGTAAATCCATGGGATTTTTTAAGTAATAATTTGCGGGAGTGGTCTTCGTATGGCTGCCCCAGACCGCCAGTGCAAAATCCACACCGGCGTTTTCCGCGCACTTACTGTCATAGACGCTGTCCCCGATATACAGAATGTCCTCTTTCTCCGCGCCGGAGAGTTCCATGTATTTTAAGAGCGGGCCGGAAGTGGGTTTGTGCTCTTTGGTATCGTCCGCGCACACAACCGGGTGAAAATAGCTGCTTATATGAAATTTGCCGAAATCCTGTTCAAACAGGATTCTGGGTTTAGAGGTGATAATCCCCAGCCCGTATCCGGCCTTTTTGAGGTGTGTTATCAGTTCCTCGATTTCCCCGTAGAGAACCATCTCGTTTTCATGCTGCCGGAGAATATCAAACCATAATTCCATGGCAGCGGGGATATCCTGAATGTCAAGCCGTTTCAGGGTATCTTCTCCCGTGATTCCAAGACAGAAGGTTAAATCCTCAAGGGGATATTTTCTGCCGGTAAGGTGAAGCAGCACTTCCTGTAAAGAATGGAGAATTGGCTGTTCGCTGTCAATCAACGTTCCGTCAATATCAAAAACAATTTGTCTATACTTCATTTGAGACTCCTTTTGCGGTCTGTCTGTGGGATGCGGGAACTCTCTCACAGGCAGCCAATACGGTTTTTATCAGCATCCATAAACCATAAGCGGCTATGGGAACGCACAAAACAAAATAACCAAGGCCGTAGCGCCCGCCGGCCTCCCAGAACATATGAAAGAAATAACCGCCGAAAACGCAGAGAATGAGAAACGCGGCGGAAAGGGAGCGGCTCCTGATACAGAAGAAGGCGCCCGCACAGGCTCCCGATAAAATAATAAAATGATAAATATTCATAAGGCCCTCAAGAATCAGCCGACCGTTCCCGTAAATGAGGTAAAGGGCAAGGGAGGAATGGTCGTCCCGGTGGCGGCTGTACCATTCGTTTGTAATCTGTGACTGAAAACCGGGGTCGTTCCACTGAGAGATAAATTTCCGG
>CAJTMZ010000001.1:98019-103899 GCA_910577445.1 uncultured Lachnospiraceae bacterium | reverse complement strand
CCAGACAAAGCTGTGCGGTTTTTTCCGCGTCAAGGCCGCATTCGGAGTAGGTGACCCAGTTATAGCCGTTATACCAGCCGTTTTCCAGATATTCGTTTTCCTGCAGACCCATTGCAATCCATGCAATTTTGGGAATACCGGCCGGAATTTCGGAAATTCCGGAAGCTTTTACATAATAAAAATCAATCAGAGAGGTTCCCGCGGCTGGAAGAATCAGCAGGGCTGCGGTAAAAACGAGAGAAAACCAGTCTCTGGCGGTGATGGAATATAATATCAGTATTATGACAGCGGCGGCAAGAATCACGGAATTGTTGGACTTAAACAAAATGGCAAAACACATGCAGAGGGAAGCGGGAATAATAAGGAAACGCTTCCTGGTGTTTAAGTAACGGATTATCAGATAAACGGCGGGCATGGCAAATCCCATGCCGGGAATGTCCCCGTAAATAAACGTTACATAGAGATAAAGAGGCAGCAGGCCGAGGCAAAGGACGGAGAGCATTATGCGAACATTAAAATCGGGAAACAATTCTTCCGTAATCCGGTGAAGAAAATATACGGCCGAAAAAATAGCGGCTGTATTTAATAGCTGAAGAACCGTAAAATTGTTTACGCCAAAAATGAAATAGATAATTTCAAGGAAACCAACCATGCCGAGCTGGTGGGGATAGTGCGCCAGATAGTCGTCGCCGGAAAAGGAAGAATAGTCGCCGCCTAAAAAAGCGACGGCTATGTCGCTTAAGGACTGGCTGTCACAGGCGACATTTACCCGGTATATGAAAATAATGAGCATGCAGATAACGACGGAATAAATAAGCGCCGTTTTTTCAAATAAGCGGCAGAGCCTTTGGGTGGCGGCGTGTTTTCTGAAAAACAGCCCCCACAGACCCGCAAAAAGAAAGAAAAGCAACAGTAAAAAAACAGGAGAGTCCTGCTTGTAAAGGGGCTTTTCTATTTCCTGATACAGTTCCATATAAGTGGTTTGAAAAAGAGAAAAAAGGCTGTTAAAGGCAAGCAGGATTCCGCAGGGAACCATGTAGCATAAAGTAAGGATATAAATTATTTTCTCTTGTCTTTTCAGGGGATTCATAAAGGTTCGCCTTTCCGTCGGTAACGTCTGTATTTAACAGTATATCCGCTTGCAGGCGCTTTTTCAAGTTCATTTCTTGACCGGTATTTCTTCTCGTGTTACCATGTAGGAATATCAGAGATTATTTTGCGTACGGCGGTTTGTTCGCATAGCAGATAACGGGAAAGGGGATTTTGTCCAGGTGATTTCGGTAAAAAACAGGAAAATTGAAAAAATAAACGGAAGGCTGGCAAAATGGGTGACGCCTAAAAATTTGTCGGTTTTTCTTACGGGAATCTATGTGATAAGCCTGATACCGCTTCTATGGATAGGCTGGTACAACTATCCCAGCGCGGACGACTATACAATCGGCAACAACTGCAGGCAGGCGTGGGTGAGCAGCCACAATATTTTCAGCGCCGTCTGGGCCGGGGTTCTGAGGGGAATAGAAGACTGGATTACCTGGATGGGATACTTTACCTCCAATTTTCTGATGGCAGTTCCGCCCAGCAGCTTCGGGGAACGCTATTACGTGCTGACGGTCTTTATTATGCTTGCCATGCTCAGCTTTTCAACCGCCTATCTGCTGAGAACCATTTTT
This sequence comes from uncultured Lachnospiraceae bacterium, assembly GCA_910577445.1. Classification (GTDB taxonomy): domain Bacteria; phylum Bacillota; class Clostridia; order Lachnospirales; family Lachnospiraceae; genus Suilimivivens. The sequence continues at coordinate 102,229 of CAJTMZ010000001.1, read as the reverse complement.
GTCAGAGTGTTTAAGGCGGACAGATATATAAGCCGCTGTGCGGTAATGGCAATGCTGTTTATCACGGTACAATGTATGGTGGGCCGGGTGGAGGCGTTTTACTGGTACTGCGGCGCGGTAAATTATATGTTTGTCCACGGCATGTCCCTGTTTTTTTACGGGCTTTTGATTTCCATTGCCTGTGACAGGGAAAAAAGCAGGAAGCTGAAACTTGTTATGGTGTCTCTCCTTGGCTTTCTGACCGGCGGCGGCAATCAGCTTACGGCGTTAAACGTGGCGATAGTTCTGTCTGTGGCGGCCGGATTTCTATTTTACCATAAAAAATGGAAGGAGTACCGGACGCTTCTTTTGCCTGTGGCGGCGTTTTTCCTGGGATTTGCGCTCAATGTGGCGGCTCCCGGAAACTGGGTGCGGGCGGAAGGCGCAAGCGGTATGAATCCGGTAAAAGCGGTTCTGGTTTCCTTTTATTACTGTCTGGATTACTGCCTTGGCCAGTGGTTCGGGTGGCCGATAATTCTGCTTGTTGTTTTGCTGGTTCCCCTGTGCTGGCACATGGCGGAAAAGACGGAATTTACCTTCCCCTGTCCTTTGATTTCAGTGCTTTTCGGTTATTGTCTGGTTTCGGCGATGATGACGCCCTCTCTTTTTGCGGTGGGGAATATCGGGGCCGCCAGGCTGCAGGCGCTTACCTTTACCATGTTTATTCTGGTTCTTACCCTGTGTGTGGGCTATGTAACCGGCTGGGTGAGGAAAAAAGTTGAGAAGAGAGCTGGGGCGGATTTTTCCCTCAATGAAATCTGGTGTTTGCTTGGCTGTATTTTGTTTTTCGGACTGGCCGCGGTTATTACAATCATACCGGACCCTCATTATTTTGTTTTTTCATCCGCGCTGACAGACCTGTCAAACGGCAGTGCAAAGGCTTACGGGGACGCCTTAAATGAGAGGATGGAGATTTATAACAGCGGGGAAAAGAATATAACGGTAAGCCCCCTCCCCAGCCAGCCGAAGCTCCTTTATTTTTCCGATATAAAGGAAGACCCGGAGGACTGGGAAAACAGAGGGGTCAGCAGGTTTTACGGACTGGAATCCGTAAAAGTGGCTGCAGAGAAGTAAAAGACCAAAAGAAAATGCGCTCTCTTATTTGACTCTGGGAAAGGCCCAGAACAAATAAGGGAGAGTAACGGCTCCCACTAAAAGGGCGGGCCACAGACTCTGTCTGCTGATTGCCAGATACACAAGTATGATGACGGCGATAAAGAAAGGGCTGCGCAGGAAGCGGTACAGCATTCTGCGCGCTTTCGGAATATCTTTTGTTTCCACCTCTTCCGGGTGGGTGAGACTGCAGTTTATGGTCGCGCCAAACCGGTCAAAGGTACGCATGGCCGTGTATTCCAGGCCGTCGATTTCAAAAACCGGAGACATGCCGGGCTTTGTGATTACCAGATTCAGATTACTTTCGCGGGCATATTGAAGAAGCGCTTCGGTAAATTCTTCGGTGTTCAGTACCATGGTGTCCGGCTTAAAAGAAAAGCGTTTTTTGCTTTCCGCTGTTGCATACCTTTTGTAATCCATAATAATTGACATAAATTTCCCTCCATTTCTTTCCATCGTTTCCATTTTCTGAAGAGTGTCGTCTACATCAAGGGATTTGATATCGCATCCTAGTAGCTCCCGGCAGATTACGATGCAGGCGTCAAGTTCCTGCTGCTTTTCCTGAAGGGTTTTCAGGTGGTGCTTCAGAGATTCGTCAAGAGGAATTTCTTCGGAAAGAATGCTTCGGATATCCTCTATGGAAAAATCCAGCTTTCGCAGGATTTTCACTGTCTGGAGCGTCCGGAAATCTTCTTCCGTATATTCCCGGTAATTATTTGTCTCGTTTCTTGACGGGTGGAGCAGTCCCTTCCTTTCATAAAAGCGGATATTCTGTTTGGTGATTCCTGTCCGGGTTTCCAGTTCATTGATATTCAATGATACCACCCTCCTTTCCCTTTCTTTGAAAATGGTTTTGTATGGAAGTCAACTTGTTTGTTAAGCTGACTGTAAGGGATATACCTGGTATAAGGTCAATACTTTTTTAAAAAAATTTTTTAATTTAATAATTTTTCTGACTTCAGCCTTCGGAGAGAGCTTTTAGAGCCTGGGCGATACGCAGCGCGCCGCTGCCGTCAACCAGTCTGCGCATGGCTGTTTGCGCGGACTTCCTCTGATGATAAGAATTGCCGTCATGGAAATCTTTTATAAGGCCCAAAATCATTGCAAGAACTTCGTCCGGATTTTCACGGATATCTCCGGCAAAGGGAATTGCGCCGACGTCTGCGAAGGCTTTGGCGGAAGCGGTCTGGTTGTCAGCCATGGTGAAGCTGACGGAGGGAACGCCCAGAGCGCAGAGTTCATATAAAGTGGTTCCGGCGGCGGATACGGCAAAATCGCAGCCAAGCATGAGCGCGGCCATATCGGACACATTTTCATGGAGCTTTAAAAAGGGCAGTTCTCTGGCGCGCATATAAAGAGCGTCTTTGTCGTCGTTTAGCTTTCCTATTATAATATGGAACACAGTGTCCGAAAAAATACGGGGATTCTCCGAATTTAAAATTTTCAGTTTATGGATAAAGGAAAGGCAAAAATGGTAAGGGTCGCTTCCTCCAGTGGTAATTAATATATTTCCTACATGCTTTTTTATTGTAATCTGCTTTCCCTGAAACTGGCTGCGCAGGGGCGTGTAGGCGGCGCCCAGAAGAAGGCGTCCGGCGTTTTGGCAGGCGGCCCGATAGGCGGGCAGCTCTGACTTGGGGATTACATCATAGTTGACAAGCAAATCCACGGGATAGTCAAAAAGCCGCAAATCGTCCAGATAAGCGATTGCGGCAAAAGGCTTTAAGGCGGATAAATAGGCTTCGGTTACATAGTAGGAATCAATGAGTAATACCGGTCTTTTGCTTGTGACGCATATGTCGTTTTCAGAAGAAGCGTTTGCGGAAGAAAAAGCGCCGGGAACCGGAGCGGAGAGAAGGGCGGTCAGCTCCGGCAGTTCCTTCTCTAAACAGTCATAGGAAGCGGTCTTAAGCTTTGTAACAGCAAAAGCCGTTTGCAAAGTAAAGGGCTCCCTTATCTTTTCCTCTGTCTTTGCCCAGCTCTCCCAAATGCTTTGCAGCAGGGAAAGGCTTTCTTCATCGGAAACCAGAAAATGAACGTCCATACCAAGCTGCCTGCACGCAAGGGCAAGGGACAGGCAGCGGGTTAAATGGCCGGACGCAATATTTTTGTTTCCGTCTGTCCTTAAATAAATCAACTGATGAGTTCCCATTGAAGCGGCGTTCCTTTCTTCAGGAATGTTTTTGCTGTTTTCCCAAGGACCTCCTCATAATGCATGGTGTGTAAACCGCATAAACCGTTGCCGGGACGGATGGAGCGGATATTATCGGGGGTGAGGAACTGTCCGGCGTCGATATCCTCCACCACGAAAAGGGAACGGGAACCGCCGTGCTCCAGTTTCTGGGTTTCGGTAAGCCCATAGACGTCGCTTCCCAGGGCTTTTTCCATAATGCGGATATCCTTTACCATCTGCGCAAATTCCTCCGGTTCCATGGAAAAGGCGCTGTCCGGCCCGCCGTCGGAGCGCCGGAGCGTGAGGTGTTTTTCCACCATCTTAACGCCCATAGCGACGGAGCCTGCCGAGACGATGGTTCCCATGGTGTGGTCGGAAATGCCCGCAAGGCAGTCGTAGGTTTTTGCCAGAGTGGGAATCACTCTCAAATTTACCGCTTCGTAGGGGGTGGGATAGGCGGACACGCATTTAAGTAAAATCACGTCCTCGTTCCCTTCCCGCCGGCAGGCGTCGAAGGCTCGTTCAATGTCCTCAGGATAGGCGACCCCCGTAGAGAGAATGACAGGCTTGTGAAGCCTGGCAACCTTTCGAATCAGGGGAATGTCGTTTATTTCATAGGAGGCAATCTTGTAGGCCGGTACATTCAACCGCTCCAGAAAGTCAACCGAGGTTAAATCGAAGGGGGAGGAAAAGCATTCCATTCCCAGCCTGCCTGCCTCCTCCATCAGCCGGGCCTGCCACTCCCAGGGAGTATAAGCTTCGGAGTAAAGCTGATGAAGAGTCTGTCCGTCCCAGATGGTTCCCTCGTGAATCGTAAAGGCCGGGTCGTCGCAGTCAATGGTGATGGTGTCGGCGGTGTAGGTCTGAAGCTTTACGGCATCCGCG
>CAJTMZ010000001.1:63850-98009 GCA_910577445.1 uncultured Lachnospiraceae bacterium | reverse complement strand
CCCCCGCCGCATGGATAAGCTCTATGGCGCGTCCGTAATCCTGATTGTGATTGCCGGATATTTCCGCGACCACGAAAACGGGGGAAGTTTCGCTGATTGTCCGTGTTCCGATTCTGATTTCTTTCTTCATAAGCAAGCCTCGCTTTCCGTATAGTTTTTCATCATAAATTCATCGTTGGACCAGGCGTCCCTTGCGGTAAAAAGCGTGCCGTCCGTATGCTCGATATAAACCGCCGGAAAATAATTGATAAACAGGGGGTTCAGGCACATGGTATATCCGCCGGCCGTATCGTAGATAATTTTATCCCCGGGAATGAGAGCGGCGCCGTCAACGATTTCAAAAAGCCTGTCGTATTCCATACAGGTGGCTCCGCACACCCACTGGTCATGCTCCCTGTTTCTGACAGAAGTGTCGGAAATATACTGTATGTGGTGAGGATAAACGTGCCGGGTTACCAGCGGATTCAGGTTCGTGCGGCTCCCGTCCGTCACGATAAATTTCCTCCCCCGGATATCCTTCACATCAAGAACGGTGGTTTCGAAGGTGGTTGCCCTTGAAATCAGGGAAACGCCGGGCTCCGCAATAATTTTCGTCTTATCCGGGGAAAAGTGCGCCGAAAGCTCTTTGCAGATTTCCCGGAAATAATCCCGGTAATCCGGCTTGTCGTCTCTTCCGCCGAAATAGCCCCCGCCCATGTCCACGTAATCGAGAGAAAGGGCATATTCCCGGGCGATGCGGACGGCCATTTTCGCCAGCGCGCCGTATACGTGTACGGTCCTTGACTGAGTGGAGGAGTGAAGATGAAGACCGGATATTTTCACATTGGGAAGCTTTTCCAGCCTTTTGATTACAGCTCCCAGCACGCCGTTTTCATAGCAGTAGCCGAATCTCCCGCCCTCCTCTTCCACGAGAGTTTCCTCCGGGCAGAGGGCGGCAATGTCGCAGTTGACGCGAAGCCCCACCGGAAAACTGCGCTCAGGGAAGCGGCCGCTTAATTCTGCCAGCCAGTCAGGCTCGTAGCCGGAATCCAGATTTACATAGCCGCCGGCAAGGAGTACCTCCTCGAATATTTTTTTGTCCTTAATGGGGCCGTTGTAAATGATATGCTCCGCCGGAAAACCAAGCCTTACCGCCAGGTCATATTCCGGTTTCGAGACAACCTCCGCGTAAAAACCCTGTGCTTTTAAATAGGAAAGAAGCCACGGCAGAGAGTTGGTTTTTACGGAATACCCCGCGATGTAATTGCCCCAGTTTTTTAAGAGGGCTTCTTTTAAAATCGAAATATCATATAATAAGTCCTTTTCCTTTATCCGGAAAAAGGGCGTTTGAAGCTGTTCCATGGCAGTAACCTCCAAAGATTCAGGCGTCGGTGTGTCCGTGCCCGGGATATCAGGTAGCATTTTCATGTAAAAGCCGGTACTTCATCTCAGCCAGCGCCCAGTCCTCGGGCGTGTCGATGTCCTGCACCTCCAAATCCGTCAGGATTAAGGGAACAAGGCAGGGAACGTCGGTGGTCTTAGCCTGCATAAAGGGGCCGGTGCGGCAGGCGTAAAACTGGCCGCAGTCGTGGTAAATTCGGGGAAGGTCCTGGCTGCGCGCAGCCGCGTACTCGGGAAACTGCCGTTCCACATACCCCTTTTCGTTTAAAATAAGTCCCCTCTGGGGCGGGTAGGAGAAAGGCACCACAGGCATAACGCTGTCAGCCTCTCTCAGAAGCTCCATGGCTTCCCGAAGCCGTCCTCCGCTTAAAAAGGGCGCGGTGGGATAAAGGCAGCAGAAAGCGTCAAATTCCTGTCCCGCCCTATGGTAGGCCGTAAGGACTTCCATAATCACGTCGTCGGTGGAAGCGTAATCGCCGGAATTTTCCTCTGAACGGAAAAAGGGAACGCGCGCGCCGAATGCACGGGCGGTTTGCGCGATTTCCTCATCGTCGGTGGAAACCATGATTTCGTCAAAAACGCCGGCGTCTTTAGCCGCTTCAATGGAGTAGGCGATAATGGGCTTACCGCAAAATTCTTTGATATTTTTTCGGGGAATCCGTTTACTGCCGCCTCTGGCGGTAATCATTGCAAGGTTTTTGCCGCTTGTTAGCATAGTGTTTCCTTTCCGTGCCGCCCCGTTTCGCACCGGGACGTTTTTGGCCTTCTGTATGGTAAGTATACACCATTATACATTGCAATCAAACAAAAAACTATGATAAGATAACTGGGAATGTAAAATTCTGTAATAATATGAGGAGTCTTTTAACTTGAAAAAAAGAATTTATATCTGCCACACCTATTATCATGCCTATATTGCATGTCTGAAAGAATTAAATCTGCCAAAGAGCGGCGGCGGGGCCGTGAGGGGACAGGCTTCGCTGATGCTGAGCCGCCTGTCAAACGATTTCGGCTCGCTGCGGGAGCGCGCGCTTTCCTCCGGGCTTTTTGCGGAAGTTATTCCCTACGACGAAAAGCCGGAGAGCTATTTTCCCGGGCTTGCCCGTTTCCATAAAGACAGGGGAAACATTGTGCTGAATATGCTTGCCCGGATAAAATATACCAGAATGATGGGAAAGCTGCAGGCGCCTTTTGTGCCGGTGGATTTGCGGGAGTATGAGGACATTTACGTGTTCTGCGATTCGGACCCAATCGGCTACTATCTGAACACCCATAAGATTTATTATCACGCCTTGGAGGACGGGCTTGACTGTATTCGCTATTATGATACCGCCCGGTACGACAACAGAGGACATTTCGGCCTGAAAGCCCGGATGGCCGCCGCAAACCTGATTTTCATCCAGAACGGATACGCAAAGTATTGCCTGGATATGGAGGTCAATGACATTTCGGTTCTGGAATACCCCTGCCCGAAATATATCGAGAAGCCGAGAAAAGAACTGACACAGGGTTTAGGAGAAGAAGAAAAAACGACACTCGTGTCTGTTTTTGTAGATAATCTGAAGGAGCTGGAGGAAAAGCTGGCTTTTGGGGAAGGGCACGAGCATAAGGTGCTGGTGCTGTCGGAGCCGCTGTGCGACCTGGAAACGAGAGAGCGGATTTTCAGGGATATTATCACTGAATACGGGGAGGTTGAAGGCAGGAGGGCCCAGATTCTGATTAAGCCGCACCCAAGAGACGAACTGGATTATAAGAGCCTGTTTCCGGAGCATATTGTGCTGGACGGAAAGTTTCCCATGGAAATTTTGAATTTCGTAAAAAATCTGGTTTTTGACAGAGTTGTCACAGTATTTACCGTCCCGGCGGCGATTTCCTTCGCAAAAGAAAAAGTTTTTCTGGGGGAGGATTTCATGGACAAATATGAAGCGCCTGAAATCCACAGACAGAACGAGCAGATTTATTGACTTTCACCGGTGAAGGCCGCAGGCTTTGGAAAGGAGCATGGTTATAACAATGGAGGAAAACAGAAAAATTACAACGGCGCTGGCTTTGGCCGGCGCTGCGCTGCTTCTTTTTATGGCGGGATATCCTGTGGTAAAGGAAAAGATAAGCGAACACAGAAAAAAGGACGTCTTCCTCGTGGAGGAGCAGAGCCTTGGGGACAGGGAAGAGATAGAAGAAGAGCGAAAAGCCGGGCTGGAGGAAAAAAAGGAGACCCCTGCGCCGGAAGTAGCGATAGAACAGGAAGCGCTGCCGGAAGTGTGCTTTTCCCTGGAGGGGCATGAAGAGGATTCGGAGGCATTTTGGGTATCCATGTGGCGGAGCAATACCGGAATCTGTTATTTTTTTCTGCCCGGCTTTGCAAAAGGCAGAGGGCTGGTCCTTAAAACGGCGCCGGGAGGAAGCATTTTTATCGGGGATACGGAAGTAAAAGAGGGGGACGTCCTTCGGGGAATTTCAGAGGAAAGGCTCTACGAGCTTACCGTGCCGGCAGACGACGGGGAGGGGCTTACATGCGCAGCCGCTTTCATGTATTCCTCCGATTTGCCTGTGCTGTCCCTTACCACCGCTTCCGGGAGTACGGACTTCATTGATGAGGACAAGGAAAATCAGGAGGAGGGAAGCGCGGCGCTTTATGGCGAAAACGGTGAAAAACTGTATGACGGTAAGGCGGAGAGCATCAGAGGAAGGGGAAATTCCACCTGGGGGCTGTCAAAGAAGCCCTATCAGATAAAGCTCTGTGAAGATGTGGATTTTTTCGGGTTCGGTGAAGCCGCATCCTTTAACCTTCTGGCAAACGGGTATGATGAAACAAGGCTCCGCAATCAGGTCGCGCTGGAACTGGCTTCGGAGCTTGAGATGAAATATGTACCGGACGGAAAAATGATTGATTTGTATATCAACAATTGCTATTACGGGAACTATTTTCTGACGGAAAAGATACGGGTGGACGAGGGAAGCGTCGCTATACGGGATATGGAAAAGCTGTTGGAGGCCGTTTACAGCCCGCAGGAGATTGAAAAGCTTACGCCCGGCGGGAATGAAGAGGGCACCAGAAAATGGGTGGAAACCGGGATTGATAATGATGACCTGTCAGGGGGATATCTGTTGGAAAGAGAGATTGAGTCGCGCTTTGAGACGGAAATCAGCGGTTTCGTGACAGACCAGGGGGACTGTTATACACTGCAAAGCCCTCTGTATGCCTCGGAAGACCAGGTAAATTATATTGCGGATTTGATGCAGGAATTTCAGGACGCTGTCTCAAAGGAGGACGGGATTCATCCCGTCACAGGAAAGCATTACTCGGAATATATTGACGTGGATTCCTTTATCCGGAAATATCTGGTGGAGGAAATTTCCAAGAATTATGACGGCGGTGTCACAAGTAGCTTTTTTTACAAGCCTGAGGATTCCGTAAGCCGTAAGATTTTTGCGGGGCCGGTGTGGGATTATGACGTGGCGTTCGGCAACTGCAATCTGGACAGGATTGCCAGCAATCCGGCGGGAATCACAAGACTAAGGGACCATGTGTATGGAACGGATGTGTTTGCGGAATTATATGAAAAAGAAGATTTTTACGGACAAATGGTAAAAATGTACGAGGAGAAGGCGCTTCCCTATCTCAATTCCCTGTTAGCGGGCGGGATTGACAAGATGGTTCTGGAAAGCCGGAAATCCGCCGAAATGGACAGTATCAGATGGGAAGAACTTGAGAACCGGTATCAGTATTACGAAGAATATGACAATGATGTCAGATACTTGAAATATTTCATCGAAAAAAGAAGAGATTTTTTGAACGAAGTCTGGCTGGGCGGCGGAATCAGCCATACCGTGACATTTGTGGTGGACGGGGAAGCGTGGCAGCTTTTGTGCGTCAGGGACGGAGAGGTGCCGGATGCGGAACTGATACCGTCCAGATACAGCTCTCTGTTTATGGGCTGGGCCACAAAGGAGGGGATACCCTATGACCGGTACAAGCCGGTTTACGAGGATATGACGTTCTACGCCACCTGGCAGGAGCTGCCGGTGGCGGATGTGGTGCTGACAGAGTAAGTTTCCAAAGTAAGTTTTCAAAGTAAAACGCAAAGTGCCGTTCTTACCATTTTTTGACTTGTCTTTGCAACTATGGTAAAATGAGGCGGATTACATTAATATATGAAGCAACAGAAAAATTCCGGTTCAGGAAGAAATGAAAAAACAGCATGAAGAAGATAATTAAAAAAATGATGGTGCTGCTGGATGGGCGGCAAAAAAGGGTAATGATGTTTCTGGTACTGCTGATGCTTTTGGGAGCGGTGCTGGAGACGGCGGGAGTTTCAATGGTACTTCCGGTAATGAATGTGGTGATGGACGAGCATGCGGTGGAAAAACACGCCTACCTGAGAGTAATCTGCGATATTCTTCACATTGAATACGAGAATACCAGGGGGCTTATCATCGTCACGATGACGGCGCTTATCGGAATTTTTGCCGTAAAAAATATTTTCCTGTTTTTTCAGCAGAAAGCCCAGCTCAAATTTGTTTACACCAATCAGTTCGCCACGTCCAGAAGAATGATGATTAATTTTATGGAGAGGCCCTATGAATATTATTTAAATGCCGACACGTCTGTCATTCAAAGAAGCATTACCTCGGACGTGAACAATATGTACGGACTTATCCTGTCGCTTTTGCAGCTTACCAGTGAGGCGGTGGTGTTTCTGTTTCTGGTGGCAATCAGCCTTGCCACGGACGTCTGGATGACGGTGACGGTGACGGTGCTGATTTTGGCGGTGCTGATAATCATTAAATGCATCTTAAAGCCGATTATGCGGAAAGCCGGCGAGGACAATCAGGATTATTACAGCGGCCTTTACAAATGGATAGACCAGTCGGTGATGGGAATCAAGGAAATCAAAATTGCCAACAGGCAGAATTATTTTATCAACGAATATGCCAAATGCGGCGAGGGGTATGTAAACGCCGTGCAGAGATACAATCTGTACAATGCCACGCCCCGGCTTTTGATAGAAACGGTTGCCATAGCCGGCATGATACTTTATATGATGTTCCAGATTCTTAAGGGAACGGAAGTGACGGATATCATGCCCCAGGTGATGGCGCTTGCGGTGGCGGCCGTGAGGCTGATTCCCTGCGCCAACAGAATCAACAATTTTCTGACTTCCATCTCGTATTTTGAGCCTTTCTTCATGGGCGTCAGCGACAATCTTCAGGAAGAAATCCGGGATGAGTCCATCAATTATGATAAAAGCGCCTATCAGAAGAAAAAGAATGTTGAAAAGCTGGAAATAAAGGATAAAATTGAATTAAAGAACATTGTTTACAAGTACCCCAACACGGAGACGCTGATTTTTGACCATGCCAATATGGAAATTCCAATCGGACAGGCGGTGGGAATCGTGGGAACCTCCGGCGCGGGAAAGACGACGATTGTGGATATTATGCTGGGACTTTTGAGAATCCAGAGCGGAGAGATTCTGGCGGACGGGGTGGAGGTCCGGGAAAACTACGAATCCTGGCTTAAGAATATCGGTTATATTCCCCAGAATATTTTTATGATTGACTCCACCATACGGAAAAATGTGGCTTTCGGCTGCCCCGACGATGAAATCGACGACGAGAAGGTCTGGCGGGCCCTTGCGGAGGCGCAGCTTGACGGCTTTGTAAGGGGGCTTCCCGAGGGTCTTGATACGGGAATCGGAGAGAGAGGGATTCGTATTTCCGGCGGGCAGCGGCAGAGGATTGGTATCGCGCGGGCTTTGTTTGAGGACCCGGAGGTATTGGTTTTAGATGAGGCAACCTCGGCTCTTGACAACGAGACGGAGGCGGCGATAATGGATTCCATCAACAGGCTTCACGGAAAAAAAACGCTGGTAATCATTGCCCATCGTCTGCAGACCATTGAAAAGTGCGATATGGTTTACCGGGTAGAAAACGGCAGGGTGGCCAGAGAAAGATAGAAAGGCGGCAGGATGGCAGGGAAAGGGCGCGAGGCCAATTATGAATTACTGAGAGTGCTTGCGATGGTCATGGTGGTGGCCATGCATTTTCTGGAGCGCTCAGACAGCCTCCTTGCTCTTGACGAGCCTTTTGGCGGCGTGCGGCTTACGGGCAGTCTGCTGGAGGCTTTCTGTCTCGTGGCGGTAAACGTCTACGTGCTGATTGCCGGGTATTTCGGCGTCCGCGGGCGGTTCCGCGTAAGCAAGGCGGCCGGGCTTCTATGCCAGATATGGTTTTACGCCCTGCTTGTTCCGGCGGCGCTGACGCTGGCCGGCGTCTCCACAGAGGCTTCAAGACTTGGAATTTACGGGCTGATACAGTATCTTTTTCCCATAGAAACGGAGCATTACTGGTTTGCCACCTCTTATTTTATGCTTTATCTTCTGACGCCTGTGTTAAATACGGCGGTGAGAAATATGCCGAAAAAACGGCTGCAGGTTACGCTGGCATGCCTTTTTATCCTGTTTTGCGGGATTAAAAGCATAAGTCCCGTGGTGTTTGCCTTTGATAAGTACGGGTATGATTTGGCCTGGTTTGTCTGTGTGTACCTTCTGGCGGCGTACCTTGGCCTTTACGGATGGGATTTATTTGAAAAGAGGGGATGGCTTATCTACGGGGCCAGTTCTCTTATGAGTTTTGGCGTCAGCGCCTCCATGTGGGCGCTGGCCGGAAAAAGCGACAGCTTCCGTTACTATTTTACCGTGCCCTTTCATTATAATTATGTCCTCTGCCTTTTGGGGGCGGTGGGACTGTTTTACGGATTTTCCCGCATTTCTGTTAAAGAGGGAGCGGGCGCCGGGCTGATTCGGAGGCTGGGCGGGCTTTGCTTTGGCGTTTATCTGCTGCATGAGCATATTGATTTGCGCTTCCTGTGGTATGAGTGGATAAAAGGCCTGATAAATCCCGGAAATAAGGAGGGAATGCCTTTTTTCCTTTGGGAACTGATTTGCTGTGTGGTAATTCTTTTTGGGGCGGGTATATTCATAGACTGGATTAGGAGCATGTTGTTTGCCGGAGTAAGAAGGATTTTGGGTAAAACGGTGCTTTTTGAAAAAATAAGGAAGTTGGATGAGGCGTAGCATGATGAAAGAAATGGCTGGAAGAGTGAAAGCGATTGGGGAGTCAAAAGAATTTCACAGAGTGTGGAAGCTGGTGGAGAATATTGTATTTCCGCTTGTCCTTCTGCTGTTTCCTCTCCTGAAAGTGCAGGAAGGAATCGACCTGACGGATACGGGCTACAGTCTCGGGAACTACCGTTTCTTCGGGGAATCCGGAGGAATCTGGGAAGTCCTTACCTTTTTGTCCAATGTGACGGGGTTTCTGTTTACAAAGCTTCCCATGGGCAAAACCATGCTTGGAATGAAAATTTACAGCTCCCTGATAATCAGTCTTATGGGGCTTTTGGGATACCGGTTCTTCAAGACAAAGATGCCGGCGGCTCTGGCCTTTGCCGGGGAAGTCGCGGCCATTGGCCTATGCTGGTGCCCGCCTGTTATTTTATATAATTATGTCACTTATTTTCTGTTCCTTCTGGGCAGCATACTGCTGTTCCGGGGACTGGCGGGAGGAAGGCAGATATGCCTGTTTCTGGCCGGGGCGGCGCTTGGGGCCAATGTGATGGCGCGTTTTCCAGGAAATGTTCTGGAGGCGGGGCTGATTCTGGCGGCCTGGTATTATGGTCTTTTAAAAAGGAAAACGGTGAAAGTGCTTGCAAAGGAGACGGGGATTTGCCTTTTGGGCTATCTGAGTTCTTTTCTTGCGCTTCTTTTGGCGGCGACTTTTCTTTACGGAAGCGGAACCTTAGGCAATATGATTACAGGCGTTTTGGGGATGGCGGGCAGCGCTTCCGACTATACTCTGGGAGAAATGCTGCTGGCGATAGTGGACGCTTATTTCCACGGCTTTCAGTGGATGCTTTATATGCTTTTGTGTATTCTGCCGGGGATTCCTTTCCTGATTATCGGGGAGGGGCGCTTTCTGCGGCTCCGCAAAATCGTTTACTGTCTCTGCATTCCCGTTCTGTTTCTGGTGCTTTATAAATGGGGCATGTTCAATTTTAAATATTTTCAGAAGGAAGCGGCGCTGCAGTGGGGGGCGGTTTTTTTGCTGGTTTGCCTTGGGGTGACCGTGTGGATGCTTTTTACAAGGATGCTGGACGACGAATGGCGGCTGATTGGCTGTATTGCGCTGCTGATTATTCTCATTACGCCTCTTGGGAGCAACAACCATATCTGGCCGGTTTTGAATAACCTGTTTTTTATTGCGCCGGTTGCGTTCTGGATGATTTACCGTTTTGCAAGGTGGGGCCGGACGTGGCTTGACACCACCCGAAAAGTGCCTCTTTTTCCGGCGAAGGCCATGTTTTCCGGTATGATGATTGCCTTTTTTGTGCAGGCGCTGGGCGTGGGCTGTCAGTATGTTTTTCTGGACGGGGAGACGGGCGAGCCCCGGGTATACAAGGTGGCGGCAAATCCTGTGCTTCACGGGATGCATACCAGTGAAATGAACGGGGAAACGCTGGAGGAAATTTCCCGGTTTATGACGGAGCACCGGGCGGAATATGAGAGCAAGAAGCTGATTCTCTACGGAAATATTCCGGGACTTTCCTATTATCTGGACAAAGGGCCGGCCATATATACTGCCTGGGCCGATTTGAATACCAATTCCCTTGAGCGGCTTGAGGAAGAGCTGCAGGAGCTGGCCGGTTTGTATAAGGAAAATCACAAAGACAGGCCGCTTGTGATTTTATCGCCCTCTCTGGCGGCATATCTGTCAGGGGAGGAAAAGACCATCGCCTGGTGGGGCGTGGATGTGGAAAGCTGCAAAAAAGATGAAAAGCTAAAAGCAATAGAAGAATATATGGACGCGGGAGCCTATGAGCAGGTATTTGGGAATGAGGCTTTCGTGGTTTATGAGTAATGTACATGAAAGAAACAGTGTTTATAACAGCATTGTCCGGACAGATGAGGAACCGGAACAGGAGGGAACATGATTCGTTTTAATGTGCCGCCCTATACGGGACGAGAAATCGAGAATATGAAGAAGGCCGTGGAAAACATGCATATCTGTGGAGACGGGGAATTTACAAAAAAGTGCAGCGAATATCTGGAAAAGATTACGGGCACGGCGAAGTGCCTGCTCACCACCTCCTGTACCCACGCGCTTGAGATGGCGGCGCTTTTATGCGATTTGAAGGAAGGGGACGAGGTGATTCTTCCCTCCTATACCTTTGTTTCCACGGCGGACGCTTTTGTGCTGCGGGGGGCGAAGGCGGTATTTGTGGACGTAAGGCCGGATACCATGAACATTGACGAAAATTTAATCGAGGCGGCCATAACGGAAAAGACAAAAGCGATTTTTGTGGTGCATTATGCCGGGGTGGCCTGCGAAATGGACACTATTATGGACATTGCCGGAAGATATAATCTGAAAGTGGTGGAGGACGCCGCTCAGGCAATCATGTGTACTTATAAGGGAAAGCCCCTTGGGACTTTCGGGGATTTCGGGTGTTTCAGCTTTCACGAGACTAAGAATTTCAGCATGGGAGAGGGCGGCGCGCTTCTCATCAAAGACCCCGCTTATATTGAAGATGCGGAAATCCTCCGGGAAAAGGGAACGGACAGAAGCAAATACTTCCGGGGGCAGGTGGACAAGTACCGCTGGATGAATTTCGGCTCATCTTATCTTCCCAGCGACATGAACGCGGCCTATCTGTACGCTCAGTTTGAGATGGCGGATGAAATTAACGATTCCCGCATCGCAAGGTGGAATCAGTATTATGAACTGCTTTCGCCCCTGAAAGAGGCGGGGAAAATCGAACTGCCAGCGGTTCCGGAGAACTGTGTGCACAACGGCCATATGTTTTACATCAAAACCCGGGATTTGGAGGAAAGAGGCAGGCTCATTGACTTTATGCGGGCAAACGATATTCTCACGGTCTTTCATTATGTGCCCCTGCATTCCGCGCCGGCGGGACTTAAGTTCGGACGGTTTTCCGGCGAAGACAGATACACTACAAAGGAAAGCGAGCGGCTTCTGCGCCTTCCCATGTTTTATCAGTTGACGGAAGAACAGACCACATACATCGCGGGTAAGGTGCGGGAGTTTTACGGAGTATAACGCGGGGCGGAAGCGCCGCGGTACTTCGGCGGCAGACGGCTGAAAGAAAAATCAGGGATACGGCAAAGCAGAGAGATTTATGGGCAGAGAAAACAGGCTTGGGAAAATTGAAAACTGGATAATTGCAGTCGGGGCAGTGGTGATGCTGGCAGTCTTTGCGGCGCTTCGTTTTGATTATTATTATGATTTGAACGACGACGTGCTGATGAAAGACATTCTGGCCGGGGTTTACACCGGAACGCCGGAGGGGCATAATATACAGATGCTCTGGCTTGTGAGCGCCTTTATCAGTCTGCTTTACCGGATGATAGGGACGCTTCCCTGGTACGGGCTGTTTTTGTGCCTTTGCCACTTCGGGAGCTTTTTTCTGATAGTAAAAAGAAGCCTCTTATTCTGCGCTTCGCTTTGGGGAAAGCTGGCTGTGGCCCTTGGGGAACTCTTTTTGTTCGGCGCGCTGTTTTTAAAACATCTGGTGTTTGCCCAATATACAGTGACCACAACGCTGCTGGCCGCCAGCGCCGCCTTTTTGTTTTACACAACGGATATCAGCCTTAACCACAGGGCGTTTATCAGGAAAAATATTCCCGTGGCGCTGATGGTGGGAACCGCTTATCTGGTACGTTCGGAAATGCTGCTTCTGGTGCTTCCCATGATTTGCGCGGCGGGCGTCGCGAAATGGGGCAGCGAGGAAAAAATTTTCACCAAAAATCATGCAGTCAAATATTTTTCCGTAATCGGTATGATTCTGGCAGCCATCGTATTTGGACAGATTACGCATATGTTGGCCTATGGCTCAGAGGAGTGGCGCACCTTTACGGAGTTTTTTAATAACAGGACGGAGCTTTACGACTTTCAGGAGCCGCCCTCTTATGAGGAGCATCAGGCGTTTTATGAGAGTATCGGGCTGACGGAAAGCGAAAAGATTCTCTTTGACAACTATAATTTCGGCATGGACGAGGAAATCGACGAGGTTATGGTTGGCGAAATTGCAAAGTATGCGGGAGAAAACAGAAGCGCGGCGGAGCCGTTTTTGCAGAAGCTGCCCGGCAAGCTTAAGGATTATATTTACCGCTTCACCCGGGGACGAGGCGTGACGGGGAGCGATTATCCCTGGAATTATGCGGTGATTCTCGGATATCTCCTGGTGTTTGCGGCGGCGCTTCCGGGGAAGACGAGAAATGGACAGAGGATGGGAAATCCGGAAAATTCCGGAAACGGGCAGAGAGAGCCGGAACTGCCGGGTTCTCCGGAAAGCCGGACCTTAGCAAAGACAGCGGCAGGCATTCGCGTCCTGAAAATCAGTTGGAAACTGGCGCTTCTTTTTCTGGTACGGACAATGCTTTGGATGTTCATTTTAATGCGGGAGCGGGCCCCGGAGCGGATTACCCATTCGCTGTACCTGATGGAGCTGTGCATTCTGGCTGCCATGCTTTTTGAGGAGTGGCGGGAAATTCGTCACAGGGCGGTAAAAAAATATATGGGCGCGGCCTCCATTGCCGTTTTTACCGTTTTTGCGGTTTTCGTTCTTCCTGACAGTGTGCGGGAGGTTTCCGCGGAGCAGACATACCGGGAGCAGGTAAACGCCCCTTACCGGGAGCTTTACCGTTATCTTTCCGGGGAAGAAAACGCGGATAATTTTTATCTGATAGACGTTTATTCTTCGGTATCCTATTCGGAAAAGATGTTTGAGGGGGTGGACAATTCCCTTGACAATTACGATATCATGGGGGGCTGGGCCTGTAAAAGTCCTCTGCAGAGAAAAAAGTTTGCTCTTTTCGGAATCGACAATATGGAGCAGGCACTGCGGGAAAAGGAAAACGTTTATTTTGTCAGAAAATCCGGCGAGGATATGGACTGGCTTTTTGCATACTACGAGGGCCACGGAACGCCTGTGAGGGCGGAAAGAATTGCCGTAATTGGGGAGGTTTTTGAAATTTATGAAGTGCGGGCAGATTGAGGGTAAGGACATTTACCTGCGGCCAATGACCGGGGAGGATACGGAGGACATTATCCGGTGGCGGAATAAGGAAATGGTCTTCCGGAATTTCATCTACCAGAAGCCATTTACCCGTAAGGGACATGAAAACTGGATAAGAACCATGATAGATACGGGCAAGGCCGTTCAGTTCATCATCTGCGAAAAAGCAGGCACAAGGCCGGTGGGCAGCGTTTATTTGCGGGACATCGACAGAACCCACAATAAAGCCGAGTACGGTATTTTTATCGGAGAAGAGGATGCCCTTGGAAAGGGCTACGGCACGCAGGCCGCTTTGATGATGATAAAATATGCCTTTGAGGAAGCGGGGCTTCATAAGCTGATGCTCCGGGTACTTGCAGAAAATGACAGGGCTGTCAGAAGTTATGAGAAAGCGGGATTTGTAAAAGAGGCGTATTTGAGGGACGAGGTTTTTCTGGAAGGGCGCTATAAAGATGTAATTTATATGGCGGTGCTTCGTGAGGATGAAAAATTACAGTGACCTGCATTTTCAGGTGCCTGTTTTCGTAAAATATTGACATATAAAAGAGGATAAAGCGGTATGAAGACTTTAGTAAGCTTTGTGATTCCCTGCTACCGCTCGGAGGCCACGCTTCCCGGAGTAATCAGGGAAATTCAGGATACAATGGAAAAAATGAAGGACTACGGCTATGAGATTGTTCTGGTAAACGACTGTTCGCCGGACGGAACTTTTTCCGTTATCAGGAAGCTGTGTCAGGAAAATGACAACATTGTCGGTATTGACCTCGCCAGAAATTTCGGTCAGCACAGCGCGTTGATGGCGGGCTTCCATTATGTAAAGGGAGACGTGATTGTCTGTCTTGACGATGATGGGCAGACGCCGGCGGATGAGGCGGACAGGCTCCTTATGGGCATCGAAAAGGGAGCCGACGTGGTGTATGCGAGATACGGCAAAAAGCACCACTCAGGTTTCCGGAACTGGGGAAGCCACGTGAACGAGCTGATGACAAGAGCAATGCTGGGAAAGCCGAAAGATTTGTACCTTTCCAGTTATTTTGCGGCGAAAAGATTTGTGGTGGATGAGATGATGCGCTATGAGTTTGCTTATCCCTATGTGATTGGGCTTGTGCTGCGCACCACAAAGAATATTATCAACGTGGACGTGGAGCACAGAGACAGGCAGGCAGGCGTTTCCGGTTATACCATCGGAAAGCTTCTGAACCTGTGGTTCAACGGGTTTACCGCTTTCAGCGTGAAACCTCTCCGGATTGCCACGGTGACAGGCGCGGGGTGCGCTTTTTTAGGATTTGCTTATGGGATTTATACGATTATAAAGAAAATATTCATCAATCCGCCGGATTTGGTCACAGGCTTCAGCGCGCTCATGTCGGTGCTGGTGTTTATGGGCGGAATGATGATGCTGATGCTGGGGCTTTTGGGAGAGTACATGGGGAGAATGTATATTTCCATGAACAATTCCCCGCAGTTTGTGATTCGGGAGTGTATTGGCGGAACTGGAAAAACGGAATTTGAGGGAGAAAGTAAATCGATATAAATCCGTGGCCGCATGCGGTCAGTAAACCAGAAGAAACGTTTATTCTCTGTATAGTTATGATTTGTCGCACTTTGACAGAAAGCAGGTGGGGAGTATGCCGGAACACCAGACAGTAGAATGGAAAGAGTCATGGCATGATGAGTTTTTAGAGTGGATTTGCGGATATGCAAACGCCTATGGCGGGACGCTCTATATCGGCAAAAATGACAACGGAATGGTTGTTGGAATTAGTGATAAAGACAGGAAAAAGCTATTGGAAATTATTCCGAATAAGATTACGGATACAATGGGCATTGTAGCGGATGTCAACTTGCTTTATGAGAATAATTTGCAATACATTGAAATTATTGTGGAGAAGTATCCCTCTCTTATCAGCTATCACGGTAAATATTTTTACCGTTCCGGAAGTACAATGAGGACAATTACAGGAAAAGAACTGGATAAGGCAATTTTGAAATCGCAGGGCAGAACATGGGACGGGATGCCGATTCCGAAATTAAAGGTAACAGATTTGAGGAGAGAGGCAATTGATTTACTGAAAGAAAAGGCGATAAGAAGAGGGCGGTTGACAGAAGAGGAAACGAGAGTTGATGATATAATCTTAATGGAGAATCTTCATCTGATTGATGAAGAAGGGTATCTGATAAGAGCGGCAATGCTGGCATTCTATAAAGATCCGGAGAAATGGGTTACGGGCTCCTATATCAAGATTGGGTACTTTGGCGAGTCCGATTCTGATTTGAAATATCAGGATGAAGTGCATGGTTCTCTCATTGAACAGGTGGATAAGACAGTTGATTTAGTCTATACAAAATATATGAAGGCATTAATTTTTTATGAGGGTATTCAGAGAATTGAGCAGTTTATGTTTCACCAGGATGCCTTTCGCGAGATATTATTAAATGCAATTGTGCATAAAGATTACAGTAGCTGTAATCCCATACAGATTAGCGTATATGAAGATAAAATATATATCTGGAATGACGGTGAGATGCCGTCAGGACTGGATTCAACTGAAAAGCTGTTTTTGAAGCATTCCTCCAGACCGTATAATCCCAAACTGGCGGGGGTTTTCTTCAAAAGCGGAATGATTGAGGCATGGGGAAGAGGATTTGAAAAGATTAAGGAAGCCTGCGCAAAATATGGCGGTTCATTGCCTGAGTATGATATTAATAAATCCGGAATCATGGTGCTTTGTAAGGCGTGTGATAAGTATTTGGAATTGCTTTCCGGAAATGAAGGCAATTCGCTCATTTCAGATGAGCGAATTATGAGCGAATTAATGAGCGGTAAGATGAAAGAGCAAGTACAGCAGATACTTGAATATCTAAAGTACAATGATACAATTACGACCAGGCAAGGAATGAAAATTACAGGTAAATCAGAAGCTCAAGTCCGCAGATATTTAAAAGCGTTATGTGATTGCGGCGTTATTGAAAGTAAAAAAACAACAAAAGGAAATATGTATAAAATGCTTTAAAGCAATTCGCTCATTTCAAATGAGCGAATTATGAGCGAAAACTATAAATTATAAGTGATTAAAATGGACATTTGATATTATGGGCGTTAAATATGAATGAGGCCAGGGCGGGCTATATTGGAAGGCAAAACCAGCGCCGGCGCGGCAAAGCGCCGTATGCTTAAGAAAAGACAGAGGAAGGAAAAGCATGACAACGTATCTGAAAAACAGCAAATGGGGAAGATGGCTTGCGGCGGCGGCTCTTTCTTTCGGGGGCGTATGTACGCTGCCCTTCATGCTTCATATAGAACAGGAATGGATTGGATACACAAACAGTATCTTTTCTGTTTTTCTGTTCTTTTTTCTTTTCCGGCTGCTTGACGGACTGTTCCAAAAGGGACTTTCAAAGAGCGGCGCAAGGTGGTTCTGGCCGGGGTGCGTGGGCGGGCTTTTTTCGATGTGCATGATTTTCGGTACTGCGCTGGATTTGCGTGGGAGCGTTCCCTTTGGGGATGCCGAAATGTGGGGCGGTATTTTCATATGGGGTGTTATTTTTACACTGGCAGTCCGGTTTTTGTGGAATCTGGCGGGTTGGGGATGCCTGACGGAGGAAGCAGAGAAGGGAGCCTTTGCAGGCCGGAGCCTTTTGCTTCGGGCGGTCATAATATTTTTGTGTTACCTCCCGGTATTTCTTGCGGTTTATCCCGGATTTTTTGTATATGACGCGCAGGACGAGTACATGCAGGTGCTCACACGGAATTTCTCCACCCATCACCCCCTTGCGCACGTGTTGCTTTTGGGAGGAATTATTCAGATTTTTTACAAGCTTACGGGCTCCTGTAATCCGGGAATCGCCTGTTATACATTGATGCAGATGACGGTCATGTCAGTTATTTTTTCCTGGTGTGTGGAAAAACTGAAAGAAAGAGGACTTAAAAGGCCATGGAGTATTTTGTTAACTCTTTATTTCGGTCTCTGCCCGGTGCTTGTAATGTTTTCCCTCTGCTCCGCCAAGGACGGACTTTTTACGGGAATGCTTCTTGTGACGGTGGTTTTGCTGCAGGAGATGTTTGCGGAGCCGGCGGGTTTTTTTAAGAAAAAAGGCTCTGTTTTGCTGCTTGTGGCGGCTTCCCTTTTTATGCTGCTTCTTCGGCACAACGGTTTTTACGCTTATATTGTGTTTGCCCCTATTGGAATTATTTATCTGAAAAAATACAGGAAAAAGGCGGCTGTTTGTTTTGGGGCGGTGGCGGCGGCTTATGTGATGATAAGTTCCGTTCTTGCCGGAATTTTCCACGCGGATGCGGGAGGGCATCAGGAGATGCTTACCGTTCCGATTTCCCAGATGGCGAGGGTATACGGAGACGGGAAGGAAACGCTTCCCTCTGAGGATAAGGAAACTTTGTACAGATATCTTTCGGAGGAAGCGCTTTTGCGCTACACGCCCAAGGTGTCCGACGGGGTGAAGATTCACTTTAATAATGAAGCTTTCGAGGCGGATAAGGGGAGTTTTTTAAAACTCTGGCTGAAATGGGGGCAGGAGCATCCCTTTACCTATTTAAACGCATGGTTTATGACCTCTTACGGTTTCTGGTATCCCGATACGGTGATTGACGTGTACCGGGGAAATACGGTGTTTACTTATACTTATGAGGACAGCTCTTATTTCGGATACGAGGTAGAGGAGCCGGGGGTTCGGGAAAGCAAGATTCCCTGGCTTAATGAGATTTACCGGAAAATGTCGCTGGAAATTTTTCAGCAGAAAGTTCCGGTGGTATCCATGCTGTTTTCGCCCGGATTTTTATTCTGGGTAATGGCCTTTTGTCTGGGATTTCTGTGCGACAAAGGAAGATGGAATCAGGTTCTGCCCTTTGGGCTTTTGGTGCTGGTGTGGCTTACGGTTATATTAGGGCCGACTTATCTGGTAAGGTATGTGGTGTTTTTGTGGGCGCTTCTGCCCGTTGTTTTGGACAGGACGTTTGATAATTGGAAATAACTGTGATATACTACCAGTGCGAAAACGCGCGGAATGAGGAAAAATTATGAAAAAGATAGTATATAAAAGCAAAGCAATACAGACAGTAATATTAATCGTTACTTTTTGCCTTCTGGCATCGCTCTGGCCCCTTCGTATCTGGCATGAAGAAGTAACCATGCAGATTTCCCCGGGTACGGGAAGCATGACGGATATCATTAACGAGGAAAAGACCGTGATGCAGAGCATTGTGGCGCAGTACGACCACATGGACACCATCGACGTTTATCTGGATAAAGCCGAGGAGGGAGAAGTTTTTTATCTGCGGATACTGGACGAACAGTGGCAGATGATTTGCGAGGAAAAGACAAAGCTTACCCATGATGTGCAGGGCGGCTGGCAGGAAGTTCTGATTGACGTGGATATGGAAGTTGGCGGCTTATACTATGTCATTTTGCAGGGATATAAGACGGCGGAGTTCTCTGCCGGCTATGAGGCTTTTTCCCCGGAGGAAATGCCTTATCTGCTGAAGCTTTATTATGACAATTCCGAGATGGAAGGCATGAGCCTTGTGGCCAATTACAATTACAGTGTTCCGCTGCGCAAAACCAAAGTGTTTATGCTGGGCGCGGTGATAGCGGCAGTTGCGGCGCTTTGTATATTGGCGGTCCGGTGCTGGTACAGGAAAAAGGAAGATAAGCTGGTTACGGTGGAGAGAGTCTTTCAATCGGTTATGAATCCGATTGTGGGAGCGGCGGCTCTGTTTATGCTGGGCGCGGTTCTCATGGGATACTGCGGGCGGTATACGCTGGACAATACGGTGTATATTGTAAGCATCCTTTTGCTTGCCGGTATTTTATTTTACGGGATTAATCACAGCAGAGTGGGAATGGATTCGGTTATTACCTTTGATTATCTGAAAAGCCATGCCGGGGATTTGATTCAGTCCGTTGCCATAGCGGGCGCGATTGCAGGGTGCTGCGAGTATATGTCGGGGCTTTATGACATTCACCATTCGGTGGCGGAGAGGAAGGAAATGCTCTGGTTCTGCCTTGCGGTGATTGCCATGTTTAAATGGAAAGAAATCGTCAACGTTTACAGCCTGCTTTATTTTCTGGCGGCAGGTTTTGGCGGCTGGCGTTACTATACGGGGCATCTGACGGAGGAGATGGATGAACTGGCGGTGCAGGTTCTGAAGCTTACGGTACTGATTGCCATTGCGCTTGGCTTTATTGTGATTCGCACGCTGACCGGCCTGTACAAAAGCTGCCTGCGGAAAAACTGTCCGCCAGACAGAAAGATGGCAAAGCCCTCCTGGTATGCGGCTGTTCTTGCGCTGTTTTTTGCCCTTATTATCATTTTCCGGAACGGCAGATGGTGGGGCGTGGCAATGGTTATTGCCTTTACGCTGTTTTACTTAAACTATGGTATGTGGGAGCATAAGAAAAGAATACTGGTCAATATCGCGCGGGGAGCGGTTTTCCAGTTCGCGTGGGCTACCGGCTATGCGCTGCTTTACCGTCCTTACGTTACTTTCCGCAACGCCAGATACACCCATATTTTCCATACGGTGACGATAACGGCCACCTGGCTTACTATGGTGGAATGTGTGGCGGCGGTCATTCTTCTGAGCAAACTGGCAAAAAGCCGGAAGCTCAGGGATTGCTGGAAAGAGCTGGCGCTTTTTGGCGTGGCGTCCTCCTATATGATTTTCACTATGGCGAGAACGGCCTTTTTCTCCGTGGGAGTTACCATGCTGTTTGTGCTTGTGGTAACGGCTCCTGGAAAGGGGGGTCTTAAAAGATTCGGTAAAAATCTTGGTATGATGGCTATGGCGGCGGTGGTCTGCCTGCCTATTACCTTTACTGCCCAGAGAAACATTCCCGCTCTGGTAAGCGAGCCTTTCCTTTATGAGATTGAATATTCCATGTACTGTCCCGAGGACGTGATGAGGGGCAGGCGGCCTGACTCTCTTAATTATATGAGGGTAGGGCGTTTTATAGACGTGTTTGCGGAAAAAATATTCGGAATCCCCGAGGGTACTTTCGACGTTTACGGGGAAATTGCGGAGCTTGAGGAATACAGGAGAACCCACGGGGAAGGAAGCTCGGCCGATGCGTCTAAGAGCGAGGGATGGGGCGGCGGACTTTTTGGAGAAAACACCTTGGGAAAGGATGGGGCGCCGGGGCCGGAAGACGCAGCGTCTAAAGCCGGGACGGAAGAGCTGGTAGCTTCTCTTGACTATGTGCCCGGAGAAGTTCCGGACGGGGCCTTAGAGGATAACGACTACACCAACGGGCGTCTGGACATTTTCCGTTCCTATATGGAACAGCTTAATATGACGGGACACGAGGAGATGGGCGCGCTGCTTGACAACGGAGAGATTGCCACCCATGCCCATAATATTTATCTGCAGGTGGCTTACGACCACGGAATCCCGGTGGGGATTGTATTTGTTCTGGTGGGAATTGCAACTTTTGTATCCGCCTGTCTTTATTATAAGAAGAAAAAGGATAAAATAACTTATGCGGCGCTGCCTGTGGCAATCACCGTGGCGGTGGCGGTGGCCGGGCTTGTGGAGTGGGTATTCCATCTGAGCAATCCCTGCGGACTGCTGCTTTTGCTGGCAGTGACGCCGCTGGTGTTTCAAGCTGAGTATAATGAAGGTTAAGCAATGAGTAACGAGACGAAAAGAGAAAGAAAACCCTTTAATGTAAAGTTGTTTTACAGGAGAACCTGCCTGATAATCTATGATATTATCAGTGTAATCGGCGCCAGCTATATAGCGCTTCTGATGCGTTACAGCTTTGATATTTCCCAGATACCGGAGCATTTTCTTACGCCGATTAACAGGTTTCTTCTCCTTAATATCGCAATAACGCTGGTGGTGCTGTATCTGTTTCGCATGTATCACAGCCTGTGGGCTTTTGCGGGAGAGACGGAACTGCAGAATCTGGTGATGTCCAGTATCGTGTCGGCGGTATGCTACAGCGTGGGCATTCAGTTTTTCAGGGTGAAAGGGGAGCAGGCGGTTCCCAGCAGTTATTATTTCCTCTATGTGTTCCTGCTGATTAGCTTTATTTTTGCCAGCCGGTTTTCCTACCGGTTTTTCAGGAGCTTAAAGCATAAGCAGCAGAATAAGAACAACAGTATTTCCGTCATGGTGATTGGGGCCGGTGAAGCGGCAAATCTGATTATCAAGGAAATCGTGAACAGCAATTTTTCCACCATGGTAATCCGCTGCATTATTGACGACGATGCAGGAAAATGGGGAAGATTTATTCAGGGCATCAAGGTTGTGGGCGGAAGGGATAAGATTATCGAATGCGCCGATATTTTCGGAATTGACGAAATTATCGTGGCAATGCCTTCCATCACCCGTTCCGAAATGTCCGCCATTCTGGATATCTGCAAGGAGACGAGCTGTAAGCTGCGTTCCCTGCCGGGCATGTACCAGCTGGTAAATGGAGAGGTCAGCGTCAGCAAGCTGCGGGACGTCGAGGTGGAGGATCTTCTGGGGCGCGATCCCATAGAGGTGGATTTAAATTCCATTCTGGGTTATGTAAAAGGCCAGAAGGTTCTGGTGACGGGCGGCGGAGGTTCCATCGGCAGCGAGCTCTGCCGGCAGATAGCTTCCCACCAGCCGGCCATGCTGATTATTCTTGATATCTACGAGAACAGCGTTTATGATGTGCAGCAGGAACTGTTAGTGCGGTATCCGGAGCTAAAACTGAAAGTGCTGATTGGTTCCGTGCGAAACACCAGCCGCATGAACTGGATTTTTGAACATTATAAGCCGGATATCGTCTATCATGCGGCTGCCCACAAGCATGTGCCGCTGATGGAGGACAGCCCCAATGAGGCGGTAAAAAACAATGTGTTCGGCACCTTTAAAACCGCGCAGGCGGCGGCAATGAACAATGTGAAGCGTTTTGTGATGATTTCCACGGACAAGGCCGTGAACCCCACGAATATTATGGGGGCCAGCAAGCGAATTTGCGAGATGATTATCCAGACTTTCAACAAGCATTATGACACGGAGTTTGTGGCGGTACGCTTCGGAAATGTGCTGGGAAGCAACGGCAGTGTGATTCCGCTGTTTAAAAAGCAGATTCTGGCGGGCGGGCCGGTGACGGTTACCCACCCGGATATCATCCGGTATTTTATGACTATACCGGAGGCGGTTTCTCTGGTGCTTCAGGCAGGGGCTTATGCAAAGGGCGGGGAAATCTTCGTTCTGGATATGGGGAAGCCTGTAAAAATACTTGATTTGGCTAAAAATCTTATCCGGCTTTCGGGCTTTCGGGTGGACGAGGATATCAAAATTGAATTTACCGGCCTTCGCCCCGGAGAAAAGCTGTACGAGGAACTCCTGATGGAGGAGGAGGGCCTGCAGGAGACGGCGAACAGGCTGATTCATATCGGCAAGCCCATAGAGATAGATGAAAGCAGATTTTTTGTCCAGTTGAGGGACTTAAAGGAAGCTTCCAAAAATGAAAGCAGCGATATCAGGCCGATGATTAAGGAAATCGTGCCGACTTATCATTATAAGGAATGAGGTGGAGAAAATGGCGGAAAAAAAGATTTATTTATCTTCCCCGACCATGCACGGAGAGGAACAGAAATTTGTGAAGGAGGCGTTCGATACCAACTGGGTGGCGCCTTTAGGACCGAATGTGAACGCTTTTGAAAAGGAACTGGCGGATTACGTGGGGATTTCCCACGCCTCGGCGCTTAGCGCCGGAACGGCGGCAATTCATCTGGCCCTGAAGATTTTGGGGGTGGGAGAGGGAGACGTGGTTTTCGTTCCCACATTGACATTCAGCGCAACCTGCAATCCCATTGTCTATGAAAAGGCGGTTCCCGTGTTTATCGACTCGGAGGAGGACACCTGGAACATGGACCCTGCGGCGCTTCGCCTTGCTTTTGAAAAATATCCGAACCCAAAGGCCGTTATCGTGGTTCATCTGTACGGAACGCCTGCAAAGCTGGACGAGATTATGGCGATTTGTGAAGAGCATCATGTTCCTCTTATCGAGGACGCGGCGGAGTCCCTTGGCAGTACCTATAGGGGAAAGCATACGGGAACTTTCGGAAAAATCGGTATTTACTCCTTTAACGGCAATAAGATTATCACTACCTCGGGCGGCGGCATGCTGGTTTCCTCCGATGAGGAAATAACGAAAAAGGCCACTTTTCTGGCGACTCAGGCCAGAGACGCGGCCCGGCATTATCAGCATTCCCAGATTGGGTATAATTACAGAATGAGCAACGTAACCGCCGGAATCGGCCGGGGGCAGATGCTGCACCTGGAAGAGCACAAGGCCAGAAAAAAGGAGATTTACAGGCAGTACGAGGAGGCGTTCCGGGACATTCCTGAAATCACTTTAAATCCCTTAAACAAGGACGGCGACGCCAACTGCTGGCTTACCGGCATGGTAATCGCAAAGGGCTGTAAGGTAACGCCGGACGATGTGATGGACGCCCTGGAGGCGGAGAACATTGAAAGCCGTCCCGTGTGGAAGCCCATGCATTTACAGCCGGTATTTGCGGAGTATGATTTTATCACCGTAAACGGGGAGGGGCAAAGCGTGTCCGCCGATATCTTTGAAAGGGGCCTGTGCCTGCCCAGCGACATTAAAAATACAGCGGAGGACATGGAGCTGATTATCAGGACTGTGAGAAAGTGCTTCGGAAAATAAAAAAGATACCGAACCAT
Organism: uncultured Lachnospiraceae bacterium; assembly: GCA_910577445.1. Taxonomy (GTDB): domain Bacteria; phylum Bacillota; class Clostridia; order Lachnospirales; family Lachnospiraceae; genus Suilimivivens. Next base: position 73,845 of record CAJTMZ010000001.1, on the reverse strand, counting down.
AAATATGCCATGGAAAATGAGGGGAAATATGTACAAAAGGTTTGTAAAGAGGCTGCTCGACATTATCATATCGCTTTGCGCGCTGATTATTCTTTCTCCCCTGCTCCTTATTCTCTGGATTCTGGTGCGGATAAAGCTGGGAAAGCCGGCTCTGTTTGCCCAGGAGAGGCCGGGAAAGGACGGAAAAATTTTTAAGCTTCACAAGTTCCGTTCCATGACGGACGAGCGGGACGAAAACGGGGAGCTTTTGCCGGACGAGGTTCGTCTTACCCGTTTCGGCAGAATATTCCGGGCCACCAGCCTGGACGAGCTGCCGGAGCTTTTCAGCATCTTAAAAGGAGATATGAGCCTCATTGGGCCAAGGCCCCTTCTGGTAAAATACCTGCCCTGGTACTCGGAGGAGGAAAGCCACAGGCATGACGTGAGGCCGGGGCTTACAGGGCTGGCCCAGGTAAACGGGCGCAACGCCATCGGCTGGGAGGAGCGGTTTGCCTACGATTTGGAGTATGTGAACCATCTGACCTTTGGAATGGATTTGAAGATTATTTTTATGACCGTCAAAATGGTGCTGAAACGCTCGGGGGTTTTGTCCGGGGAAGAGCAGACCACGGTGGATTTTGATATATACAGGAAAGGACAGCGTGAAGGTTAAAGCTTTCAGACCGGAGAGCGCACGTCCGCATTGCATATGCGGACTCTGACATGCATGGAAAGAAGGGAATGGCATGAATATTTTAATCTTAAGTGCGGGAACAAGGAATAAGGTGGTTCAGTTTTTTAAGGAAAACATCGGGGAGGGCGGAAAGGTGGTTGCCACCGACTGCTCAAATCTGGCGCCCGCGGTGTATGAGGCGGACGTTTTTTATCTGGTTCCCAGAATTACCGCGCCGGGGTATATTGACAGGATTCTGGAAATCTGCGTATCGGAAAAAATAGACGGCATGTTTTCCCTGATTGACCCGGAGCTGAGCCTTCTTGCAAAAGAAAGGGAGCGGTTTCTTGCGGTGGGAACGACACCCGTGGTTTCGCCTTACGATTTGGTGGAAACATGCTTTGATAAATATAATATGTATCAGATGCTGACAGAGCTTTCCATTCCAACAGGGAAATGCTATGTGGATAAGGAATCCTTTTACGGGGATTTGCACGCGGGAAAAATCAGCTATCCGGTTTTCGTAAAGCCGGTGAGAGGAAGCGCCAGCATCAATATTAATAAGGTAGCTTCGGATAAAGAAATCGAGGTGCTTTTTGACTTATACGACGATTTGATGATTCAGGAATTCATGGACGGGCAGGAATACGGGGCGGACGTGTATATTGACATGCTCTCCGGAAAATGCACTTCTATTTTTGTGAAAAAGAAAATTAAAATGCGCGCGGGGGAGACGGATAAGTCCGTTTCGGTAAAAATTCCGGCGCTTTTTGAGCTGCTGCAGAAATTCGTGGAAAAATGCGGTTTTTGTGGTATGATAGATATTGATATATTTGAAATAAACGGAACCTTTTATATTTCGGAGGTTAATCCCAGATTCGGGGGCGGTTATCCCCATGCCTATGCCTGCGGCGTGAACATGCCAAAGCAGGTGATGGCCAATCTTTCCGGCAGGGAAAACCCCGTGAGAATCGGGGAGTATCCGGAAAATATCTGTATGATGAAATACAACGAAGTCGCCATCAGGGATTTTAACGGAAAGGAAATCGTAGAGTGACGTGAAAAAAATTTTGATACTGGCCAACTCCTCGGCAGGGCTTTATGATTTCCGGGGCGAGCTGATTGAAAAGCTTCTCGGAGAATATGAGGTAACGGTGAGTCTGCCGGACGAGGTAAAAACCGACGAGCTGAAAGCGGCGGGCTGCAAGGTGGTTCATACACCCATCAACAGGCGGGGAGTGAATCCGGCGGAGGATTTTAAGCTCCTTCGAAGCTACCTGAGGCTCTTAAAGGAGGAAAAGCCGGATTTGGCGCTGACTTACACCATTAAGCCAAATATTTACGGTGGATTTTGCTGCGGCCTTATGAAAATCCCTTATCTTGTGACGGTTACGGGGCTTGGGAGCACCTTTCAGAAAAAGGGACTGCTCCTTAAAATGATTGTGGCCATGTACCGGGCAGGACTTAAAAAGGCCGCCTGCGTGTTTTTTCAAAACGAGGAAAACCGGAAAATATTTGAAAACTATCGGATAAAAGGGAAAAGCACGAGACTGGTAAAGGGCTCGGGCGTTAATCTGTCCCGTCACACCTTTGAGGAATACCCCGAAGGGGAGACGGTGCGTTTCCTCTATGTGGGGCGTATGATGCGGGAAAAGGGAATCGAAGAGCTTCTCGAAGCCGCCGCCAGACTGCACGGGCCGGAAGCGGAATTTGAACTGCTGGGCTACTGCGACGAGGACTATCAGGACAGGCTTGACGCCTGTGAAAAGGAAGGCGTTATCCGGCAGCTTGGCTTTGACCCGCAGGTACATGAACATTTAAAGAGGGCCTCGGCGCTGGTACTTCCCACCTGGCACGAGGGCATGAGCAATGTGCTGATGGAAGCCTCCGCCACGGGCAGGCCGGTGATTGCCACGAATATCAGCGGATGCTGGGAGATTTTTGAGGAGGGCGTCACGGGCTTTGGATGTGAGGCGAAAAGCGGAGAATCTCTTACGCAAGCCCTTAGGAAATTCCTGAACCTGTCGCGGGAGGAGAGAGCCCGGATGGGGCACAGAGCCAGAGAAAAGATGGAGAGGGAATTTGACAGGAACAAGGTAGTTGCGGCTTATTATAAAGAAATAAAAGAAATTGTTTCATAGTGGAGGAAGCAGGATGAATTTGTATGAAAAACTGTTAAGCGGAGAAGAAAAGCTGTCCCTTGTGGGACTTGGATACGTGGGAATGCCTATCGCGGTGGCGTTTGCGCGGAAAATCAAAGTGGTGGGATTTGACTTAAACAAAGAAAAGATTGCGCTGTATCAGAAAGGCGTAGACCCCACCAGGGAGGTGGGCGATGAGGCCATCAAAAATACCAGCGTGGAGTTTACTGCGGACGCGGCAAAGCTCAGGGAGGCGAAGTTCCATATCGTGGCGGTGCCCACGCCGGTCAACAGCGACCACACCCCGGACCTTACCCCGGTGGAAGGCGCAAGCCGTATTCTGGGGCAAAACCTTACAAAGGGCTCCGTGGTGGTTTTTGAATCCACGGTTTATCCCGGCGTGACGGAGGATGTGTGCGTGCCGATTCTGGAAAAGGAATCCGGCCTTACCTGCGGCGTGGATTTTAAAATCGGATACTCGCCGGAGCGCATCAATCCCGGCGATAAGGTTCACAGGCTGGAAACCATTGTAAAAATAGTTTCGGGTATGGATGCGGAAACATTGGATACCGTTGCGAAGGTGTACGAGCTTGTGGTGGAGGCCGGAGTGTACCGCGCCCAGTCTATCAAGGTGGCGGAGGCGGCCAAGGTGATTGAAAACAGCCAGCGTGATATCAACATAGCTTTTATGAACGAGCTTTCCATTATTTTCAATAAAATGGGTATCGACACCAAATCGGTGCTGGAGGCTGCGGGAACCAAATGGAATTTCCTGAAATTTTTCCCCGGTCTGGTGGGCGGACACTGTATCGGCGTGGACCCCTATTACCTGACCTATAAAGCGGAAGAGCTTGGATACCACTCCCAGATTATTTTGGCCGGCCGTCAGATTAACGACGATATGGGGAAATACGTCGCGGAAAATATGGTAAAAAATCTGATTAAGGCCGATATTCCGGTAAAGCGGGCCAAAGTTGCCATTCTTGGTTTTACATTCAAGGAAAACTGTCCCGATACCCGAAATACCAAGGTGATAGATATTTACAGAGAGCTGGGCGAGTACGGGATTCATCCCGTCGTGGTGGACCCGGCGGCGGACGCGGCGGAGGCAAAGCATCTGTACGGCATTACCTTTGACGATATGGAAGCGGTAAAGGATATGGACGGTGTGATTGTGGCCGTGTCCCATGAGCAGTTCCTGTCTCTGGATAAGGAAAAAATCAGCAGCTTCTATAACGCAAAGCATGAGAAAAAGGTGTTGATGGATATTAAAGGGCTCTTTAACAGGGAAGAATATCTGACAGAGGACTTTATTTACTGGAGGCTGTAGGGAAAATTTCGGAATTGCGGAGATTTGCCTGCGCTGAGGGACTTGGCTGAAAATAAGTGACAGGAGAAATAAAAATGGGATATAGAGAATTAAGCTTTGAGAAGGATTCCGTATTTCTTGTGGGGGGCGGGGCAGGTTTTATCGGCTCCAACCTGTGCGAGGCCATACTGGAAATGGGATATACGGTAAGGTGTCTTGACGACTTGTCCACAGGAAAGTACGAGAACATCGAGCCTTTTACGAAAAATGAAAGATTTACCTTTATCAAAGGGGATATCAGGGAGCTGGAGACCTGCATGGAAGCCGCAAAGGGAGTGGACTACGTGCTGAATCAGGCGGCATGGGGGAGCGTTCCCCGCAGCATTGAAATGCCTCTTTTATACGAGGAAATCAATATCAGGGGCACGCTGAACATGATGGAGGCTGCCCGCCAAAACAAAGTGAAGAAATTCGTCTATGCTTCCAGCTCTTCCGTCTATGGGGACCATCCGGTTCTGCCCAAAAAGGAAGGACAGGAGGGAAAGGTGCTTTCTCCCTATGCGTTGACCAAAAAGGTGGATGAGGAATACGGACGCCTGTACAAGGTTCTGTACGGCCTTGATACCTACGGGCTTCGGTATTTCAATGTATTCGGAAGAAGGCAGGACCCTGACGGCGCGTATGCGGCGGTGATTCCCAAATTTATCAGACAGCTTATGAACGGGGAACGGCCCACAATCAATGGCGACGGAAAACAGTCCAGGGACTTTACCTATATTGACAATGTAATCGAGGCGAACTTAAAGGCATGCCTTGCGTCCTCTGACGCGGCAGGTGAGGCATTTAATATCGGCGCCGGGGGCAGGGAATACCTGATTGACGTTTATTATGAACTCTGTAAGGCTTTGGGGAAAGAGACGGAGCCTTTATTCGGCCCGCCAAGGGCAGGGGATATCAGGGATTCCAATGCGGATATCGGAAAGGCAAGGGAACTGCTGGGCTATAACCCGGAGTATGATTTTGCCGCCGGAATCGCGTTGGCTATTGACTGGTATAAGGAAAATCTGGTATGAAAATCACAGTGAGACTTGATGATATAACACCTGATATGGATTGGGAGCGCTTTCTGAAATTTAAGGCGCTTCTGGACCGTTATCAGGTGAAGCCGCTTATAGGGGTGGTTCCTGACAACAGGGACGAAAACCTTGTGAAAAAGGAGCTTTCCGCGGAGGAAAAAAAGCTGTCCGAGGGCTTCTGGGAATATATAAAGTCCCTGCGGGAGGACGGATGGGTGATTGCCATGCACGGCTTCCGGCACATTTATTCCACAAAAAAGGGCGGCTGTTTTCCCCTAAATAATTTTTCGGAATTTGCCGGACTGCCCTTTGCGCGGCAGCAGGAAATGCTGACGGAGGGGAAAGAGATTTTGCATGAAAAGGGGATTGAGACGGATATTTTCATGGCGCCGGCCCATTCCTATGATAAAAATACATGGAAAGCCCTTCGGGCGGCAGGATTCCGGGCGCTTACGGACGGTTTTGGAGAAAAGCCCTACCGGTATGCCGGGCTTGATTTTTATCCCATTTCCTTTCGGCTTGGGAGTACCCTTAAAAAGAAGAGCGGATATTCCCCTATGGTAGTGCACACCAATACCGTTTCCGACGAGGACTTGAAGCGGTATGAAGGATATTTTCAAAGGGAAGGGGTGGCATGGATTTCCTTTGGGGAATATCTGGGATTGCCGAAGACGGAAAAGAGCCTGCCCGGACGGTGGAAAGAATTTTGGATGGCGAAGGGAAAATACCTGATTGGGAAACTGCGGGGATGATTTGGATTATCAGGTAGGGGGGTAGAAAAATGCCGGAACCGATTCGGATACTTCACGTGCTTGGCACCACCCAGTTAGGGGGTGCGGAAAGCCGCATCATGGATTTATACCGCCATGTGGACAGGGAAAGAGTACAGTTTGATTTCCTGGTGCATACGGACAAAGAAGGATTTTTTGATAAGGAAATAAGGGAATTGGGCGGGCGGATTTTCAGAGTTCCCCGGTTTCGTTTTTATAATTATTTTTCATACAGAAAGACAATAGCGGATTTTTTCAGGGAAAACCACGAGTTCCGGGCGGTGCAGGGGCACATCACCAGTACCGCGGCCATTTATCTGCCCATTGCAAAAAGAGCGGATGTGCCGCTGATTATTGCCCACGCCAGGAGCGCGGGTGTGGATAAGGGAATTAAAGGAATCCTGACAAGGTTCCTCCGACGTAATCTCTCAAAAAAAGCGGACTTTCTGTTCACCTGCTCAGAGCTTGCCGGAATTTCCGTGTTTGGGAAGAAGGCCGTGGAGGCGGGAAAAACAGTTTTTGTGCCGAACGCCATCGATTGCGGGGCTTTTGAATATGACGGGTTGCGGCGGCAGAAAATCAGGGAGGAGCTTGGCCTTTCGGATAAATATGTGATTGGCCATGTGGGAAGATTTCACTATGCAAAGAACCACGAGTATTTGCTGCAGGTTTTTGCCGCTCTTTGCAGAAAGGGAGATAAGGACTATGCGCTTCTTCTGCTGGGGGAGGGCGGCGGCATGGAGGCGGCCGGAAATCAGGCAAAGGAACTTGGAATTTCGGATAAGGTTTTGTTCGCCGGAAATAAACGAAACGTTTATGATTATTATCAGGCCATGGATTACTTTGTGTATCCGTCCCGGTTCGAGGGACTTCCGGGGACTGTGGTGGAGGCTCAGACCTCAGGTTTAAGGTGCCTGATATCGGACAGTATCTGTACGGAGGTTATGGCGACAGAGCTGGTACAGGCTATGAGCATTAAGGAGTCCCCCGAAAAGTGGGCGGAATATATTGTTGACACGCAGGAGTATGAAAGGGCGGGGCATAAGGAGCAGATGGAGAAAGCCGGGTTTGACGTGAAGGCTCAGGCGGAAATTATGACGGGATTTTACGAGACCGGAAGCTTTAAATAGCGGGACGCGTTTTTATGAGAGAGAAAAACAAAACGGAGAATAAAAAAATCATGCTGATTACTCCCATGCTGCATCAGGGGGGCTTTGAACGAATCTGCGTTATGACGGCCAGAGCCCTTTCGCGGCGCCGGGATACAGAGGCGGTTATTGTGGTCTTTTCCATGGAGGATATTGCCTTTGACATTTCCGGGCTTTCGGTGATTGATTTAAATCTGAAAGCAAAAGACGGCAGGCTTCGGAAGATTCTTAATATCATAAGACGAGGCATAAAACTGACCGCCCTTCAGAAAAAGCTGGGAACGGATATTTCCTACAGCTTCGGCACAACGGCCAATATCGCGAACTCTCTGAGCCGGGGGGCGAAAAGGAAAATTTCCGCCTGCCATTCCTTTGAGGAGATTCGGGGCGGGATTTACATGAAGCTTATCAGCCGCTGTACGGACAGGGTACTTTGCTGTTCAAAGAAGATGGCGGATTTGGTACAGGAAAGCTATGGCTTTCCCAATGCAAAGGCATTGTGGAATCCCTGCGATATTCAGGGAATCCTTGCGCAAAGCCGCAAAGAGCCGGATAAGGATATTGGATTTTTCAGAGAAAACGGCAAAATTCTGGTGTCCATGGGCCGGGAGGATGATGTGAAAGGCTTCTGGCATCTTCTGAAAATTTTCCGGCGGGTTTATGAGGAAGAAGAAAATGTCGGTCTTGCCGTTATCGGAGAGGGCGGTTTTGAGGAATACAGAAGGCTCGCAAAGGAGCTGGGAGTGGAAAAACGGGTGTTTTTTACAGGCCTTAAAAAGAATCCTTTCCCTTATCTCAGGGAGAGCGATATTTATCTTTTGACATCCTTAAGCGAAGGGCTTCCCAATGCGCTGGTGGAGGCGCTTGCCCTATCCCTCCCGGTAGTGTCGGCTAATTGTCTGTCGGGGCCTGCGGAAATCCTTCATGGGGATTTCAGGGAGGCGGAAGCGCAGAAGGAGGTCTTTTTGGGGGACTACGGCATTCTTGTCCCGCCGCTTTCACCGGAGAAGGACTTGTCCGTGCGCTGGAAACCGGAGGGAGAGGCTCTCTGCCGGGAGGAGGCGGAGAAATCGCCTTGTCGCGGGGAAAAGAAGCGGATTGTGCTGGAGGAAGCGGAGGAGAAGTTTGCGGGCGCGGTTCTGAGGCTTTTGCAGGATGAAGTTCTTTATAAAAGCTATCGGGACAAGGCTCCGGCAAGGGCCGGGGATTTTTCAACGGAAAATTATATGGAAGGCTTGCTTTCCTGTATGGAGAAAATGTAAATGTGCGGAATATGTGGATTTTTCAGTAAAAACCGGATAACAAAAGACGCGCTTACGGAGATGAACAACACCATGTATCACAGAGGGCCGGACGACGCGGGGGTGGAACTTTATCCTGCCGAAGGCGGCTACACGGTGGGGCTTGCCCAGAGACGGCTTTCCATTTTCGACCTGTCCCCTTTGGGACATCAGCCCATGCATTCGCCGGACGGGAGAGTCAGTGTTGTCTATAACGGGGAAATCTACAATTTTAAAAAGCTGAAAGAGGAACTGTCGGATTACCCCTTTGTATCCGCCTGCGATACGGAAGTGATTCTGGCGGCTTATCTGAAGTGGGGAATTGACTGTATAAAAAAGCTCAACGGAATGTTTGCCATGGGGATTTTTGACAGGCAGCAGCAAAAGCTTTACCTTGTCCGGGACAGGATGGGGAAAAAGCCCCTTTATTACTGGTTAAAGGACGGAAATCTGGTTTTCGCGTCGCAGTTAAAACCGATTCTCAAGTGTCCCGGATTTTCGGCCGGGATACGAAAGGAAGTCATTCCCCGTTTTCTTTACCAGCAGTATCTGTGTGAGCCTGATACCATTTTTGAGGATGTCAAAAAGGTGCGTCCGGGGGAAGTTCTGTCCTTTTCGGAAGGAACGGTAAAGCAGTGGAAATACTGGGATTTAAAGGAAGTCAGAAAGGAAAAGAAAAAGAAGCCGGTAGAAAGCTACGGACAGGCGAAAGAGGAGTTAAAGGAAATTTTAAGGGGCGCGGTAGGGGAAAGAATGCTCGCGGATGTGCCAATCGGAACCTTTTTGAGCGGCGGATACGATTCCACTCTCGTTACGGCTCTGGCCGCGTCACTGTCCGGCGAACCGGTAAAAACCTTTTCTGTCGGGTTCCATGAAAAGCAGTACGACGAAGCCGGGTACGCGAAAGAGGTAGCCTCTTACCTTGGGTGTGACCATACGGAGATGTATATCGACGAAAAGGACATGTTTTCTCTGGTGGAAAGTATTCCGGCTTATTACGACGAGCCTTTTGCGGACAGCTCCCAGATTCCCTCCATGCTGGTGGCGGCCCTTGCAAAAGAAAAGGTAACGGTAGCATTATCCGGCGACGGAGGGGATGAGCTTTTCTGCGGTTATAATGTTTATGAGAAAGTGCGCCAGGCGCAGCTTCTCGACATTCCCGGCGGGGCGGCAAAGGCTGTGGGGGATATTCTGCACATTACGGATAAATACCCCTTTAAAATCCGCGTGATTGCGGGAAACAGAAATAAAGAGGCCAAGACCCAGTTTATTGCCGGAAACAATATCCGCCTTGCGGAAAGCATGGTGATGGCCGGGGCAGGGGAGAAGATACCCTGTTATTACGCAGGTGAAAGCGCTTATCAGGAAAAAAACTGGCAGGAGAGGCGGATGATGCTGGACATGGAAACCTACCTGCCGGGGGATATTCTCTGTAAGGTGGACAGGGCTTCCATGAAATATTCATTGGAAACAAGATGTCCTATACTGGACACCGCCGTGGTGGAATATTCTTTCCGTCTGCCCCACGCATATAAGTATAAAAAGGGAAATAAAAAGAGAATTTTAAAAGATATCACCTGTGATTTTGTGCCGGGGGCGCTTTTGGAGAGGCCGAAAAC
>CAJTMZ010000001.1:63567-63830 GCA_910577445.1 uncultured Lachnospiraceae bacterium | reverse complement strand
TTTTAGCGTGCCTTTGGATAAATGGCTCCGGGGGCCTTTAAAGGAACAGATTTTATCCTATGGGAACAGGGATTTCCTGGCAAAGCAGGGAATCTTCCGGCCTGACTTTGTGGAAAAATTTCTTGGAGATTATATGAAAACAGGGGATAAAGGAGCGGGAACCGGGGAAAATTATTCCAGAATACTGTGGGCGTTCTTTATTTTCCAGAAGTGGCATGAAACTTATATCAGCAATATAAATAACGTATGATATTTAAACGATG
>CAJTMZ010000001.1:13884-63509 GCA_910577445.1 uncultured Lachnospiraceae bacterium | reverse complement strand
ATTTTGTTTCATATCAACAGTCTTGGAAAAGGCGGAGCCGAGCGGGTCCTGACCGTCCTTGCCAGATATTTTGCACAGGATGGCTGTCAGGTCAGCATTGTGACGCTCTGGCGGGCTGAGAATGAATATGAAATTCCCGACGGGGTAAAAAGGATTAACCTTGGAGATAAAAAAAACGCCGGCGGAAGGGCGGCTTTGGCGATAAGGCGTTTTACCGATTTGAGGGGGCTTATCAAAAAGGAAAACCCCGATATTGTTATCTCCTTTTGCATGAAAGCAAATTTCCGAAGCGTATTCAGTATGCTGGGGATAAAGATTCCGCTGCTCATATCCGTGAGAAGCGACCCACAGATTGATTATGCCCCTCATAAGTTCCTGACAAAGCGGATGGAGAAAAGGGCGGCTGGCTGTGTGTTTCAGACAAAGGACGCGCAGGCGTTTTTCGGGGAGAGGCTTCAGCGGAAATCCCGTATCATATGGAACCCCATTGACGAAAAGTATTTGCCGGAGAACAGGAAAAATGCAGATTCCGGCGAAAAAGACGGCGGCGATATTGTCATTGTCACCGTGGGAAGAATTACCTTTGAAAAAAACCAGCTCATGCTTCTTAAGGCTTTTAACAGAATAAAGGACAAATTCCCCTCCGCAAAGGTTCGTATCTATGGCGAGGGCGAGGGCGGCGACGCGTGGAAGGAAATGGACGCCTATATCCGTCAGAACAAAATTACCGAAAGAGTGGAGTTTATGGGGCAATGCAGCAGCCTTGAGAAAGAAATCAAAAGCGCTTCTCTTTTCGTGCTGCCCTCAAATTATGAGGGAATGTCAAACGCCCTGATGGAGGCCATGGTGATGGGGCTTCCGGTGATTGCGACGGATTGTCCCTGCGGCGGGTGCGCGACGCTTATTGAGGAGGGCGTTTCCGGCTTTCTGGTTCCTACAGGAGACGACGAAAAGCTGGCAAAGGCCATGGAGCGGGTGCTGTCGGATAAGGAACTGGCCGGGAGGCTTTCGGAAAACGCGGGAAAGCTTTCGGAGAAGGCAAAGCCCCAGAAGATATATGAGGAATGGAAAAATTATGTTGAAGAGCTGACAGGCAATTAGGGCAGCGGCCAAAAGCAATGTATGGAGGAGCGGATGGCAAAGCAAGAAGCAAAGCAAGGAGCAGAGCAGAAAATAATTGCGTTGTATATCGGAAGTCTCAGTAAGGGCGGGGCCGAGAGAGTTATCATTAATCTTGCGGATTATTTTCAACATGAAGGGTACAGGGTGCTTTTGCTCACCGCCCGGGTGGATAAGGAAGAGTACCGGGTGCCTGAGGGAGTAATCAGACTGATAACGGAGCCCAAAGAGAAAGAGCTTGCCGGAGGACGTGTTTCCAATTTTGCGGCCAGATTCCGCAAACTGCGGAATATATGGAAGCGGGAACAGCCGGATATTGTTCTTTCTTTTATCGGCAAAAACAATATGATGGCAATACTGACGGCTTTCGGGCTTAAAATACCGGTTGTTATTTCTGTGCGGGGAGAGCCTTTGGAGGAATATTACAGCAGATGGATGCGGCTTATGGCAAAGAGCCTGTTTTGTCTGGCGGACGGCGTCGTGCTCCAGACGAAGAGGTGTTATTCCTTTTTCCCGAAGGCGGTGAGGAAAAAGGCCGTGACGCTGCGAAACCCTGTCAGGGACGCTTTTTTCAGGGAACGGTTTGAGGGAGAGCGGGATAAGACGATTGCAGCGGTAGGGCGCGTGGACGAAAATAAAAATCAGGAGCTTTTGCTCCGGGCTTTTGCCAAAATTGCCGGGGATTTTCCGGAATACCGGCTTATCATTTACGGCGAAGGGCGGAAATGGAAAGAGATGCAGCAGTTGGCCGGGCAGTTGGGATTAGGGGAAAGGGTTTTATGGCCGGGCAATGTGGATAATGTGGAGGAGCTTATCTATAAATCCCGGGTTTTTGTCCTCTCCTCCAACACGGAGGGAATGCCCAATACTCTGATTGAAGCAATGCTTTTGGGGCTTACGGTAATTTCCACGGACTGCCCCTGCGGCGGCCCGGCGGAACTGATTTCCCATGGGGTGAACGGTCTGCTTACGCCTGTGGGCGATGTGGATAAAATGGAGGAAGCTCTGCGGGCGGTGCTTTCGGACCGGCAGCGGGCGGATAAGCTGGGAAGAGAAGCGGCAAAGCTGCAGACGCTTTATAAGAGCGAAGCGGTATATAAGAGCTGGGAGCGCTATCTTTTGCAGGTAATGCAAAGATAGGGGACGTCTGCGGAAGGACCAAAGGCGGGCCGTTAATAAATCGGAGGCAAAAAAGAAGAGTTTGCGGATGCGGCGCAGCCGCAAACGCAGGAAGCGCAAAAACAGTGCGCGGAAACGGGGAAAATATGTGCGGAATAGCCGGATTTTGCAATTTCAAAGGTAACAAAGAGAGTAATATCGAGCGGATGAAACGCAGAATTTATCACCGGGGACCGGATGCGGAAGGAACCTATATCTCGAACGACGGTCAGGTGGTATTAGGGCACAGGCGGCTCGCCATTGTGGACTTATCGGAAAACGGCGCCCAGCCCATGTCCTCCCACAGCGGCAGATTTGTGATTGCCTTCAACGGGGAAATTTATAATCACAGAAAGCTTGCGGACAGGCTTTTGAAAGAAAAAAAGGTGAACGGGTTTAAGGGAACGTCGGACACGGAGGTGCTTTTGGAGGCCGTGGAGGCCTATGGCGTGAAGGAAGCAATTACGCTCTGCAAGGGGATGTTTGCCCTGGCCCTGTACGATAAAAAGGAGCAGTGCCTTTATCTTGTCAGGGACAGAATAGGGGAAAAGCCTCTGTATTACGGTCAGGTGGGCGAAAGCTTTGTCTTTGCATCCAATGTGGGCGCAATCAAAGTCCTTGACGGCTTTCAGAATCCGATTAACCGGCAGGTACTCGGCGTTTATTTTACCCATGGCTATATTCCGGCTCCCTATTCGATTTACGAGGGGATTTACAAACTGGAGCCGGGCACAATTCTAAAAATTAAATTACCATTTAATAATATAGAAAGCGCGGAGACGGAGAGCTACTGGTCAGTAAAGGAGGCCGCCAGAAAGGGGCAGTCTCATCCTTTTACCGGCACAAGACAGGAGGCGGCGGACGAATTGGAGCGCCTTTTAAAGGAATCCATTTCTGAGCAGATGATGGCGGACGTGCCTGTGGGAGCGTTTTTGTCGGCGGGAATCGACTCCTCCACTGTGGTGGCCCTGATGCAGTCCTTAAACAGAGGAAAGGTGAAGAGCTTTACCATCGGAATGGAAGAAAAGGACTTTGACGAAGCGGTTTACGCAAAGGAAATCGCAAGACATCTGGGAACGGAGCACACAGAGCTTTATATCACGGAAGAGGACGCCAAGGCGGTGATTCCGAAGCTGGCCGGGATGTTCGGGGAGCCTTTTGCGGATTCCTCCCAGATTCCCACTTATCTGGTGAGCAAAATGACCAGAGAGCATGTGACCGTTTCATTGAGCGGGGATGGGGGAGACGAGCTTTTCTGCGGCTACACCTCCTATGCCTCCGTGGAGCGTATCTGGAATAAGATGAAAGGGATTCCTTATTTTATCAGGAAGCCCTGCAGCGCTCTGGCGCTTCACAGCCCGCTTGCCAGAAAACCCATTTATCAGGTAAAGGGAAAGCTGCTTAGCGCGAAAGGCCCTTCGGATTTATATATCTGTTCCTGTGAATGCGAACCCCTTGCCAGACAAATCAGCCTTGATGGGAGAGAATGCAGTTACAAATACAGCGAATACGAGCCGAATTATCTGGCGGAACCCTGTCATAATATCATGCTCATGGATATGCTGATGTATCATCCCGACGATATACTGGTAAAAGTTGACAGGACGGCCATGGCGGTATCTCTGGAAACAAGAGTTCCCATGCTGGATAAGGATGTGGTGGAGTTTGCCTGGAGCCTCCCCATCGATTATAAGAGAGTATCCGCCGGCGCTTCCGGAAAGGGCGGCGCGTCAAAGGGACAGGCGTTTTTGGGAAAAAGAGTGCTGAGGGACGTGCTTTACCGGTATGTCCCCAGAGAAATGATGGAACGCCCGAAAAAGGGATTCAGCGTGCCTGTGGAGAAATGGCTTCGCCAGCCCCTGCTCCGCCGCTGGGCGGAGGAACTGCTCGATAAGGAAAACCTGAAAAGGCAGGGGATTCTGGATGCGGATGTGGTCTGGCGCATTTGGACCGACTTTATAGAAAAAGGGCAGTGGCGCATTCAAATCTGGTATATTTTAATGTTTCAGGAATGGATGCGTCAGGAAAAGGTATAACCATGTTCCTGTAAGCGTCGGACAGGGAGAGGCAATCAGTTATAGATGCTGTCGTAATCGTAATTTGCATAAAATTCGTATTCCTCTTTCAGCCTGTCCAGATAATTTTCCTTTGTGACAAGCCCGTCGCCGCCGGCAATCCACTGCAGAATCCTGGAATTGATTTCCGCGCTGTAATGCCCGCTGTCGCTGTAGAAATCGGGATTGCAAATCACATCGTACCGGTCAAAGAAGTTGTAAAGCCTGACATTGGGGCATGCAAGGAGCAGTTCCGTGGCGGTGTGCTCCGCCCGGACCTGTCTTTGGAGCGTGTTTTTGATGTTCAGGGCGTCCCAGTAGCAGATGCTGTAGGGGGAATAAAAGATATAAAAAGTAACGTCAGGATATTTATTTACCAGAGCGGTCACATTGGCGGTAATGGTCTGTGTGACCGCGTCCTTTGCCTGTTCGTCAAATTCCGTTGGCACATCCCTGTTCACGTTGTTCCTGTCATAGGACATTAAAATCTGATTCAGACCGGTTTCGGCCCGAAAAGAAGAATATTCGTCCATGGTGACCGAGGGCTCTCCCGAAAGGGTGCGCTCGATATTGGAGAGTACGTTGTGGTAAAAAACGGATTTGTTAAACAGGTAGGAAACGTCGTTAAAGGGATTATTGTCATATAAATAGGTAGGATATTCTTCATACTGCGCCCAGTCATAATCCCGAAGGAGGCCGTTGTAGTCCAAAGTCCATAAAACGGTGGTAACTTTCCCGTTGCGGGTCAGCGCCCTGTCGAGGTTGTCCGCAATTTCCTGATAGCCCGCGCCCGAAAAGGCTTCTTTTACGGAATTTGTTCCGAAAAGAGCGTCCATTTCGCTGGGTTTGAAATTCTGGGCCATAGAGGTCCCCGTTATCAGGGCGTCGAAGTCGAAATGCCTGGAAATTCCGTCGTTGGTATACCGTTCGTCGTAAAGCTTGTAGGACAAAAAGGAAAAAGGGCCGTGATAATGAAAATAAGGGTCTACAATAACCACTGTTATGGCGGTAAGGCCAAGCAGAGCGGCCAGTATGGCAAGACATTTGAAAAACCATTTTTTTGCATCTTTTTGCGTCATATCCTCGCCCTTTCTTTGCTTCAGTTCAAGCGCTTAAAAGTTTTCCCTTTTTAGAAATTAAAATACAGAAATTCGCTTTTTTCGGACAGCGACATAATACTCCAGAACAGGAGGATAACCACCGCCGAGAGCTTTTGGACGTTTAGCTTTAAGCTTTCGGTCTTTTCCTGGGTGTGCTTCATGGTAAAGCAGGCGGAAAGGGAAAGCACAGTAAAGGCGGTTACGGGAAGCCATGGGCATCGCTCCAGAAGTCCGCCGAGACCGGCCATGCGCCCGGCCCGGTACAAAAAGCTGATTTCCACAATTTCCTGAAATTTTTCCGTGACAGGCTGGTAAATACCGCCGATGCCTCCGGAAAACAGCCTTGTCCAAAGTCCGGCCGCATCGCCGATGGAATCCGAGCGGAACAGGCTCCAGGCAAAGGTTACCAGAAGGAAGGTAACGCCTGTTTTTATAAACGCCGGTATCTTCAGGGAAGTAATTTTGGTCTGCCTCTCAATGACTTTCACAATCCCGTGCAGAAAGCCCCACAGAAGGAAAGTCCAGTTTGCCCCGTGCCACAGGCCGCTTAAAAGAAAGACAATCATAACATTGAGGCAGGTTCTCGCCTCACCTTTCCGGCTTCCCCCCAAAGGGATATACAGATATCTGGTAAAAAATTTTGTCAGGGTGATATGCCATCTGTTCCAGAAATCGGTAACGGATTTGGCTTTGTAGGGAGAATCAAAGTTGAGCGGAAGCTTCATGCCCAGCATATAGCAGATTCCGTAAGCCATATCGCAGTAGCCGCTGAAGTCAAAATAAATCTGCAGGGAATAGGAAACCATGACAAGAAGCGCGCTGGGCGAGTTCAAATCGGGAATATTCGAATATCCCACATTGACGATTCGGGCAAAGTTATCCGCCAGAAGCACCTTTTTGGATAGGCCGAGGGAAAAGGCGTAAATTCCCCGGCACAGATTTTCGTAATTGATTTTCCGGGCCGTCTTTTCCTGAAGCTGGGGAAGCAAATCCCTGTGGTAGACAATAGGCCCCTGGGTCAGCTTGGGGAAAAAGGAAATAAAGCATATATAATGCAGAAAACCATAGTCTTCGCATTCGCCTCTGTAGGCGTCGATTACATAGGAAAGCTGCTGAAAGGTATAAAAGCTGATGCCAAGGGGCAGAAGGAGCCTCAGCAGAGGGATATCCGTGCCAAGCAGCCGGTTGACATTTTCTATAAAAAAGTTAAAGTATTTGAAATAAAACAGCAGACAGATATTGAGAAAAACGGCAAAGGCCAGGATAAGCTTCTTTTTACGGCCGCCGCTTTGTCTGCGCATTCCGGTTACCAGGCCATAGTTTAAGAAAATACTGGCAAGAAAAATAAGAAGGCAGGGAATATTACCGTAGCCGTAAAATAAAAATGACATAAATGTCAGAAATAAAAGGGCGGCCTTAGGTCTGTTCCTGTGGTTTAATCCGTAATAGCATACCAGCGTCAGCGGAAGAAACAGAAAAATAAAAAGGTAGGAATTAAACAGCATACGGACGTCCTTTCAAAATCAGTTTAGCAGCTTTCTTTCTTCGTAATAGGCGATTATCTGGGTTACCCAGCGGCTTAAATCATAATGTTTTAAGGCCGCCTCTTTAAGCCGGCTGCCAAGCCCGCTTTTTTCTTCTTCGGTCAGGCGGAGAAATCCGTCGATTTTGTCTGCCAAATCGGAGGGGCTTTCACTTTTGCACCAGATAATTCCCCTGACGTTAATTCCATTTTGCCCGGATATGTCGGAAGCTATAACCGGACATTTGCAGTAAGCCGCTTCAACGGCGCTGTAGCAAAAGCCCTCTTCCCGGCTGGGGGAGAGAAAGGCGGCGGCTTCGTCATAGTAGGCGGCTATATTTTCCGTGGGCGGAAGGAGCTTTATAAAGGCCGGTATTTCGCCCAGCTTTTCGGTGATTTTATCCTCCACGTATTTTCTGTTGGAGGATAAGCTGATGCTTAAAGTCAGGTCGTCATATTTTTCACGAAGCAGCTTAAAGGCTTCTAGGGAAATGTCAACGCCTTTCCGCTCATAATCGAATCCGAACTGCAAAAAATTGCGCTGGCCATATCCGTTGCGGGAGCTGTCCAGTCTTTCAAAGGCAATGGCGTTTTCGATAAAGGCAATGTCATTGCTTAAATTTTCGTTTTTCAGGCTTTCCGCCACACCGGCGCTGCAGCCGAGGAGATAGTCGCCATGCATGGAGGCTTTTTTGACAGCCCGCTTCAGGGCGTTTGCATGGTAGGAGTAGTGGTTATGGTAGTGTACCACAATGGGACGCCTGTTACGGCAAAGGAGCATGGCAAGCTTGATTAGCAGCCTCTCGGCCATACTGTCCGTAAAGTGCAGATGCAGAAACAGAATCGATTTATCCCGAAAGACCTCCCGGAAAAAACGGAATTTTTCTTTGGAACCCTCCGGTATAAAGGAAACGGTAATGCCCGCCCCTGTAAGTTCCGGAACCCAACTGCAATTCTGGGCGCTTACGGGAAAAATAAAGTGTGATTTTATATTTTTCGCCTGCAGGCTTTTAACCAGCATCATCATAGAGGCCAGAAAATTTCCCGGATATGGCGCGGTGTAATTCATATAAAATAAAGCCGTATTTTTCATTAATGATTTCTCCGTGGGGAATGTTTGACGGTTCCCTTGTAATTTCCGCTGTCAAAGGGCATGATATATATTGTTTTATTGTAAACAGGATTGACTGTTCTGTCAATGCGGTGGAATTTACAAAAACTTGTGATAACAGGGAATGTATGGTAAAATAATAAATCAGCTTTATGCGGCAGATAAGAGGTGGAAACCATGAATATAATCAGGATGTCAGGGGGGCTGGGGAACCAGATGTTCCAGTACGCGCTGTACTTGAAGCTCCGCTCCATGGGAAAGGAAGTAAAATTTGACGATATCAACGAGTACCGCGGCGAGAATACCCGTCCGATTATGCTTGCTGTGTTCGGCATAGATTATCCCCGGGCAACGTGGGATGAAATCGTAGAATTTACGGACGGCTCCATGAATCTGTTAAAGAGAATCCGCAGGAAGATATTCGGACGGCGGGCGCTTGAGTACCGCGAGGAGGAATTTTATGACCCTAAGGTGCTTAGTTTCGATTCCATGTACTTAAGGGGGAATTTTAAGAGCGAGAAATATTTTGAGGATATTGCCGGGGAAGTCCGGTCAAAATACAGGTTTCCCACTCTGGAGAATATGCATCTGCCGGAAAAGCTTTATAAGAACACCAGAGCCTGCCAGGACGCAATCGAGAGCACCGAGGCGGTGGGAATGCACATGTACCGGAGCGATTCCCGTCTGGATGAGGAGCTGTATGAAGGGATTTGCACGGAGAAATATTACGAGGGGGCTGTCAGATTTATTCAGGAGAGATACCCCGACGCGTTCTTTTATATTTTCAGTAACGAGCCTAAATGGGTAAAAAAGTGGGTGGAGGATTTGATTGCGAGCCAGATAACCGAAGACATGGACAAAGATGAGGTCCGAAAGCTGGAGGGCCGTTTTGTTCTGGTGGAGGCCAACACGGAATATACCGGATACCTGGACATGCTGCTTATGAGCAAATGCAGGCACAATATTATTTCCAATTCCAGCTTTAGCTGGTGGGCAGCCTGGCTGAACGATAACCCGGACAGGCTGGTGGTGGCCCCGGACAGATGGATGAACGACAAGGACAGCACCGATGTATATACAAAGGGAATGATTCTGGTGAACGCCAGAGGACGGGTCAGCAGAACGGTGAAAGAATAGGAAGCGGCAGCCCGGCTTACGAAAAGTGGCGTTGCAGAAAGCGCGGAAATGAGGAACGGTATGAAGGTGTGCATGGTGGTACCCGACAGAAACGTGAAGGGCGGGATTGCCTCCGTGGTAAACGGCTACAGGGAGCATGGTTTCGGAAAGGAATATGAAATCATTTATGTGGAGTCGTACTGCGACGGGAGCAAGTGGAAAAAACTTCAGAAGGCGCTGAAAGGCTATTGGGAATTTTTAAAGGTGATTTGCAGGGAAAAGCCGGATTTGGTGCATGTCCACTCTTCCTTTGGCCCCAGCTTTTACCGGAAAATGCCCTTTATTTATATGGCTTCATTCAAAAAAATCCCGATACTTAACCACGTTCACGGGGCTGAGTTTGAGTCATTTTACCGGAACGCGTCCCCCCGCAAGCAGAAGCTGGTGCGGCGGGTTTACGGAAAATGCCGGATGCTGATTGCGCTCTCAAAGGAGTGGAGGGACAACCTTGAAATGACGGCCCCGCCGGAAAAAATTACCGTGCTTGAAAATTACTGCCGGCTCCCAAAAGCGCTGCCGGAGGAAAAGAAAAGGCAGATACTGTTTCTGGGAGAGCTGGGAAAAAGGAAAGGCTGCTTTGATATCCCGGAAATTTACGCGAGAACCGTCGAAAAAGCGGGAGAAGTTCCCCTTGTTATGGGCGGGGACGGCGAGCTTATGCGGATAAAGGCGCTCTTTGAGGAAAAAGGGCTGTCTGAGGCGGTTTCTTTTCCGGGCTGGGTGAGAGGAGAAGAAAAGGAAAAGCTTCTAAAGGAAAGCGGAATCTTTTTGTTTCCGTCTTATTATGAAGGGATGCCTATGGCGGTGCTGGAGGCCATGGCCCATAAGCTGGCGATTGTGACTACCAACGCGGGAGGGATTCCCAAACTGATAAGGGACGGCGTAAACGGCCGTCTGTGCGAGCCGGGCAATGTGGAAGAACTGTCGGACGCTTTGGCGGAGCTGCTTAACGACGATGAGGAAAGGAAACGTCTCGGGGAAGCGGCTTACAGGGAAGCGGAGGAAAAGTACAGTATGGCGTCCCATTTAGAAAGGCTTCGGGCGATATACCGGCAGGTTTTGGCGGCAGGAAGATGAGGAGAACATGAGTCTGATTTTTAATACGGTAAAAAGTCTTTTTTTAGTGCCATTTTGGAAGCTGCGGTTTGGAGGGCGTTTTCAGTCCGGCATGCTGCAGGGGCTTGAAAAAACCCGGATTGAAATTGACAAAGGGGCAAAGCTTTCGCTGGGAGAGAAAATACAAAACAGGGGGACGCTTTATATCGGCTGCAAGCAAAAAGGAAGGCTGCAGATAGGCGGCCACTGTTTTTTTAATATCAATTCCTCCATTACCTGTATGAATGAAATCACCATAGGGGAATACTGCAAGTTTGGCAATAATCTGGTGATTGTGGACCATGACCATGATTTTCAGGATACGGGGGACGAATTTCCGGGCGAGTCCATTACCATCGGGAACCGGGTATGGGTGGGCGCCGACTGCGTGATTTTAAAAGGGGTGTCTGTCGGCGACGGCGCGGTAATCGGAGCCGGAAGCATTGTGCGCAGGGATGTTCCGGCAGGCGGAGTCTATTATGATAAGAGAGAAGCTGTGATATCGCGGTGAGGAATTGGGCGGCGCCCGGGAGGGAAGCGGCCCGTACAGTAAAAAGAGGTAAGATTTATATGATTATTATCCAGATGACAGGCGGTATGGGGAATCAGATGTTCCAGTACGCGCTGTATTTAAAACTCTGCTCTCTGGGAAGAGAGGTCAAGTTTGACGATATTTCGGAATACGACCGTCCCGGCGTGCGGCCTGTCATGCTGTGGGCCTTTGACATTGATTATCCCCGGGCGGATAAGGATGAAATTAATGAAATTACCGACGGCTTTCTAAAGTTTTCGCACAGGGTGCGCAGAAAGCTTTTCGGAAGAAAGTCTAAAGAATACCATGAAGAAAGCTGCAATTTTGACGGGCAGGCGCTTGTCCGGGAACCGGCATATCTGACCGGTTATTTTCAAAGCGAAAAATATTTTAAGGATATAGAAGAACAGGTCCGCGGCGCGTTTACCTTTTCCGGGAAAATATGGGAAGGATTGGACGGGGAATTAAAAGAGCGGCTTGAAGGATATCTGAAAAGGATAGAAAACGCCGTTTCCGTCGCGGTGCATATCCGCAGAGGCGATTATCTGGAAAAGGAAGAAATCTACGGAGGGATTTGCACGGAGGAATATTACAGAAGGGCGATAGCGTATTTTGAGGAAAAGGAGCCGGAGGCGGTCTTTTTCCTTTTCAGCAACGAGCCGGAATGGGTGAAAAAATGGATTCGGGAAAATTATGAGGACAACGGGCGGTTCGTGGCGGTGGAAAGCGGCAGGGGGGAGAACGGTTATCTTGATATGTATCTGATGAGCAGATGCAGACACTATATCATTGCAAACTCCAGCTTTAGCTGGTGGGGAGCGTGGCTGGGCGCCTCCCGGGATAAACGGATAATTGCCCCGTCGAAATGGGCGCAGAACCAGTGTTATACGGATATTTATACAGAAAATATGGTGAGAATTTCTGCAAAGGGTGATTTGGTGGAATGATGGGAAAACTGATTTCCGTAATAGTGACGGCTTATAATATAGAAAGTTATATTTCCCGGTGTCTGGAGAGCCTGCTTCTACAGAGCTGCGGCAATATGGAAATTATTATAGTGGACGACGGTTCGTCGGACGCTACCGGGAAGATTTGCGACGAATACGCGGAAAAGAATAAACATATCCGGGTGATTCACCAGCCGGAAAATCTGGGCGTCGCCCAGGCAAGGAATACGGGAACCGCCGCCGCCGCCGGGGACTATATAGGCTTTGTGGACGGCGACGACTGGGTGGAACCGGCCATGTATGAGGAAATGCTAAGGGCCTGTGAGGAAACGGGCAGCGAGATAGCGGTCTGTTCCTACCGGCAGCGGTTAAACGGAGGGGAAGAAAGAAAAAAGCCGCAGGATGCCTTTACCGGGCAGCGATATGTATTAACCGGCAGGGAGGCTCTCGAGATTTATATCTGCGACAACAGGCCGTGGCATATTTATCATTCCGTGTGGAGCAAGCTTTTCCGCAGGGATGTGACGGAAGGTCTTTCCTTTCCTACAGGGCGGGAATCGGAGGACATTATGTATACCACAAGGGCGCTTCTTAAAATCCGGCGCTGCGTGTTTGTGGACAGGCCCTATTATAATTATCTGGTGAATCGGGAAACCAGTATAATGAACCATAAGCTGCAGGAGAGAAGGTTCAGGGACGAGATTCCCTTCTGGAAAGAACAGGTGGAATGCCTGCGTAAGGCGGGATATGAGGAGCTATCCGAAAAGGCGGCATATCATTTTTACCGGACCATGCTGTTTTACTATGTGGATTTCAGGGAAAGAAAAATGAAAGAGGCCGGCAGGGCGCTGGCGGAGCTGCTTAAAGGGGAAAAGGAGGAAATCCGGCGAATTTACGAAAAAAGCTTTGTGGCCTTCGGGGATAAAGTGAGAATGCGGGCGATGCTTCTCTGGCCGGGGGGATACTATCTTCTGGTGAAAGGGTATGAGAGGGTCGTGATACCCCTTCGGACGGGCGGAAAGTGATTTTTGAAGGGTATTTGCCCAAATGCCCATTGCATGGTATAATCTGACAAACAACATACGGCGTTTGGCAGGGGATTTTAAAGGAATCGGCAGACAAAGGAGCTCCATGAAGAAAGTGAATTTACTTGGCAAAATTAATTATATATTTGACAGAAAGCAGAAAATCCAGCTTGGGATTTTAGGCGTAATGATTTTTATCGGAGGGCTTCTGGAGACTTTGGGCGTGGGGGCCATGATTCCGCTGGTGAACGCTCTTTTGATGCCGGAAAAACTGCAGGAATTTATCAACAGATACGATATTCTGAAAAAAATCTGCGACGCCCTTCAAATTGAAAATGCCGGTCAGATAACAATGACGCTTCTGATTGGGCTGATGGCGATTTATGTGATTAAAAACCTGTATATCCTGCTGCTGATTTACAGACAAAATTCGTTTATTACGCGGAACAGAAACAAGATGATAAGCCGGGTGATGGCGGAATTTTTAAACCGGCCTTATGAAAAATATTTAGGGGCGGACATTCCTACGGTGTTTCGTATTACGGACAGCGACATTCCCCAGACCTTCGCGCTGATTCTCGCCATGCTGCAGCTTGCCAGCGAGGTTGTGGTTTCCTTTCTCATTTTTGTGGTGCTTTTGTGGCAGAATGTTGCCATGACGCTCTTTATCATTGCCATATTCGGCGTGATGACGCTGATTGTACTGAAAGTACTTAAGCCCCGGCTGAATAAAATCGGGGCGAAGAATCAGGCGATTCAGTCGCGGATTGCCAAGTGGAGAATCCAGGCGACCTACGGTTTAAAGGACGTGAAGGTGCTGGGCCGGGAGGAATTTTTCGTGCGGAATTATTACGAAACCGGCAAGGTGGGCGCGGACGTGGCAAGAAATTACGCGGTTTTGAACAATACGCCAAGAGTGCTTATAGAGACGGTATTTATAGTCAGCGTTCTTTCGTTTATCACCATTTACATCAACAGCGGCGGAAACGTGGGGGAGATTATGACCACCATAGCGGCGTTCGGAGTGGCGGCTATCAGAGTGCTTCCCAGCGTGAACCGCATTAACACGTATATTACGGAAATCGCCTATACCCAGCCAAGCCTTGACTTTGTGTATGAAAATCTGCAGGAGGGCATGAAGACCGACGCCATGCTGGCGGAGCGCAAAGCCAATTCCCAGGTGGAGAAGTTAAAGCTGGAGGATAAGATTGAGTTAAACCATATCAGTTTTCATTACCCGGATTCGGACAAGTATATTTTTAAGGACGCCCACATGGCGGTGCCAAAAGGAAAATCGGTGGGGATTATCGGCGCGTCAGGGGCCGGGAAGTCAACCATAGTGGACGTGCTTTTGGGGCTTTTGCATGCCCAGGAGGGAGAAATCACCTGCGACGGGGTGAACATTTTCAAAAATTATGAATCCTGGCTGGCCCAGGTGGGTTATATTCCCCAGGCGATTTATCTGATTGACGAGTCCATCCGGGACAACATCGCTTTTGGAATCGACGCCGACAAGATTGACGATAAGCGGATATGGGAAGTGCTGGAGGAAGCCCAGCTCAAAGAATTTATCGAGGAATTGCCGGAGGGGCTTGATACCACAATCGGCGACCGGGGCGTGCGGCTTTCGGGTGGGCAGAGGCAGAGGATTGGCATTGCCAGAGCCCTTTACAACGACCCGGAAATACTGGTGTTTGACGAGGCTACTTCCGCCCTTGACAACGACACGGAGGCGGCGGTGATGGAGGCCGTGAACAGCTTCCACGGGAAAAAGACCATGATAATCATTGCCCACAGATTAAATACCATTGAAAAGTGCGATATTATTTATAAAGTGGAAAATTCGAAGCTGGTGGAAACCGCTTTATAGCAGACGGAGCTGTCAGAGAAGGTCTTTCGGTAATCCGGCGGGATGAGTTTTTGGCAGGGATATTCGGGAAAGAAGGAGAAAGACAGGGAGAGCAAATGATAGGAACGGAATTTATCAACGGACAGGGGCTGGGAAATCAGTTGTTTTGCTATGTGACGG
The DNA here is from genome assembly GCA_910577445.1 of uncultured Lachnospiraceae bacterium. Lineage (GTDB taxonomy): Bacteria > Bacillota > Clostridia > Lachnospirales > Lachnospiraceae > Suilimivivens. The sequence continues at coordinate 48,641 of CAJTMZ010000001.1, read as the reverse complement.
CAAGGGCCGTGGCGGAGGAAAACGGATACGAATTCGGAACCGCCGGCCAGGAACGCTTTGCGGTGAACATTCACAGCAACCGGGGCATGTATTTCATGGACGTGGATTTGGGACATGTCATTTCCGAAGAGGACAAAAAGAATTTCAGGATATATCAGGATACGGAGGAGCGTCTGTACATCGGAAACTCCCGGCATGATATGACCCACGGATGTTATATTGCGGGAGCGGACGAGGGAATCCATCATGTGGAGGACAACACGCTGATTTACGGAAACATGCAGGATGAGTCCTATTTTATAAAGTATCTCGACAAGGTAAAACAGTGGCTTAAGGTGAAGCCGGAGTATGACTCTAAGGAGTACAGCAGAGAGAACCTCTGCATTATCAATATGCGGGGCGGGGAGTACACCGGAAGCCCGGAGCTTTTTATCGATAAAAAATACTGGATTCACGGCATAAAGGAAATGCGGAAACTAAGGCCGGATATGGAATTTATGATTGTCACGGACGATGTAGAGGCGGCGGGAAAGGTGCTTCCCGGGATACCGGCACACCATTTTGACATCGGCAAGGATTACGTGACCCTTAAGAACGCTTATTATCTGCTGCTTTCCAATTCCTCCTTTGCCTGTCTGCCCGCGCACACCAGCGAAACGCTGAAATTTGCCATTGCGCCCAAATACTGGGCAAGGCATAATGTGTCCGACGGCTACTGGGCTTCGGAGCAGAACATTTACAGCCTGTTCCACTACATGGACAGGAAAGGAAAGCTTTTTACGGCAGATGAGTGCCGGAGGGAGCTGGCCGAGTATAAGAAGCGTTCCCGCAAGTATGCGAAGAAAAACAAAAGACCCGGAAGGGCGGGAGTCTTTTATCAGAATATCAGAAGACGGTGCGTCTACGGATGGTTTTACCAAAAAAAGATATGGCGGGCCCTTATAAGGCGGATGAAAGCGAAAAGTTCCGCGGCGGGATGAGGAAAATATGGAGAAGCTGCAATTACCGAATGTGACGCTGGCGGCCATGACCAGCGTAAAAATCTATGAGACGATTAAAGCCCTTGAATACAGTATGCGGGGGATTGATTTCGGGCAGGTGGTATTGATTACCCACAGAAAACCCTTAAGCCTTCCCAAAGCGATTACCTATAAGCATACCTCAAAGCTCGATGATATCGACGCTTTTAACTACAAAATGGTCTACGAGCTTGGCAGGTATATTGAAACGGATTATGTGCTGCTGATACACTATGACGGATTTGTGGTGCATCCCGAAAAATGGCGGGACGAATTTTTAGGCTATGACTATATCGGCTCTCCCTGGCCAATACCGGAGCCGGGGAAAAAGCATTGTTACCATGATGTTTACGGAAATCTGTGCAGGGTGGGAAACAGCGTGTCCTTAAGGAGCAAAAGGCTGCTTGATTTTCCGGCCGCCGCCGCTCTTAAGTGGGAGATGGACGAGGACGGATTTTACAACGAGGATATTTTTCTTTGCTGCATGAATAAACACAAAATCGAGGAAGCGGGCATGAAAATCGCGCCGGTGGAGGTGGCGAAATATTTCGGGCACGAGCATCCCGTGCCGGAGGTTCTTGGGGTGGACGCCCCTTTTGTCTTTCATAAATGGTGGGGGAGGAATGCGGCGTATCCTGTGTTTGAAAATCCGTGGACAAGGAGATGGCTGAAATGCAAGGATGTGATAAGGCCGTTTTTGTTCTGGAGACATAGAAAGCGATGAGAGAGTCTTTTGCATTATCCGAGGGCAAAAGACGGCTGCAAAGGCATATAGGGGTGGGATAAAAAATGGTATACGACTGCATTCCCTTTTTTAACGAACTGGATATTTTAAAGCTGCGGCTCCATATTCTGGAGCCTTTGGTGGACAAATTTATCATAGAGGAAGCCACGGTGACTTTTTCGGGAGAGCCCAAGGAGCTGTGTTTTGAAAAAAACAGAGACATGTTCCGGGAATTTCTGCCCAAAATTGAGTATATTGTGGTGGATAATTCCCCGGTGGATACCACCACCCATCTTCGGGACAAGTTTCAGAAAAACGCGCTTGTCCGGGGGCTTAAGGACGCCGGGGACGAAGACGTGATTATTTTAAGCGATGTGGATGAAATTCCCAATCCCAGGACGCTTGAGAAAATTATCGCGGAGTTTGACGCGGGGAAGGTGTACCACTTTGCCCAGAGAATGTTTTACTGTTTTTTAAATATGGAGGAAACCTCCGGAAATCTGCTTTCCATTACCGGGGAGTTCCCGAAGGTGGAGAGAAGAATGTGGCTCGGCACCAAGGTGTTCGGCAAAAGAAGCATTCCGGAAAACGGAATCATTGAACTGCGGGAGGCTTCCGTTATGGCGCCGAACGCGGTGAGAGTGGCGGACGGGGGCTGGCATTTCGGATATATGGGAAGCAGCCGGGAGACGGACGTTTCCAAACGAATCGGAACGAAGGTGGTCGCGGCGGCCCATCAGGAGTACAATGACCAGGATTTATTAAAGGAAGCCAGCGACAGGCTGATTTTAGGGCAGGATATTTTCGGGCGCGAGGCAAGATTTGAGCGCGTGGAGGTGGACGAGAGCTATCCGGAATACCTTCTTGCCCATCTGGAGGAATATGGCTATCTGATTATGCCGCCGGTTTCCGGCGTGAAGAGGGCCTGTACGGGAGCGTCCATGGTTTTCCGGCGCTTTTTCAGGAAAGCCGTAAGGAAGATAGGCCGTAAAATGCGGCGCAGGGGTGAGGAAGAGTGAAAATTAAAATTTTCAATCTGAAGAGTTTGTGTCTGCGCTTAAAAACAGCGCGGGGATGAGGAAAAAATGAATCAGAAGAATAAAATTGTCGAGGTTTACGGGCTTTGGTTTGCCGATTTGGTGGCGATAGGAGTTTCCTTTGTTCTTGCCACCTATATTCGGTTTGGCAATTTCAGGGATATGGGCGATAAGGGCATTCATTTTCAGGTATGCCTTGTTTTGCTGCTCTTCTGTACCATTTATACTTTTTTTATCGACTGGAACAGGAACTTTTTAAAACGGAGCATTAAGAAGGAACTTTACGAAATTGCAAAATACCACGTCATTATGATGCTGGTGGTGCAGATGGTTATGTATTTCCTGAAATGGGCGGACGTGTTTTCCCGTCTGGTGATGATTTATTTTCCCATTATCAATATTGCTTTGACTTTTTTGCTCCATTTTATGATAAAAAAAGCAATGCAGCTCCATTATCGGTCGGAGCTTTCCAGAATCAAGGTTCTGGTGATTACCCACAGGGAAATGGCGGACGAGGTATTGGAGCGGCTTCAGGATACGCTGGAAATCAACTATCAGATTGTGGGGATTGCCTGCCCGGGAGCGGGAACAGGGAAAGACGGGGAGATTGACGGTATTCCGGTTATGATTGTGGGGGACAATTTTATGGAAAACGTAACCCTCATGGCCCTTGACGAGGTATTCATCTATGCGCCGGAGCTGAAACAAAAGCAGATACAGAGAATCTTAAACGGCTTTGACGTGATGGGAGTGGACTGCCACTACTGCATCGAGCTTCCCGGCACGCAGCCAGGGAGAAGCAAGATAGACAGCTTTGGCGGCTACTCCGTGATTACCTATACCCGTTTCCAGAGCAGTTACAAGAGGCTTTTGATTAAACGGGTGATGGATATTGTGGGCGGTCTGGTGGGCCTTTTCATAACGATGGTGTTTTTCCCCTTTGTGGCGCTGGCAATCAAACTGGATTCTCCGGGGCCGGTGATGTTTTCCCAAATCAGGATTGGAAGAAACGGGCGGCGGTTTAAGATTTATAAATTCCGCTCCATGTATATAGACGCGGAGGAGCGGAAAAAGGAGCTGGAGGCCCAGAATGAAATACAGGGGCTGATGTTCAAGATAGAAAACGACCCCCGGATTACCAGGGTGGGGAAATTTATCCGCAAGACCAGCATTGACGAGCTGCCTCAGTTTTATAACGTGGTAAAAGGAGACATGAGCCTGGTGGGCACAAGGCCGCCTACCGCCGATGAATTTGAAAAATATAACCAGTATTACAGAAGGCGCATCAGCATGACGCCGGGGCTTACCGGGCTGTGGCAGGTCAGCGGGCGCAGCGACATCGAGGATTTTGACGACGTGGTGAAGTACGACCTTGAATATATAGACAGTTGGTCCCTGACGCTGGATATTAAAATTTTGCTGCGGACCGTGTGGGTGGTGCTTGCGGGTCGCGGGTCAAAGTGACGGACCACGGCTTTTTGATGCAGGATATGAAGCGTAAGGGTATGTTTGTATGGAAAAATATAAGGTCAGCGTGATTGTGCCTGTTTATAATACAAAAAAATATCTGGCTCAGTGTGTGGACACCCTTGTTCACCAGACCTATGAAAATCTGGAGATTCTGCTTGTGGACGACGGTTCCACCGACGGAAGCGGAGAGCTGTGCGACGGGTTTGCAAGGGGCGATAAAAGGATTCGGGCGGTTCACAAGGAAAACGGCGGTCTGGTTTCCGCATGGAAAAGAGGGGTGCGGGAGAGCAGCGGGGAATACCTGTGCTTTGTGGACAGCGACGACTGGGCAGACCTTTGCATGATAGCCGATATGGCAAAGCATCTTTCGGGTGTTTCAGGGGAAATCATTGCGGGCAATTATGTGATTGAGCGGGAGGACGGCAGCAGTCAGTATGTGTGGCAGGCGCTTCCCGCGGGAGAATACGACAGGGCGGCAATTGAAAGAGAGGTCATTCCGAATCTTCTCGGCAGGGAGCATCGGTACGTGACGGTTTCCAGATGCATGAAGCTGATTAGCCGGGAGCTGATTGCGGAAAACATGAAATACAGCGATGAAAAGGTGATTATGGGGGAGGATATGACAGTGATGCTCCCCGGCCTGATTGACTGTAAGCGGCTGGTGGCTACAGACGGGGCGCATTACCATTACCGCTATGTGACGGAATCCATGGTTCACAAATATGACAGGAATTTGTACGACAATATCCGGCTTCTGCGGGAGATATTTTTCCGGGTGGTTTCCGATAAGTTTACAGGAGACGAGCTTTTGGAAAGACACAGGCAGGTGGAACAGGAATATATATTTTTCCTTCTGCTGGCGTTAAAAAATGAGGCGAGAGGAAACCCGGAAGGGTATCGGAAAAATATTTTTTCTATTTGTAAATCGCCGGAGATTCAAAGGCTGGTGAGAGAGACCCAGGTTCAGGTGGAGGATAAGGCGAATAAGCTTCTTTATCTGACGCTCCGGCACCCGGGGGAAATCACTGTACGCCTGCTTCGTCTGGCGATGATTGTCTATTACCGCAGGCAGCGGGCATAGATACGCCTGTGTGGATTTGGCCGCAGGCGGCGGACCGGATGAGGGTTCGGCACGCGTATTTTTATGTGCGGGGGAAAGGAGGCCGGAATGAGTCGGACGGAAGAAGAAAAACCATTAATCAGCGTGATTGTTCCGGTTTTTAACGGACAGGATTATCTTGAAAAATGTATTGAAAGCATAGAGAAGCAGACTTATAAAAATCTGGAGATTATTATCATCAACGACGGCTCTACGGACGACACAGCCGCCGTGTGCGTAAAACTCAGGGAAAACTATGAAAATATCCACGTGATTACCACCGAGGACGAGGGCGTTTCGGCGGCAAGAAACGCGGGGATAGAAGCGGCGAAGGGAGAGTTTCTTACCTTTGTGGACGCGGACGACAGACTGCGGCCCAAAACCCTGAAGGTCCTGTATAACTGCATTATGGCGACGAAAGCGGACGCCGCGGGCTGCGGTTTTCATGCCTGGAGCCTGGAGGAAGAGTGGCAGGCGTTTCTTTCACAAAAATACCGGATTCCCAGGGCCGTGAAGTACAATCCTTCCGAATTTTTAGAGGAACAGCTCTTAAAAGGGAACAGCAGATGCTGGAGCAAGCTCTACAGACGAAAGGCGGTGGGGGACCTCCGCTTTCAGACGGAACTGAGCATCGGGGAGGACATGCTGTTTTTACTACATCTCCTGCCCGGCCTTAAGGTGATTGCGGAGACGGATTATCCGGGGTACGGATATTTCCAGAATCCGGCCGGCGTGATGAACAGGGAATTTCTGCCAGGATACATGGACCAGATTACCTGCTGGGAACAGGCCAGAGAGGAAATCCTGAAAAGAGATAAAAAGTTAGAGGCCCAGGCGACCTCCCTGCTGATTGTGGGAATCATGCTGACGGCGGGTAAGCTGGCAATGCTTCCCGGCAGTGAGAGAAGGAAAAACAGGGAATATATTCAAACCTGCCATGAGAAACTAAAGGAAGCAATGCAGGTGTGGGGAGCCTATCAGGGACTTTCCAAGGGATATCAACTGAAATCCCAGATGTTCCTTGCCATGCCGGGGATATACCTGTGGCTTTATCATTTCAGGAAGTACAGAGGGAAATAGATGGAAGAAAAAAAACTGATAGTGTATATGCACGCCGGCAGCGGCAACCACGGGTGCGAAGCCATCGTGAACAGCCTGTGCCGCATGATAAAGGAAAAGGTAACGCTGGTCAGTTACTTCGGGGAGGAGGATAAGAGATACTCCCTTAAGGATTTGTGCGAGATTAAGAGCGAGCGGCGCTTTGAAAACCATAAGGCGGCCCACGTGCTGTATTATGGCTACCGGAAGCTGACGGGCGACGGGGAGAGCTTTATCAGATACCGCTATGGCGATGTTTTTAAGGGGGAAGCGGTGCCCCTTGCCATATCCATTGGCGGAGACAACTACTGCTATGAAAATATGCTTGGCGACCTTCGCCTTGCAAACTCCGCTTTTAATAAGAAGGGGACAAAGACGGTGCTTCTGGGCTGTTCCATTGAGCCGGCCCTTTTGAAAAGAAAAGAGATTGCGGAGGATTTGGGGAAATACCATACCATTATCGCAAGGGAGAGCATTACTTATGAGGCGCTTAGAGAAGCCTTTGGCAGAAGAGACGGGGACGGCCCGGAGATTTTGTGCTTCCCCGACCCGGCTTTTACCCTGAGCGCGAAAGAACTTCCCCTGCCGGAGGGCTTTGCCGCCGGAAATACCGTGGGTATCAACGTAAGTCCCATGATTCAGGACAATGAAAAGATATCCGGCATTACCATGGAAAACTATAAAGAGATGATTTCGTATATTATCCGGAATACGGATATGCAGATTGCGCTGATTCCCCATGTGGTCTGGGAGAGGAACGACGACAGAAAGCCGGTTCATGCCCTGTATGAAGCCTTCGCGGAAACGGGAAGAGTGATACAAATCGGGGACGGAAACTGTCAGGAGCTGAAAGGCTTTATCGGGCGCTGCCGGTTTTTTGTGGGGGCAAGGACCCACGCGACCATTGCGGCCTACTCTACGGGCGTTCCCACGCTGGTGGCGGGGTATTCCGTGAAGGCGAGGGGAATTGCCAGGGATTTGTTCGGGACGGAAGAAAATTATGTGCTTCCGGTGCAGAACCTTAAGAAAAAGGACGATTTAACCAAAGGCTTCCAGTGGCTTTTTTCCCATGAGAAGGAAATCAGGGAAAAGCTTGGGGAAGTGATGCCCGGGTATAAAGAGCGGGCGCTTGAAACAGGGAAAGAAGTAGACAGATTATGGGAAGAGTTCAGTCGGCGGCAAAAAATATAGCTTTCGGGCAGGTGGGAAATCTGGTGACCCAGGTTCTTAACTTTGTGCTGAGAACCATTTTCATCGCCCATTTAGGAGATACCTTAAACGGGGTAAACGGGCTGTATGCCAACATTCTTTCCGTGCTTTCCATGGCGGAGCTTGGAATCGGGACAGCCATGAACTACAGCCTTTATAAGCCCGTGGCCCAGGGAAATATCGGAAAAATCAAATCCTACATGCGGCTTTACAAAAAGGCGTACGCCGTCATCGGCATTGTGATTGCAATAATCGGACTTTTAGTCTCCCCATTTCTGCCTTATCTGGTAAACCAGCCTGAGGGCGTTGGCACAAGGGATTTGACTCTTTACTACTTTATCTTTCTGTTTAACACAGTGAGCACTTATTTCGTGGCTTATAAATACAGTCTGGTAAACGCGGAACAGAAAAATTATATCCAGACCAATATTTTAACCGTCACAAAAATGATAATGGTAATTTTGCAGATTGTCGTTATTCTTGTAACCGGAAATTACTATGCGTACCTGCTGACGGCCGCGGCGGTGGAGCTTTTGCAGAAGATTTTCGTGAGCGTTTATCTGGACAGGCGATATCCGTATCTGCGGGATAAGGATGCGGAGAAGCTTTCGGCAGAGGAAACCGGGGAAATTGTCACAAAGACCAAAGCCCTTATGTATCATAAAATCGGAGACGTGGCAAGGCTCCAGACCGACAGCATGATTATTTCCGGGTTTATCAACGTTACTTTAAGCGGGTTTGTGGACAATTACAATCTGGTGCTGAACTCCATCGCCAATGTGGTGAACATTATTTTCAACTCCGTGCTCTCAAGCTTCGGGAACCTGTTCGCCACCGAATCCAGAGAAAAGCAATACCAGATTTTTAAGGTGTACCGCTTTGCGGCCTGCTGGATTTACGGATTTACTGCCGTGGGATTTTCCATGCTGCTTACCCCCTTTGTGGGGCTGTGGCTTCAGGATACGGGCAAAACCCTTGCTTTTTCCGTGGTAATCTGTATTTTAATTGATTATTATTTCAAAGGTGATAGAATTGTATTATCCAATTTCAAGACGGCGGCGGGAGTTTTCGAGCAGGACAAGTATCTGGCCCTGATTCAGGGCGGGGTAAACCTTGTGATTTCCATCGTGATGGTGCAGAAAATCGGGCTTATGGGCGTCTATATCGGGACGATTGTGTCGGGGCTGATTGCCAACGTGACAAAGCCGGTGATTATTTACAGGGTGATTCTGCAGCAGCCGGTGAAGAAATATTTCGTGGATTCTTTAAAATATCTGGCGGCGGTGGCCGTGAATTTCGGGGCGCTGGCGGGCATCAGGGCGCTTGTTATGCCACAGGTCACGGTGGTTTCGTTCGGGGCAATGTTTGTGATTATCTGCGTGGTGTTTAATGCGAGTTTTCTGGCGTTGTTTGGACGGACGGAGGAGTTTGGGTATTTGTGGGGGATTGTGAGGGGGAAGGCTGTAAGGAGTAAGGGAAGATGATGAGGATTTAGCATGAAATTGAAAAAGATTACTTTGGCAAGTATTGTTATATTTTTGCTGCTGATGCTTCCGGTTCTTTATCTTTCCTTTGTGAACAGGGCATCGGGAGATGATTATGGGTATGGGGCATATACGAGGAGTGCGTGGATGAGTACGCATTCTCTTATTGCTTTAGGAAGCGCCATATGGCAGACTATCAGGCAGTGTTATTTCAGTTGGCAGGGAACATGGTTCAGTGTTCTTCTCTTTTCCCTTCAGCCGGAGGTATTTAGCGACAGGGCGTATTTCATGGTAGCTTTTCTGGTTTTATTTTTCTGGATTGGAAGTACACTTTACCTGTTCAATCAGATTTTATGCCAAAATATGAAGCTGAACAGGTGGGCATATTTGCTGTTAACCATATGGTTTCTGATAATCAGTATTGAGTTTATTCCCAGTACGAAATCCGCTATTTACTGGTTTAACGGTTGTGCCCATTATATGATTCCATTTGCCATGTGCCAGATGGTGGCGGCATGGCTTCTTAGTTACAGTAAACAATATAAAAAAGGGGTGTTTATCGGCGCCACAGTTTTTATGACGCTGCTTGGCGGTTCTAATTACCAGGCGGCACTGTTTGTTTTGATTGCGGCGTTTTATATCGTAATTGCAGATTGGTTATTAAAAAAGGACAAACGGATTTTCAGAGTGCTCTTTCCTGTGGGCTTTGAACTGGCAGGACTTGTTGTGAGTATGAAGGCGCCGGGAAATAAGGTGCGCGGCGGGGACGAATTTGGATTTTCAGTTGAACGGGGAATAGAAACTATCTTCAGTTCTTTTCTTAAGGGATTTGAGGATATCAGAATGTATTTTCAGGAAAGACCTCTTGTTTTTGTGGGATTATTGCTATTGACAGGGTTAATGTTTTTAATTTTTTCCAATGAAAAAGAGTTGCTATTCGAGGTACCGCCTCTTTTACTCATTATTATGCTTTTCTGCCTTTACAGTGCGATGCAGGCGCCGGCTATTTATGCGGGGGTAGAGGTTTCCGGCGGTGTGCATAATATGAATTTTCAGGTTTTTCTATTGGCTGCTGCCGGAAGCTTAATGATAATAACGGCATGTCTGGCGAGACGAATAAAGGTTAGATGGAAAAGGATAACTACTGTAAGGGTACAGAAAATTATTTTGGCTTTTGTAATTTTGCTTTGCCTGTTTCTGACGCTTATATTCAGAAGCAATATAAAAAGAAGCACATCATTTATATGCCTGCGTTATATAGCCAGCGGGGAGGCGGAAGATTACAGAGAGCAGATGAATCTGCAGACAGGTCTTATGGAGTGTAAGGAAATAAACGATATTGTTGTGCCGTTTATAAACGATGTGCAGGGACCGCTGATGCAGATGCCGGTTACCGAAAATCCGACCGCATGGTCAAACCAGGTGACAGCACGATTCTATGGAAAAAACAGTGTGGTGGCAATAGAGCGTTCACAATGGGAAGAATTGTACACAAGATAAAGGAAACTACTTTTTAGGAAGTGAAGAGGGAAATATCATGCTAAAAAGGGCTATAGAAAAAATAAATAAGCGGACAGAACTGTGTCTGGTAATTTTACTTGCTGTATGTCTTGTATTAGGGGTAACGCTGGGAATGGGAACCATTACCTGCGGCTGGCATCTGGTGGACGACCACGAATTTTTAAGATGGTTTTATGAGATGAAAGTGGAACAGAGAAATGTTTTCGATATGATAAGAAGCTGGATTGCCAGGGACTTTGAAATGCGTTATGAGCCGCTTTACTATGTGAACCGCATTTTAAGCTGCTTTTTCTTTGGAATTAATCTGGTGCCTTATTATATTTTGAAATCAGTGGAAATAATAGCTTCCTGTGTTTTCTTATATTATTGCGGACGGCTTATGGGGGGAAATAAAATCTACTCGTTCCTGTTCGCAGCAGCTTCGCTGACAGGATATCAGTCTGCGGTTTGGTGGAAATTAGGTCCTCAGGAGCCACAGTGTACACTTCTGTTTTCACTGGGATTTTACTGTATGTTAAAGTGGTTAAGTTCCAATCGCGTTTCATGGGCAGCCGGAAGTATTGCTGCGTTCTTTGCTATGTGTAATTACAAAGAATCTTTTATTCTCCTCCTTCCCTTTTTGATGCTCTATGTTTTGTACCATGACTTAAATAAAGACTGTAAAAATATTACCTGGAGCAGTGTAATGTCATGCATTAAAAATAAATTATGGTATTATCTGGTGCTGGGCGTTATTTTTACAATAATTATATTGTTTATAGTGTTTTATGTGGGGGTTAATAATTATGACAAAGCAGGGCTTGATATTTCGACGCCGTGGGAAACATATGTAACTGCTTTTAACAATGCAATGGAGACGGATTTAAAATGGTTTAAAAGATTTGGGATTCTCTTTTGCCTTATTTTATTGACATACTGGGATGAACTGAAAAAGATGTGGAAGGAAATGCTGCTTATCACAGCTTTTCTTCTGCCTCAATTTATTATTTTTGCGCAGGCGGGAATCAGGGAAAGATATATACTTCCGGCTTCAATAGGATATTGCATGTTTTTTATTATTATGGTACCGCAAAAGAACATTTTATCAGGCAGGAGAAAACGAGTCTACCAACTGTGCATTTTATTGCTTTTGCTCGCTCATGGAAGAGTGGCTTTGCGGGAAGCGGATTATTTTCGGTACAGAGGTGAAAGCGTTACGACAATGCTCAACTCGGTTATGGAAATGTCCGGAGGGGAAGCGAAAGTGCTGTCATGTCTGCGGCCAAATGAGGAGGGAAATATTACCATGCATTTCTGGATGGCTTCTCATGGCTATGACAATGTATATTACTGGACGGAAGAGGAGCGGCGTATTGATAAAGAATACCATATTTATGAGTATTGCGGGGATGACGCATATGAAAATCAAAGCTTTGAAGACATGGATATTGTGGTAATGTATAACAGGGAGGACAGGCACTGGTGCTATGAGCCTGACCTTGATTTATCAGATTTCAGTGAGATTAAGTGCGGGACATTGAATCTTTATGTGAGAGACGGAAGCGGTATTGAAACCGGGAATATAAATGTGGAAGGACTGAGAATTCATTTCTAGTAAAAAGGATGTGACGCTATGCAGGAAATGGTAAGGGAAGCAAAATGGGAGCTGATTCATTATCCTGAAAGAAATCCGGGATATTATGTAAAAAAAGCAATTAAAAGACTTGCTGGAAAGCCGGTTGAGCCGCCTGACAAAATCAACTGGCCGAACGGGCTTTTGGCTTGGGCCCTCGCGGATTATTATATGGAACATAAAAATTCTGAGGAAGCGCTGGAAATACGTAATGTTTTGAAAAAGTATTATGACCGGTGGATTAACGGCGGCAGAAAGCTGTATTATCTGGACGACGCCTGCAGCGGCATGGCTCTTATAGACCTTCACCAGATTACAGGCGAAGAAAAATACCGACAGGCGGCTTGCGAAATTACAGAGTATCTGTATTTCCATGAAAAGGATGTTATGGGAAGCCTGAGTTATCGCCCCAAACAGGGAAATAACTATATTTTTGCAGACGGAATCGGTATGGTGTGCCCGTTTTTGTGCAAATTTGGAAGCATTTATAATGATAAAAACGCAATAAAGCTCGCAGTCACGCAGATTCAAAACTTTATAAATTTTGGTATGGATGGAAAAACCGGACTGCCGTACCACGGTTATCAGTATGAAAGCGGAATAAAGTATGGTATTATCGGTTGGGGAAGAGCCGTAGGGTGGCTGATGCTTGGCATGTCTGAAAGTCTTGCCTATATGAAGACGGAAGAGTCCGGATATGAAATGCTGAAGCAGTCTTACAGGCATCTGGTGGATAAGGCAGAGGCATATCAGTTGGAGAATGGCCTGTACGGATGGCAGCTTACGGCGAGGGAAGGGCCTGTAGATACCTCTGCTACAGCAATGATACTGTATTCTATTGCCAGAGCGCTTGATAGAAAAGTTTTGATAGATATTCATAAATCCCGTATGCTGCGAGGCAGGGAGGCGCTGCTTTCCCATGTTAAGGAAGGGAAAGTTGATGATTGTCTGGCTGAATGCCAGGGCTTTTCCATGTATCCGCAGGTTTATGGAACATATCCATGGTCACTGGGGCCGGCGCTTTCGTTGTTCGTACTGACAGAGGATTATGTCAATTGAATTAATAATGTCCCTGTTGCAGCCGGGACGTTGAGTAAGGTGGAGATGCCGGAATGATAATTATAGAAGTAGCAGGCGGTCTTGGAAACCAACTGCAGCAATATGCGTTATATAGGAAGTTTTTGAATCTGGGCAAGGAAGCCAGACTGGATATTTCATGGTTCCGGGAGGAAAATCAGGACAGGATGCTTGCCAAAAGGGAACTGGAACTGGATTATTTTGAAGGACTGGTATATAAAACGTGTACATTGAAGGAAAAGACAAAGCTGGCAGGCAGCGGCGGAATTGCAGGCAAACTGAGAAGAAAGCTGATGCCTTTTACCATACGTCACATGAAAGAAGAGCGTATGTACTATCCGGAGCTGCTCTCTTATAACGATATGTATGTGAGCGGATACTTTGCCTGTGAAAAATATTATGCGGATATTTTGCCGGAACTTCGTGAAAGCATTCGTTTCCCTAAAAGCAGCAACCCCTTAAATTATGCGCTGGCGGAGGAAATGAAATCCTGTAATTCAGTCAGTATGCATATCCGGCGGGGCGATTACCTTGATGATAAAAACCGGGAAATGTTTGGGGATATCTGTACGGATGAATATTACCATCAGGCAGTAAAAACGATAAAAGAAGCGTTTCCTGACGCCACGTTTTATATCTTTTCCGATGATACCGCTTATGTGAAAGAGAAGTACCAGGGGAAAGAATATACGGTAGTGGATATTAATCATGGCCGGGACAGCTTTTACGATATAATGCTGATGAGCAGTTGCAGGCATAATATCTGCGCCAATTCCACGTTCAGCTTTTGGGGAGCCAGATTAAACGGAAATGAAAATAAGATTATGATTCGTCCTACTATTCATAAGAACAGCCAGACATTTGTGAAAAAGGAAATGGAAGATTTGTGGCGTGGATGGAGATTTATTAACCCGAAGGGACAAATTCAATAAATGGATAAAAAGAGAGCTATCTTTGATAAAATTGCATACACAAGCTTTTATGCCGGAATTATAATTGAGGTATTGTTGGTTATAATTGATAAAAGCGCATTAACGAATCCCGTGGAGGGACAGATATTCCGTTTGACGTTTCTGCTGTTTCTTATAAAAGCCTGTCTTACCGAATATACGCCGAAAGAATATTTTATAATTTTTCTTTTTGCCGTTTTGGGAGCTGCTTCCTATTTTGCGACAGGAAGGAACGAGGCGCTTCGCTTGATAATCATGGTCGCTGCCTGTAAAAATACGGATATGAAAAGGTGCATGAAATTGATATTTTACATGACACTGATTGGCTGTGTATGCATTGTTTTGCTTTCGCTGACTGGCATATGCGGTACGGTTTCTCTGACACAGGAATATGGAAGGGGAGGAATTGAAACCAGATATGTGCTGGGAATGGGGCATCCGAATGCGCTTCACTGTATGGTCTGGGCGTTAATTTTACTGGGGCTGTATTTATATGGCGAACAAATGAAATGGTACTCTTTTATTTTTTTGCTGTTTATCAATTATTTCTTTTTTAAGCTGACAAATTCCAAAACCAGTTTTCTGGTGACATGCTTTACGATAGTTCTTGCGGTTTTTCTGGTATATGTGAAATCCGGAGCGTTTAAGAGATTATGTGTTCTTGCGGGTTATCTGGCGGTTATACTCAGTGTGGGGATTTCCGTACTAATTGCCGCGAATGCCTACAGGGTATATGATTATGTATGGAATGCAGACAGAACTAAAAAAACAATGTTATTTGTTAAGTTGAATGAGATTTTTAACGGAAGAATCAGAATACTGGTAGAAAATGACGGTTTTGAAGGAACAATAGGTACCTGGAGCCTTTTCTCAAGACCCGAAAATAATTACTTTTTTGATATGGGATGGGTGCGCTTGTTTTATTGGTTTGGTATTATACCTGCAAGCATTTTTCTGCTGGCTTTATTATGCCTGATGATTTACTGCTATAAAAAGAATGTGTATATGGCTTCTCTGGTGATTATCTCCACTTCTGTATACAGTATTATTGAAGCTCATGTGTTTTCGGATTATCTGGCGAGAAATTATGTGTTTTTTCTTTTTGGAATATACTGGTGGCAAATGCTTTCTGTACGGGAAAAAGATAAGGTAAAGGGAATGGATGAAAGACGCTGAATTAAAGTATTGTAAAATACTGGGGACAAATATAAATGTAACAAATATGGAAAAAACGGCTGCATATTTAGAGGAACACCTGGAGGCATTACGGGGAAAGTATGTATGTGTATCTAATGTACACACTACGGTGACTGCCTTTAGAGACAAAGAATACAGGAACGTACAGAATCATGCGGCTATGGCGCTCCCGGACGGAAAACCCCTGTCTATCGTAAGCCGAAGCAGGGGATGTTCGGAGGCGAGAAGAGTTCCGGGGCCGGATTTAATGGTTAAAATTTTCGAATGTTCCGAAAAAAAAGGATATCGGCACTATTTTTACGGAAGCACTGAGGAAACACTTGCAAAATTAAAGATAAATATTACAGACAAGTATCCGCATCTGCAGATAGCAGGTATGTATGCCCCTCCTTTCAGGGATTTGTCAGAGAAGGAAGATAAAGAAATAATCCGCTGCATCAATGAAACGAAACCGGATTTTATATGGGTTGCTTTAGGGGCGCCCAAACAGGAAAAGTGGATGTATGACCACAGAAATCAACTTTCAGGCGTGATGCTGGGAGTAGGCGCCGCATTTGATTTCAGCGCCGGCACAGTGAAAAGAGCTCCCAAATGGATGCAGGAATTATGTCTTGAATGGCTGTTTCGGATTACACAGGACCCGAGGCGGCTGATAGTAAGATATATCAGTACAAATATATCTTTTTTGTGGAATGTAGGCAAAGAAAATCACAGGATGCGGAGAATGAACAAAATAAAAAAGGATTCTTTAAAAATTGCCATGATTGGCCATAAGAGGATACCTGGCCGTGAAGGCGGGGCCGAGGTGGTGGTATATGAGCTTTCGTCCAGATTAGTGAAGAAAAACCATCGGGTGGACGCCTACAATCGAAGAGGAGCATATGCCTCGGGACGGGAATTCAGGCGTAAGACGGGAAAAAATTATAATGGTATTAGAATTATTACAATACCGACTTTTGAGAACAAGAGTCTGAATGCAATCGTTTATTCTTTTTTTGCATCGGTAAGAGTTTTGTTTGGACGTTATGATGTGATTCATTATCATGCAGAAGGCCCATGCGCCATGCTTTGGATTCCTAAATTATTCCGGAAAAGAATCGTGGTGACGATACACGGACTGGATTGGCAGCGTGCAAAATGGGGAGGTTTTGCTTCAAGGGTAATCAAATTCGGAGAGAAGCTGGCCAGCAGATACGCGGATGAAATTATTGTGTTATCTTCACATACCAGACAGTATTTCAGGGATACTTATGGGAGGGAGACCTTTTTTATTGCCAATGGGATTGCAAGAGCAGAAAGGAAGGAACCTCAGATAATAGAAAAGCAATGGAACCTGCATAAGGACGAGTATATATTGTTTCTGGCGAGAATTGTCCCGGAGAAAGGGGTACATTATCTGATTGAAGCCTATAAGCAGTTAAAGCCGGATAAAAAGCTTGTAATTGCGGGTGGGATTACGCCTGCGGATGATTATATGAATGAATTGTTCCGGATGGCAGATGGTGACAGAAGTATTATATTTACGGATTTTGTGGGCGGAAGAGATATGGAGGAGCTGTTTTCAAATGCCTATCTCTTTGTACTGCCAAGTGATGTGGAAGGCATGGCTATGGGATTACTGGAAGCTATGAGCTATGGTAATTGCTGTCTGGTAAGCGATATACCTGAAAATACAGAGGTGGTAGAGGACAGGGCTTTCACCTTTAAAAAAGGAAATGTACTTGATTTGAAAGAAAAACTGGAATATCTGGTAGAAAATCCGGAAAAGGTGGCTGAATATAAAGCGGCGGCCGCAGGATTTATCTGTGGAAAATATAACTGGGACAGAGTTGTGGATGAGACCGTCGAAATCTATAGAGGAACGGAAAACGACGGACAGGGAGCCGATTAGGATGTTGGTAGTGCATATGGATTCAGGGCTGGGCAATCAAATGCTTGATTATGTAGAATATCTGGCCATTCAAAAATCAAATCCTGACAGAGAATGTTATCTGGAAAATATGATATATGAGATTCCACATAAGGAAGGTATGTTCTCTATGTGGAACGGTTATGAGCTTGAAAGGGTTTTTGGAATCCGTCTTCCCAATATAAAAGAACATTTCAGTAAGGACGAATGGCAGAGAATTCTGAAAAGTGTGGAAGAAAGCAGATTTTGGGAGGAGGACTGGAATTATTCTCCCTATATTGTGGAGGCTATGTCAAAAGAGGGATTAAAGCTGAATAATATGGGAGAAGGCTCCGGACATCTGGATATTTCCATTCAGGAACGACAGTCAAAATTTCGGAAAATGCTTACGAAATTTTTCCGTACGGCGCCCGGTTACCATATAAAGAGGCTGCTTAGACTGACGCTTACAGGCCATTTGATTGCGAAAAATCAAAAAAAATACGATGTGTATAGAAAATATCCTGATAATTCTTTTGTAGGTCATTCATTGGCATTTAAACTGAAGGGATTTGAAATTGAGAAACTTAACGGGGAAATAAGAGAAGCTTTCAGGTTCCCTCCTTTTATGGATGAAAGAAACAGGGAAATGCTGTCCTATATTAAATCCGTAAACGCAGTTGCAATCCATGCCAGAAGAAGCGACCTTTTATTTGTAAATGGTTATTGCTACAAATATGGTTTTTTTAAGCGTTCGGTAAAATATATAAAAAAGAAAGTAACAAATCCGGTTTTTGTTTTTTTTACGGATGAAAACAGCAGGGGATGGTGCGAAGAGAATGAGAATATCTTTGGGCTTGATTTTAAAAAGGATGAAGTGCGGTTTGTAACCTGGAATAAAGGGGAAGAAAGTTACCGGGACATGCAGCTTATGGCGGAGTGTAAGCACAATATTTTTACGGAAAGCACTTTTGGTTTCTGGGGAGCGTATTTAAATTCCAATCCTGATAAGATTACCTGTGCGCCGGACTGCACGCTTCTTGCAACCAATACATTTTAAAGGAAAATTGACTATGAAAATATTAATTGTCAATAAATTTTTGTTTCCGAACGGAGGTTCGGAAACCTATATTTTTAATCTGGGAAAGGGACTCGAAAAACAGGGACATGAGGTGCAGTATTTCGGCATGGAGCACCCGGGAAGAACTGTGGGAAATCATGCCGAAAGTTATACTTCCCCAATGGATTTCCATGGCGGAAAGCTGCAGAAGATATTTTATCCCTTTAGAATTATTTACTCTGTGGAAGCAAGAAAGAAAATCCGGATGGTTTTGGATGATTTTAAACCGGATATTGTACATTTGAATAATTTTAATTTTCAGATTACGCCTTCCGTTATTTACGAAATACGCAAGTGGGGAAAAGAAAATAATAAATATCTGCCTGTTGTGTATACGGCGCACGACTATCAATGGATATGTCCTAATCACATGATGTATATTCCTGACAGAAGTGAAATATGTTTCCGGTGTGAGGGCGGAAGGTTTGGGGAGTGCACAAAAAACAGATGCATTCACAATTCTCGAATAAGGAGTCTGCTCGGAACGATAGAGGCCAGTCTGTATAAGAAACTGAATACTTATGAAAAAATTGATTTGATTATTTGCCCCAGTGAATTTATGATGAAGAAACTGGCAACCAATACGAGTTTGAAAAATAAGCTGAAAGTGCTTTATAATTTTTTAGGAGATGGCAGGACACAGACAGGAGACAGCCCCGGTGAAAAGGAGGACTATGTACTTTATTTCGGACGTTATGCAAAGGAAAAGGGAATAGAAACCCTCCTTGAGGCGTGCAGACGGCTTCCGGACATTCCTTTCATTTTTGCAGGAGGCGGAGAGCTTGAGAAAGCGTTGGAAAACTGCGGGAATGTAAAAAACGTTGGTTTTAAAAAGGGGGAGGAACTGAGGAGTTTAATTGCCAGGGCGCAATTCAGCGTATTCCCCTCGGAGTGGTATGAAAATTGTCCCTATTCCGTGATGGAATCTCAGATGTATGGAACACCGGTAATTGCTTCCTGTATAGGGGGCGTTCCGGAGCTGGTTGAAGACGGCGTGACGGGGGAACTGTTTATCCCTGGGGACGTTAATAATTTGAAGAGTAAGATAGAAAATTTATGGAATGATAATGAGAAGCAGAAAATTTATTCCGAAAACTGCAGGAAAAAGAAGTTTACTTTTGCGGATGAATATGTAATAACATTGACTGAGCTTTATAAAAGCCTAAGAGAGCGCACAGATTTTTGCGCTTTTGGGTCTGGAGGAAAAAATGGGTAAAAGAACGTTATATGGAACTGTTATTGTGACCTATCGCTGTAATGCAAGGTGTAATATGTGTGATTGTTTCAAGGACCCCACAAAACCAGGGGAGGAAATCACTCTTGAAACGATTAAGAAGCTGCCCGAAATGGCGTTTACTAATATCACAGGCGGGGAACCTTTTGTGCGCCGCGATATTCCTGAGATAGTAAGGGAGCTGTATAAAAAGTCCGACAGAATTGTAATTTCCACAAACGGCTATTTCACAGACAGGATTATTAATTTATGTAAAGAGTTTCCCAAGGTAGGAATCCGAATCAGCATTGAAGGTTTGCAGGAAACCAATGATAAGATAAGAGGAATACCGGACGGCTTTAACAGAGGATACCAGACCTTAAAGACGCTGGTGGAAATGAAACATCCTGATGTGGGCTTTGGAATGACGGTGCAGGATATGAATTGTGAAGATTTGGTTCCCCTTTACAACATTGCCAATGATATGGAGATGGAATTTGCCACGGCTACTCTCCATAACTCTTTTTATTTCAGAAAGACGGATAATAAAATCAACGATAAGAAGAAGGTGGCGGAAAATTTTGAGAAGCTGATAAACGAGCTTTTAAAAAGCAATTCTCCTAAGAAATGGTTCAGAGCCTATTTTAATCACGGGCTGATTAATTATATTTATGGAAATAAGAGGTTATTGCCCTGCGATATGTCAAGAAATGCTTTTTTCATAGACCCTTTCGGTGATGTGATTCCGTGTAACGGGATGGAGAAGAAAGCGGTTATGGGTAATTTAAACGAACAGAACTGGGACGAACTGTGGAATTCGGAGCAGGCTAAGGAAGTCAGGCGGTGTGCAAAGGAGTGTACACGGAACTGTTGGATGATAGGAAGCGCTTCCCCGGCAATGCACAAATATATCTGGGTACCCGGCTGGTGGGTGATAAGACATAAGTTTTTGAAAGGCGGAAAATACAGTCTAAAGGAAAATGCTTTTATCAAATGATGATTGCGCAGTCTACGACACGTCCGTAGACGTGGGGAAAAGAGAGAAATGAGTATTAAGCAAAAGCTTCAGAGCATTACCGTTCTGGATGAAATTTATACAAAGTGGAAATGGCGGGAAAGAAGGGTATCCTGGGGAAACAAACACCCGGATAAAACTTTTTTTGTGGTGAGGAGAGCCTATTGCAAGGTAGGCCTCTTTTCTCATGTTATGACGAATATGGGGCTTGTGGCATATGCGGTTAAACAGGGTTATATTCCTGTGATTGATATGCAAAATGGGAGAAATACTTATCTTGAGGAGGAAAAGGTCGGAAGGGAGAACGCCTGGGAGTATTATTTTGAGCAGCCCTGCGGATATCGCCTTGCGGACATAAGGGGCGCAAAAAACGTCATTCTCAGCGATGGGCTGATTACGGAAAAGAATGAATATCCTGATTTCCGGGTGGCGGAAGGCGGTGAACTGTTTGATTATTGGCATAATATTTTTCAAAAGTACTTTAAGGTAAAAGAAGATATCCGGCTGGAGTACGAAAAAATCAGAAAAGGAATGCTGGGAGGCGCAAAAACACTTGGGATTCTGGCAAGAGGAACAGATTATGTATCTTCAAAACCCAAAGGACATCCGATACAGCCAACGGCGGAACAGATGATAAAAAAGGCGGAAGAAATTGTGAAAGAGCATTCCTGTGAAAAAATTTATCTTGCCACAGAAGATGCGGACATTTATGATAGGTTAAAGGAAGCATTTGGGGAAGCGTTGACGGCGCCGGATACGGAACGGTACACTACGAAAGGAATGCAGAATATCAATGACTTAAGACAGGAAAAGGATAAATATCAAAAAGGAAAAGAGTATTTGCTGTCCATGATGCTTTTGGCAGGCTGCGACTGCCTGGCGGCGGGGAACGTAGGAGGAACCCACGGGGCGCTGCTGATGAGCAGGGGATATGAATATTGCTATATTTTTGATTTGGGGAAATACCAGTAAATACAGGAAGGCTGAAAAATGATACCGAAGATTATTCATTATTGCTGGTTTGGACGCCATGACAAGCCAGGGCTGATTAGGAAGTGCATAAATTCATGGAAAAAATATATGCCGGATTGGGAAATCAGGGAATGGAATGAGGATAATTATAATGTAAATAAGAACGATTATATGCGGAAGGCTTATGAAGAAGGAAAATGGGCGTTTGTGGTTGATTACGCCAGATTTGATATTTTGAATAAGTTTGGCGGCGTTTTTCTGGATACGGACGTGGAACTTTTGCGGCCGATACCGGAAAATATTCTTGCGAATGAGGCTTTTACAGGCTTCGAAGATATCGGAAGGGTAAATCCGGGGCTGGTATATGGCTCAGTGCCGGGGCAGAAGATTTTAAAAGAGATAATGGCAGCGTATGAGAGCAGAAGCTATGGGGGAATGGTTGACGGCCGGCCGGAGAATATTGTTGATGTCGTAAGCAATGTTCTGATTAAAAACGGATTGAAAATAAACGGTGAGTTTCAGATTGTGGGAGGGGCCGCCATATATCCCAAAGACTATTTCTGCTGTTTCAATTTTGAGACGCAGGGGTTTGAGACAACTGGAAACACGGTATCCATCCATCATTATTTTGCCAGTTGGACGCCGCTTGGTAAAAGAATACATTTTAAGATAATCAAATGGACGGCGGCAGTTCTGGGAAAAGAACGGTATCTTTGGCTGAAGCGGAAGGTTCTGCGAAAGCAGGGAAGGCAGCAGGTGAGATAAAGTGATTTGTCTGTGGATATTGTTATATTTATATCTGATAAATAAGACAGATAAGAGAATGGAAACCTGCGTGAAAGCGACCGCAATTTGGACGCTGCTGCTGCTTTTTTTGAGTTATTTCTGGTCTGTGTTTCAGAATCTTTGCTTTCGGACGCTGGCCGGCTCTTATCTGGTGATAGATTTGGCATTATTTATATTGTTGATACGCGGCAGAAGAAATAATCTGAAATTTCCGGTATCAAACAGTTTAAAGAGATATGTATTTTCAATGGCGTTTCTTGAATTGTTGGGAATACTGTGTTTATTTACACTGGTTCTCTATTATGCGGTGAGGTCGGTTCCCTATAACTGGGACTCCATGACCTATCATCTTGCGCGTATTGTGAACTGGAAGCAGAACAGGTCGGTTTTGCCTTATGCCACGCATATTGAGCGCCAGGTGGCAAGTCCTGTCCTAGGCGCTTATGTGAATCTTTTTGTTTATATTATATATGGAGAACATGACAGGCTTCTGAATCTGCTGCAATGTTTTTCTTTTGGGGCAAATGCGGTATTGTTATATGGGATTTCAAGAAAGCTGGGAATAGGCACCCGGACTGCCTTTCTGGCGCCGTTGCTTTATATATGTACGCCGATTGCGCTGGCCGAGGCAACCACCACACAGGTGGATAATTTTTCTGCGTTTTGGCTGCTTTCGTTTATATACCTGATGCTGGATGTGGCAGATAGCAGTACAGAGCTTATATGGGATAAAAGGACAGGCAGCCGCGTTGCTTATGCGGGATTGTGCATTGCATTTGGGTATCTGGCCAAGCCGTCTGTCTGTTTTGCAATACTTTTATTTCTTGTATGGCTTTTGACGGTATGCATAAAAAGAAAAACAGATATTGTTCTCATGGTCAGGTATGTGGGAATTGCCATTCCGGGTATTCTCCTTCCCGTGCTTCCCAGTATGATATTGAATAAAATGGCCTTTGGCAGTGTATCTCACTCAGCGGTGGGACAGCGTCAGCTTACAGGGAGTTGGAATCCGCGGTATTTATTTGTGAATTTTCTTAAAAACTTTACTTTTAACCTTGCACCGGCAAGGTCGCAGGGAATCAGACCGGAAATTGAAAAGTTTTTATACCGCGTCTCTGCGCTTCTTCATGTGGATTTGAATGCCCCCGAAATTTCGGAAGACGGCAGATTATTTGAATTTCCGGAAATTCCGGCGCTTAATTGCGATGTGGCTTTAAACTGTTTTTTATTTATTGCAGCACTCTGCTTTATGATTTGGTTTTTAATAAGAGTTAACAAAGAAAGCCAGTTAATGAGAGGTTTTTCTATTTATGCAATAAGTTCTTATCTGGTGTTTTGCTGTTTTTTGCGGTGGGAGAAGTTTATTAACAGATATATGATTTCCTATTTTGCGCTTCTGGCAGTATTTATTGTGATTCAGGTTTATGATATCGTAAAACATATAAAAAAAACGTATGTTTACTGTGGAATATGCGTGGCTTTAGTGGCGGGAAGCCTTTACAATTATTGTGGAGAACTGCAGTATCTGAGGAGTGTCTGTCCTTTTAGTAAGCCAAATGGATATTTTGCATATCATCCAAGCATACGGGACGAATATGTTTTTATTACAGATGAGATAAAAAATTACGGGGACGGCAATGTGGGACTGATACTACGGGGGGACACTTACGAATATCCTGTGTGGGCAATGCTGCGGGGAGACGGTTATGAAATAAAACATATTCTGGTTAACGGTGAGCTTGGAAAATATGAGGACAACAATTTTATGCCGGAATATATCATTGCCGAGCGATATACAGATGAGACGATATCCTATCGTGACAGAAATTATATATTGAAGATGACAGGACCAAACAGCGGGCTTTCATTATATTTCAGCACGGACAAACAAAGCGGGAGATGATAAAATGGAAAATTCCAGAATAGAAATTTCTATCAGTGAAATATGCTACTATCTGTTCTTTGGCATCCTCTTTTTTGCCAAGGCAGTCGGGCTTTATGACGGTCAGACGGTTTTTAAGCTTTGCCTTCTGGCGGCGGCCGGTTTTGCCTTTATAAAGGCGGCGCTGACGGAGTATGATATAAGAGAACTTATTGGAATTATAGTGCTCATTGCCTTGGGAGGGCTTGTGTATTTGAACTCCGGAGAGAAAAGCGCGCTTGTTTTTCTGGTTATGATGGCGGGATTTAAAAATATCAGCATGGAACGGATTATGAAAATCGGATTGCTTATCTGGAGCCTTGGATTTGGCGGTATGGTACTGAAATCTATATTACACATTGGAAATGAAACTGTCATGGCTCACCATAAATTCGGTATGGATATGCTGCGGGGGAGTTTTGGATATTCTCATCCCAATGTGCTGCATATTTCCTATGCAATACTGGTGGTTCTTTTATTATTTACGGTTGCCAATGAAAGCAGCACACTGAAAATATATTTGTGGACTCTTACCGGAAATGTAATGGTTTTTCTGTATTCCCTGAGCTTTACCGGCTTTTTGCTGGTTTTGTTTTTTATTGCATTTCATGCATATTTTACTTACAGAAAGCATTTCAGCAAGCTGGAAAGGATTCTGATTCAATGTGTCTTTCCGGCCTGTGTGCTGTTTGCGCTGTTCGCCCCGCTTCTTGTGGTGCCGGATACGCCCTTATTCTTATTTCTGAATAAAGCGTTAAACCGACGGTTTTATGCTTCCAGATTATATTTGCAGGAGAATCCTGTCACACTGTTTGGCAGCAGGATATTTGCCAGCCATACATATGCGCTTGACAGTTCCTACGTGACGTTGCTCATTTACGGAGGTCTGATATTATTCCTTCTGGTATGCGCGGGCTATTTGTATGCAATCTACGTGAGTCTTAAAAAAAATGACATCAAAGCGCTAAGTATGTTGTTGTCATTTTCCATTGCGGGGGTAATTGAACCTTTCTTATTTAATCTTTCGTTCAAGAATTTATCTTTGCTGATTGTTGCAAAGTGCCTCTTTGATTTATGCGGAGAAGGGAAAAAGCTGCGTCTTTTATCCGGTTTTGATAAAAAAATAGGAATAGGGTATAAGAAAGTTCGGGCAAAGGCCGGATGGAAAACATTAGTTTTGGCTGCTGCTGCGGCTTTGCTGACCGGCGGGGGATTTTATTTGCTAAAGGATATGCCTGAGGTCATTTACGTCGAAGAACGGTATTGTGATTTGGAGGAAGGAAATGTTCTGGCAATAGATGAAATAGAAAAACCTGGAAAAGACGGCGTTGTTTTTTACGGATATTCAGACAAGGCGACGGGCTTTTATAAATTTGAAGGAAAAACAATTACTTTTGAAAAAACACGTGACGCCTTGCGCCTTATGTTTGTGATTTTCTTATCGGTGTACTTGATTTTCCCTTTTTTTCTGGAAAAAAACCGGATGAAATCCCTTTATAAGCAGGGAACCAAGATATGAGGTTAATAATGAGTAAAACAGAAAACAGGAACCGTATCATAAAACGCATCATTTTTTTTATGGCAATCGCAGCCTTTGTCTTTCTTATGTGGAAGGTTTGTGTTTCAAGTGCGATTACTCCTATGGAGCAGGTGACAAAGGACGGGTGGTTTGAGATAAAGGACAGTCCTATCCGGGGAATAAGAATATATGCCGACTCCCTGAAGAGAGACAGAAGCATAGGGGAAGTACCGGAATTTTCCGTCCGTATTGACGATTCGGACGGAAATACCGTGTGGGAGAAAACTTACTATAATACCTATATTGAGCCAAATGAATGTCTTATACTGGAGGAATTTGAAAGAGGCGAAGGTATTGAAGTGATAAACGGGAGTTATCGGATACATAATACGCTCTCGGAAGATGAGACCATACGCGTAAGGCATAAAATTATGGCTTACGATGGAAGTTATGGCAAAAGCTATTTGATTTGTTCGGCAGTTGCGCTTCTGTTTATGGCTGGAATATTGGCGGTTACTATGATAAAGGACAGCAGGCGTCAGCTTGCTGTGAATTATTTTGTTATTCTGGTATTAATGGGGATTTTGTTTTCCGTTATTATGCCGCCTCTGGCAGTTCCTGATGAGGAAAGTCATTTTATCATGGCGTATGACATGGCGGATAAAATCCTTTCAACGGACAACAGGGATGAGTATGGAAATAGAATTATGAGGGAAACAGATGCGGATAGTATTACTTATCTGCATAATGCGGCAAGTATCGGGAGATGGTATGCCACTTTTGGAGAACCGGCGGATGCAGAGGAAATGACTGTCATCACGAAAAGAACAGGAGTACCGACGACGACGCCTCTCTATGCATATGTTCTTCCTTCTATGGGAGTGACCCTGGCAAGGCTCTGTAAGATGAACGGGCACTGGCTGCTGCTTATGGGAAGATTGTTTAATCTGTGTGGAACTGCGGCGATTATGGCATTTGCCCTGTTCCTGCTTCCGGGGGCGAAAAAATACTTCTGTGTGCTGGGACTTTTGCCTGAGGTGATATATATTTTAGCGTCCTATTCCTATGATGCTTTGAATCTGGCATTGTGCTTTCTTTCAGTCGCCTATTTCTTTTATATGATAGATGAAGGAAAAAAAGTTACAATAAGGAATATATTGATTTTTGTTGGAATTGTTTTTTTGATGATTCCAATTAAACTTGTATACGCGCCGCTATTGGGGCTGTTGCTTTTAATACCAAGAGAGCAGCTTTCTGTTAATAAAAAGATGATTATTGCCGCGGGAGCGTTGGGCGCATGTGCCGTGGGAGCATTGTTGGTATCCCGTTGGAGGGATATAGTTGTGCTGCTTCGGGGAATCAATTATAATGAAGACGGAAATGCGGTTTCCCTTGCGTATATCCTGGAAAATCCCAGAAGCGTTCTGTTTGTGCTTTTAAATGATATTGAATTTAATTTTGACTATTATATTAAGAGTATGCTTGGCGAATTTGTAGGAAGGGACAGGTTCGAAGGAAAGTTTGAATTTGATTTGGTGTATTTGCCCCTGTGGATGAATATGCTGCTTGGCCTGCTTCTGGGCTTTGGCATTAACCGGGAGAGAAAAGCGGAAAATAAGCCGTGGAAAAGAGTGTGGCTGGTCTTTCTGGCGCTTTGCAGTTGCCTTTTGATTTTCCTGTCCATGTATTTATCTCAAAATACAGTGGACGAGTTGACGATACACGGTGTTCAGGGCAGATATTTTCTTCCGGTTTTGATGCTGCTTCCTTTTTGTTTCGGGAGATATGGGGGAGAAAGCAATGAGGAAAAGAGCTTTGACGGAAAAAACGGGTATCTGATAATAATGGCAGGAGTAGATATCATGGCAATTTTTATACAATTTATGCATCTTGCGTTGGATTATTATGCCAGATGATGGGCGGGGAACTTTAAAATGAAGAGATATTTTTATGTGACAGGATATGTCGGAGAAGGCGCCAGGCGAATGCTGCTGGACTTAGAAAAAATGGAAAATGTAGAGTTGGCCGGGCAGGTGATTGGGAATAAGGCGGTCAGATTTTTATATTATCGTATGGATGACCTTACAGGACATTTTCAAAAGGCAAGATTTCTGAAAAGATTTTTTTACCCCTTTTTTACTTTGTATAGAAAAGTATATAACAGAGAAGCTGAAAATATTATTCTGTTTTTAAATTCGGGATTTTGCAGGGAATGGGATGAAACAGTGCTTCATCGTTTGAAAATAAAACATCCGGAAGTCAGGCTGATTCTTTATATGGTGGACCCGATGACAGGCTTTGATTCAGAAGAGCACAGACGTATTATGCGAGAGATGGACAGTATTTATTCTATTAATAAGGCCGACTGTGAAAAATACGGGTTTCATTATTATCCGCTAGTGTACTCTGAGGATTCTTCTGAGGGTTATGGGGAGGGAATCGCAAAAGCCACTGACTTGTATTACTTAGGGAGCGGAAGTGACAGAACAGAATATCTGTCAAAAATGTATAAAGCCTGTCAGAAAAGCGGCGTGAAAGCGGATTTTCATGTGTTGGGAGAGAGGCAGGAAAAAGAAGGCATTGTTTATCATCAGGAGGCAGTACCATATTCCGAAAATATCAGGCTTCTTGCCAGAGCAAACTGTATTCTGGAGATAATGCATAAGGACTTTGATAATCCTACGCAGCGATACTCAGAGGCGGTGGTATACAACAAAAAGCTGCTGACTAATAATAAGAGAACGGCGGACTTTGATTTTTACAGACCGGAATATATTCGGATATTTGATAAAATTGAAGATATTGACTGGAGTTTTGTACAAAAAGAGGAAGAGCCCAATTACGGGTATCAGGGAGAATTTTCGCCAATATACCTGATAAGAAAAATAGAAGAGGACTTTGAAGCACGGGAAAGGTAAACTTATAAATGGATACGATAAAAAAACTGAGTTATATTTTTGACAGAAAGCAAAAGACAGAGGTGTTCTGGCTGTTTGTGATAATATGTATAGGTTCCGGCCTGGAGCTCTTGGGTGTTTCGGTTATTCTTCCTATCATTAACGGTATTATGGACCCGGAGGCCATGCTTGAGGAGCCGGTTTACATCTGGATTTATAATTTTCTGCATTTAACATCGGAAAGACCGCTGGTTATGTTGTTACTCAGTTCCATGATAGTGGTATATTTCGTGAAAAATATTTTCCTGATTTATATGTATAACAAACAGTATCGTTTTATCTTCGAGAATCAGAGATTATTGGCGGATAAAATGGTTAAATGCTATATGTCGCAGCCGTACATTTTTCATGTATCGAAAAGCACAGCGGAGCTTCTTCGGAACATCAATGAAGACAGCGGTAATTTTTTCGGAGCCCTTCAGGCGGGGATTAAACTTTTGACAGAGCTTATGGTGTGTGTTGTCCTTGGAGTTTTTCTGCTGATTAAGGACAGAACAATAACGATATCTGTTGTAGCGCTGCTTGCAGTTATGCTGGGACTGACATTAAAAGTATATAAAAGATTTTTGCTTAAAATGGGCGCAAGGAACAGATACTATCAGATGTCGCTGAATAAGTGGGTTCAGCAGGCGTTTGGCGGTATCAAGGAAGCGAAAATATTGAATAAGGAGCAGTTTTTTTACCAGAAATATGACGAGGCGTATAAGGGACATGCGAAAAGCGAATATACCTATCATACGCTGCTTATGGTGCCGAAGCCGATTATTGAAACCCTGTGTATTTGTGGGCTGCTTGGCGCCATTGCCATCAAATTCTGGTGGCGGGGAGCGAATATCACCTACTTTGTACCGATTATCTCAGTGTTTGCCATTGCCGCTTTTCGCTTGCTTCCGTCTTTTAACCGTATCACGGAATACCTTGGTACAATAATGTATCAGAAATCAGCAATCACTTCTATTTATGAGGATTTAAAGGAAGTCAACGAACTTAACGCCCGTAAGAAAGAATTGGAAAAACAGGATATCAGTATGGATTTCCATGATAAAATTGAAATCAGGGATTTGTCCTTTAAATATCCGGGAACAGATAAATATGTGCTGCAGAATCTGAATTTAGCTATTTCAAAGAAAAGTTCGGTTGCCTTTATAGGGCAGTCCGGTGCAGGTAAGACCACTCTTGCGGATATTGTCATGGGGCTTTTAGAGCCTACAGAGGGCGGCGCTTATGTGGATAATGTCAGCATTTTCGATAATCTGGACGGATGGCACAAAGTAATTGGGTATATTCCGCAGAGCATTTATCTGATGGATGACAGTATCAGGAATAATATTGCTTTCGGCGTAGATGAAGACGAAATTGATGAAGAAAAATTAAACTACGCAGTGGAGCAGGCACAGCTTGTGGAAATGGTAAAGGGGCTTCCTGAGGGGCTTTCCACACAGATTGGAGAGATGGGAATCAAGCTTTCGGGAGGGCAGAGGCAGAGAATCGGTATTGCAAGGGCCCTATACCACAATCCTGAGATTCTGGTGCTGGATGAAGCCACGTCAGCTCTTGACAATGAAACGGAAAAAGCGGTTATGGAAGCGATTGAATCCCTCCATGGCAAGATGACGCTGATTATTATTGCGCATCGCTTATCTACCATTAAAGACTGTGATTTTGTATATGAAATCGGTGACGGCAAGGCAATGCGGAAGAGATGAGATTAATGCCTGAGCCGGTTTGCGGCAGCCCGTGTCATCAGGATGGTACAGAAATGAGGAAAATTTATGAAAGCAGGTTACAGAAAGATATGGGGGGTGTTTATCCTTTCTGTTATTGTTTATGGTATAATAGCAGCGGTTTTCACCTCTACGGTTCATATTGATGTTGATGAGGAATTGTATACCGCGCTGGCAAGAACTTTTCATTATCAGGGAAGGTTCGGAACTGGCGACGATATTTTAAACTATAGCTGCGTCCTGTATTCGATGCTTATTTCCCTTGCCTATTATTTTTATGAGCCTGACAGGATTTTGTTTCTGATGAGACTGATTGGCGTAATATCCATGTGTTCTGCAGTTTTTCCTATCTGGCTGCTGGCAAAAAAAGTACTGAAAGATGACAGAGAGGCTTTTATAATCAGCCTGTTTACCATGATTCTGCCCTATATGTTTGACACATCTTATCTGATGCAGGAAGTGTTAAGCTATCCTCTTTTTCTCTGGGCGGTTTATTTTTTATATTCCACTCACGAGAAGTACTCGTTCAGTCAGGTGATTTTAAGTGCGGTGTTTTCAGCGTTATGTTTTTTTACAAAAACTTATCTTTTTTTTATTCCGGTAGTTGTGAACTTGCATGATATTTATATAGCGGTGAAGAACAGACAGGTTAAGAAATTTTTGCATAGGTCAGGATTATATGACGGGGTGTATCTGGCAACTGCGGCGTCTGTATATGGATTTATTTGGATAGCAAATGGAACTGCGGGAGGCAGTAATCACTATGCAAGACAGTTTTCTCATCTTTTTCCTGTCAGCATACAAACTGTGGTAATGGGGATTGCCGCATGCATCCTATACCTTTCCTTTTTTATTATCAATATGGGAATTATACCGGCTGCTTCTGTCCTTTTTAACAGAAAAAAGCTTCAGGGGGCGGTTCGCTGGCTTGGAGATTTCTGTCTTTTTTCCTGCGCCTTTCTGGTAATTGAAATTGTGTTCATGGTGGTGCTGACAGAAGAGGGAGTGGATACCCTGCCTCATAAATTTTTATTTCGGTATTTTCAGGTACTGGTTCCGCCATATTTAATTTTATTTATGAAGCTAAAGAAGGAATGGCAGTTCCTGAGAGGAAAAGCTGCCTGGATGACGGCAGCCGTTACTTTGCTGATTGCAATCATATACTTCTGGTATATGAACGGGAATACCAGACAGTCAATTATCGACGGGCATTTGTTTTTGTTGATTGAAAATATAACGAAATATGTTTTCCCCTATGCAGATGTGATTATTATGGTGTTTTGCGGTATTTTAACAGGCGGTATTTTATGGTTTGGCACAAAGAAAGTGCAAAGTCCTGTGCCGGCTTTGGTGAGAACAGCGTGGGCTGGTATCGTCCTTATGTGGGTGTGGAGTTGTTTTCAGCTTCCTTTCTACACAAATGTAATAGCGGAAGGGAAAGTGATTCAGGAAGACAGTATCAAAATAGCGGAATATTTAAATCGGGAAGGCTATGAGTTTATTTACTATATTGATTCCGAAGAGAAGGAAGATTATTATTTACAGAATTTTTATGGCTATGTCAGGCAGCAGTACCAGGTGGTTGATGTACAGGAATTGGAGAAAATGTCTGTAAATGAAGAGAGGAAGACCGCATACCTGACGGCGGCGGGCAGTGTGGATTCATTGAAGGGTCTTGAGGAAATCAGACTGGATACGGAGAGAATTGCGGTATGCCGGAGGACGTCTTTTGACTACCGCGGGTAATTCCGTGTGCAGTTTCGGCCTGTAAGAGAGGGATGGCGGAAATGGAGAAGGCATATGAATGGAAAGAAAAAGCTCGTACAGATAAATACAGTGTGTAATACCAGTACCGGTCGTATTATGGGAGCAATCCAGAGAGAAGCTGTAAGCAGAGGTTATGAAGCAGTTTCTTATGTTGGGAGGCGCAAGCCTTTTGCGGATATGGCCTGTGTAAAATTTGGGAATCCTCTTTCTTTCTGGCTTCATGTTGCGCTTACCACATTCCTTGACAGGCAGGGATATGGTTCATTTTTGCCCACAAGGAAGCTGATTCGGGAGCTTCGGAAAGAGAATCCGGATATTATTCACCTCCATAATCTTCACGGTTATTACTTAAATCTGCCTGTGCTGTTTCGCTACCTGACAGAGGAATTTAAGGGCGAGGTGTTCTGGACATTCCATGACTGCTGGCCTTTTACAGGTCATTGTCCCTATTTTACCATGGCGGATTGCCATAAGTGGAAAACCGGATGCAGCCATTGTCCTAATAAAAAGAAGTATCCGGTCAGTCTTATGGCAGATATGTCACGAAAAAACTACGAAGATAAGAAAAATATGTTTTCCGCCCTGGCCAATTTAAATATTATTGTGCCTTCAGAGTGGATGAAAGGACTGGTACAGGAATCTTTTTTCAGAGGCAAAAAGGTAAATGTTGTTTCTAACGGAATAGATTTGTCAGTATTTGCCTACAGGAAAGACAGAAGTGTGCTGGAAAAGTACAAGATTCCTGACAATAAAAAAATACTTCTCGGAGTCGCCGTTATATGGGATGAAAGAAAGGGACTTAAGGATTTTGTAAAATTGTCAGAAAAGCTTCCGGATGAGTACCAAATTGTCCTTGTAGGGCTTTCCGGAAAACAGATAAAAAAGCTTCCGAATAATATCACAGGAATTATGCGTACGGAAAGTCAAGGGGAGCTGGCCGCCTTATATTCCAGAGCGGATATTTTTATCAACCCCTCCCTTGAGGAGTCCTTTTCTCTGGTTACGGTGGAAGCTTTTGCCTGCGGAACTTTTGTGATTGTCCTTGACACCAGTGCGGTGAAAGAACTCGTCAATGAACAGAATGGAATTGTCCTGAAAAGCCATGAAACAGAGGATTATTTGCAGGCAATTAAATTACTGGAAGAAAAAGCGCCGGACAGAAGCACTGTGTCAGAATGTGCAAAAAAATACGACAATCATGTTGTCATGGCTCAGATGGTGGATTTGTATGAGGATGCAGCTTTTTAAGCGGAGGCGGTAATGGAAAAAGTAGCTGTTATTTTAATAAATTATAATGGAAAGAAATATAATGACGCCTGCATTGCCTCTGTATTGGAAAGCAAGGGAGTAGATACCCGGGCCATAGTTGTGGATAATGCGTCTACGGATGATTCCCTTATGCTTCTTACGGAAAAGTGGGGGGATAATCCCCGGGTTTCGATTATTTCCATGAAAGAAAATACGGGATTTTCCGGCGGAAACAATGCCGGAATACGTCAGGCGCTTGAACAGGGGTATCATTATATACTATTACTTAATAATGATACGGAAATTGATGCGCTTGCCATACAGAAGATGGTAGCATGTCAGAAAGAAACAGGCAGCATCATTGTGCCTAAAATATTTTTCGCAGATAAAAAGGATACCATCTGGTGCGCGGGGGGTTATCTGACCCCCGTTATCAAAAAGGCTGTACAGAGAGGAAATAATCGA
This sequence comes from uncultured Lachnospiraceae bacterium, assembly GCA_910577445.1. Classification (GTDB taxonomy): domain Bacteria; phylum Bacillota; class Clostridia; order Lachnospirales; family Lachnospiraceae; genus Suilimivivens. Next base: position 14,549 of record CAJTMZ010000001.1, on the reverse strand, counting down.
AAGGACACCGGAGAATTTGATAAAAGCGGGTATTGCAGCCTTGCAAACGGATGCTGTGTGCTTTTGACGGACAGTATTATACAAAAGGCAGGTATGCTGGACGAGAGATTCTTTTTATATTATGAGGATACGGAATACAGTATGCGTGCTTTGGAAAAACAGGTTAAGATATACTATTGCCATGATGCGGCAGTTTATCACAAGGTAAATGGAAGCACAGGGGGGAATGATAATCCGGCCAATGCCTATTACATTACAAGAAACTGGCTGATGTGCAATAGAGCGCATATGAAAGGACGATTTTATTTGTTTGTGTGCTATTTTCTGGTTAACCGTACAGTCTGCGGAGCGTTGTGGGTGCTTCAGGGAAAAAGAGAATTGACAGCGGCACTGGTAAAAGGATTCAGGGATTACTTAAAGGGAAAAACGGGAAAGCTGGAAGAATGATATGGTATTTAGTTCATTAATTTTTGTTTGTGTTTTTCTGCCAATTACATTATTTATATATTATATTTCGCCAGATAAAATGAAAAATTATGTTTTATTGCTGGCAAGCCTGACTTTTTATGCTTTTGGCGGTATGGGATATGTTATTCTGCTTTTATCCGTAGCTGGCGTCCATTATCTTTTGGGAATATTGATAAACCGATACATAAAGTTCAGGA
>CAJTMZ010000001.1:0-13866 GCA_910577445.1 uncultured Lachnospiraceae bacterium | reverse complement strand
CTGGCGGTGGGGGTATTATTCAGTATTTTTATATTAGGCTATTATAAATATATGAATTTCATTGTTGTAAATATAAACGGCTTATTGGGAAGCAGTATAGAAGCGGGGGAAATTATACTGCCCATAGGAATTTCCTTTTATACCTTTCAAAGTTTATCCTATCTGATAGATGTATATAGATATACCGAAAGAAAATATTTTGGAAATGAATCTTTAAACGGTTGTCAGGTACAGAAGAATCCTTTCAATCTGTTGTTGTACATATCTTTGTTTCCACAACTGATTGCCGGTCCTATTGTCCGTTACAGGGATGTCAGCAATCAGATTAAAATAAGGGTTCATTCAGTAGAAAAATGCTCCAGAGGGTTGGAAAGATTTATTTATGGGCTTGCCCGAAAGGTAATTGTGGCCGATACCATGGGGAGTGCAGCCGATAAAATCTTTGCTCTTGAAGCGGTTAATATGACAACCGGAATCGCCTGGATTGGGGCAGTCTGCTATACATTACAGATATATTTTGATTTTTCCGGTTATTCTGATATGGCGATTGGGCTGGCGGAAGTGTTTGGATTTGATTTTCTGGAAAATTTTAATTATCCGTATATATCAAAATCAATAACGGAATTTTGGAGGAGATGGCATATATCGCTGTCCTCCTGGTTTCGGGATTATGTGTATATTCCGCTGGGGGGAAACAAAAGCGGTAATGTATACATTAACCTTTTTATTGTTTTTTTACTTACAGGAATCTGGCATGGTGCGGAATGGACCTTTTTCCTGTGGGGGATATGGTATGGACTTTTTATTGTAATGGAGCGCTTGCTAAAAAACAGCAGGCTTGCCGGAATTAGGATTCCGCTGCCGTTTCGATGGTTCTATACCATGTCTGTGGTAATTGCAGGATGGGTGCTGTTTCGGGCGGATTCTTTTTTGGAGGCTGTCGGCTACATAAAGAGAATGGCGGGGATTGGAAGAATGGAATTTTCGCCCTTTACCTGGAGGTATTATCTGGACAATAAAACTTTATTTATATTAATTGTTGCCGTGATACTGTCTTTGCTGCCGGTGAAAGGACAAATAGAAAAACTGCGACAGGGCAGTGCGGTCAGAGAAGCCTGTGTAAAGGGATTCAGCGTGGTATTGCTGATAGTCTGCTTTCTGACAATGGTAAATAACTCTTACAGCCCGTTTATTTATTTCAGATTTTAGAGGTAGAAATGTTGCAAAATATAAAGATTCATGGTTTATATATAGCGGCTGTGCTTATAATTATGACATTGCCGTTAATAATGATGGACCATAGGAAAAATGAAGTATCGATTATTGACAATACCTGTCTGCCGCAACTGCCTGAAACATCGGAGTGGATGCATAGTCAGGATACTCTGGAGGAATATGTAAATAAAAGAATCGGCTTCAGAGAGCAGGCAGTATATGCCTATGAAGCGGCAAACAGCATGTTATTTCATAAGCTTGAGCATAATCTATATACCTTTGGGGAAAATGGACATATTATGGGGAATATGCCGGAGTATGTTGAAGATTACCAACATTTAAATCTTGAGAAAGATGAAGAGTTTGTAAATGCGTTTGCAGGATGGCTTGGAAGGGTAAATATGTATCTGGAAGAGAAGGAAATTCCTTTTTTGTATTTTCTTGCTCCTGATAAAAAATCTGTTTATCCCGAATGTATGCCGCGGAATATTAATGTAAAAGGGAATCTGTCCCGGACGGATATATTATTGGAACGGTTGAAGGAGCAGAACGTACCTTATATTTATCCGAAAGAGGAATTTTTGAGGGCAAAAGAAGAACATGATATTTATTATGTGAGATATGATGCGTTGCATTGGAACGATTTCGGCAATCTGCTCGGTAATCAATTGATAGACAAATATTTTAGCAGGGCGGAAACCGGCCTTATCCCTCTTGACGAAAATCAGTTGGAGCTTTATTTTGAATGCAAAGAGAAGATGGTTCAGTCCTGTTTTTATGTATACGAAGAAGTGCCATCTTATGGGCTTAAAGGAGAGCAGGGAATTATAGATATCAGTGAAGAGGACAGTTTTGGGAGAGAGTTGGTAACAGGAGATTTTGAACATTACATTAATACCGGTTTGCCTGAAGCGCCATCCATTTTAATTCTCCATGACAGTTATATGGTTAATTCCTCCAAATTTTATAAGGGACGATATAAGGAAGTGGTTTCTGTACATAATTCCAATTATCTAAAGCTAAAGAATTTGGTGGAGCATTACAATCCGGATGTTGTGCTGTTTGAAAATGCGGAGAGAATTTTGGCCTCAGGAACATTCCAGGTGGAAGTCCTTAACACAACGGATTTGCAATAGAAGTGGGATTGTGTTATACTTTGGGGGAATTTAGAACATATTGGTAATTGGAGATGCTATGAAAAGAGGATACTATATTCATTTTCAGGGAAGAACTTCTATAGGCGTCAGCAAGAAAATTGACATGCAGATGGAAGAATTTGAACGGTATTTTGAAATGCACGAACTGGAAATTGAGACAGTTGAGAGAACTCTGTTTCAGAGAATAATCGGCCTGTTTCCTACTGCATCTATTACCAGAAATTATGAGAAAGCGCTTGCCAGGCTGAAGAAGCCGGATTTTATTTATGTGCGGCGGACTGTGGCGGACAGGGCGTATGTGGGTTTTTTCCGCGAAGTCAGAAAACGGTATCCCAGATGTAAGATTTTAATTGAAATATTTACTTATCCGTATGATAAAGATGACTTCGGGAAGTGGAATGCATGGCCATTTTATATTAAGGAAATCCTTTATCGGGGAAAGCTGAAAAAATATATCAGCCGGTTTGTCACTTATTCCAGGGACAGCGAGATATTTGGAGTCCCTACCATTTGTACAACAAATGGAATTAATGTGGACAGCCAGACAAAAGTTTCAGGGGAATATCGTGAAAATGTATTGACGCTTCTTGGGGTTGCTTATATGCAAAGGCAGCATGGCTACGAGCGGGTGATAGAAGGCATGCATGAATATTATGCCGGCGGGGGCGGGAAATGTAAGGTATATTTATATTTGGTTGGAGAAGGGCCTGAAAAGAAAAGATATAAAGAACTGGTTCAAAAATATCATCTGGAGGAATATGTGACTTTTTATCCGGTTACGACAGGAAAAGAGTTGGACGAGTTGTATGACCAGGCGGATATTGCGTTGGCGGCGTTTGGGTTATATAAAGTGGGTTACTATAATGAACCGATAGGGGCGTTAAAGACCAGAGAATGTATGGCAAAAGGAATTCCTATGATTTCAGGCCTGCCTATAGATGTGCTTGGAGAGAATTATCCTTATGTAAAGGTGTTCTCAAATGACGACAGAGCCGTCAATATTTTACAGGTGGTTGAGTTTTACCACTCTTTTTATAAAAACGTGGGGAGTAAAGATAAAGTTGCGGAGATTCTTCGAGCAAAAGCAAGGGAATGTGCAAGCAATTCCATATTAATGAAGCCAATTATAGACTATCTTAAAGCATAATCAAAATAAACGGATTAGAGAGAGGTGATATAAATGGAATTTAGGGATTTGAAACAACAATATAGAGAGCATAAAGAGCAAATCGATAGAGCAATGCAACAGGTAATTGATAATACAAATTTTATCAGTGGCTTCCAGGTTAATGATTTGGAGGAAAAGCTGTCAGAATATGTTGGGACAAAATATTGTATTACCTGCGGTAATGGTACGGATGCATTACAGTTGGCGCTGATGGCGTGGAATATCGGACCGGGGGATGCAGTCTTTGTTCCTGATTTCACCTTTTTTTCCAGTGGAGAAGCTGTTTCTTTGGTGGGGGCAACGCCGGTTTTTGTTGATGTGGATGAAGTTACTTATAATATTAGTCCAGCAAGCCTCGAAAATGCAATTAATGAAGTGGCGGGAAATGGTGGTTTGGTTCCGAAGGTAGTTATAACAGTAGATTTGTTTGGACAGCCGGCAGATTATGATGCAATAAATAAAATTGTTGATAAGTATCATTTATTATTACTGGAGGATGGTGCGCAGGGATTTGGTGGCAGCATCAGGAAGCAGAAGGCATGTAGCTTTGGAAATATTGCAATTACATCATTTTTTCCGGCAAAACCTCTTGGATGTTATGGGGATGGGGGCGCTGTGTTTACTGATAATGATGAATATGCAGATATTCTTCGTTCGCTTAGGGTTCACGGGAAAGGTACAGATAAATATGATAATATACGGATAGGAGTGAATTCACGGTTAGATACGTTGCAGGCAGCAATACTTTTGGAAAAATTGAAGTTTTTTGATGAAGAAATCGGACAGTGTAATTTGGTGGCGGCAGAATATTCCAACAGATTAAAAGAGATTGTTAAAATCCCTGTAGTTTTGGATAATATGGTATCCAGTTGGGCACAGTATACCATTTGTTTACAAAGTATAGAGCAAAGGACACAAGTGATGCAAGGCTTAAGGGCAGTGGGGATTCCATCTGCTATTTATTATAAAAAGCCAATGCATTGTCAGGAAGCGTTTAAAAATAAAAAATATGAAGGTATGATATATCCTATAACAGAAAAATTGTGTAGTACGTGTTTATCACTTCCTATGCATGCATATTTAGAAGAAGAAACACTGAATAGTATATGTGATGTAATAGTCACGACAGTTGGAGAAAAATTAAGATGAGAGATATTGGAGATTATTCGAAAAAATATATGGTTCCGGGATTTGAAAAGTATAAAGTAATATACAGAAGAAAACGATTGCTTGAGACCATAGAGCGTTATAAACCGGAAAAGGTTCTTGAAATCGGATGTGGAAAAGAGCCCCTGTTTCTTTATGCATCCGATATTCATTTTACGGTGGTTGAGCCGTCAGACGATTTTTATGAAAATGCGGTAACACTGGCGAAAGGTAGAGAGAAAGTTACCTGTATAAAGGGGTTTTTTGAAGAAAAGGTAAACCAGCTTTCACCGGAGTTTGATATGATTATTTGTTCATCTTTATTGCATGAAGTGGAAGAACCAGAAGTATTTCTTTCATTGATTGCGAAGCTATGTAACCCTCAAACAATTGTCCATATTGTTGTTCCAAATGCGAATTCAATGCATCGCCTTTTAGGAATGCGAATGGGAATGTTAGCTGATTTGTATGCAAAATCTCAAAATAATGAAGAGTTTCAACAGAATAATGTTTTTGATAGTGAGAGCTTGAAAAAGATTATGGAAAAGAGTGGATTCGAAATTTTAGAGAGCGGTTCTTTTTTTGTTAAACCTTTTTCCCATGAGCAGATGTATAATATGATGCAGCAAGGTATTTTGAATGAAGCGGTTTTAGATGGTCTATATTATTTGACGGAGTATATGCCCGAGTTCGGAAGTGAAATATATGTAAACTGTAAGCTAAAGCGGTGAAGGATATGAGGAACAGGGAAAGATATAAGGAGTTATGTAAAAAAGAAAGTACAATACCACTGTTTTCTCAGGGCTGGTGGCTTGATGCCGTATGTGGTGAAAACAATTGGGATGTATATATTGTGGGAAGCAATATGGATATTAAGGCGGCGTTTACGTATTTTCTTCAGGAAGATAGTGAAGGAAAATATATTGGTCGTATTATGTTAACCCAAAATAATGGTATCTGGATAAAGTATCCTGATGGGCAGGGAATTATTTCAAGGCAAAGTTATGAAGAAAAAATTGTAAATGAGATATGTAATTTTATTGAAAGTCTTGGCTTGATAAGGTATGAGCAGCAGTATCACTATAATTTTAAAAATTATCTCCCCTTTTTCTGGCGACAGTATAAGGAAATTATAAAATATACTTATGTAATTGAAGATACTTCAGACATGGAAAGAGTAAGACAGGAATACTCCTCTAAATTGAAAAACGTCCTGCGAAAGGCAGAAAAATATCTGCACATAGAAGAAGAAACGGATATAGAAGAGTTTTACAGTATAAATAAAATGAGTTTTGAAAGACAGGGAATAGAAATACCATATTCTTTCGAGTACTTTAAAAAGATATATAACGCCTGTATGGAAAGAGATTCGGGTAAGCTGTTATGCGCCAGAGATGGTGAGGGGAATACTCATAGCGTGGCCATGCTGGTATGGGATAAGATGTCGGTCTATTATCTTTTAAATGGAACGAATCCGGATTTAAAACAGTTTCAGGGAAATAATTTATTGATTGATTATTCTATTATGGAAGCGCATAAGAGAGGACTTAAATTCGATTTCGAGGGCAGCGTAATAAAAAATGTCAATCATGCTTTCAGGGAATTTGGAGGGGAACCGAAGCCTTATTTCAGAATTACAAAGGAATTTCGGGAGGGTTAGGCCCAAAATGGAGAAATAAAGAATATGACAGAACTTGATTTCCTTTTCATTTATGAGCATAAGGTTCGGGAACTTGAAAATTTATGCCTGATAAAATATGAATTAGATAAAAGAGGATATAAAACAAAGATTATTTTTATAAACGACGCAAAAAACGCGCTTTCCCCAAAGCCCCTCTACCACACAAAGGTGTTGTGTATGATGTCCTGTTACTGTAACCGGACGTTGCGGTGGCACGTAAAAGACTTCATTAAGTTTGACAAAATTATTGATATGCAGTGGGAGAATATTGTATACCCGAAGGATGAAAACAGAGAAGGTGCATTTAAAAACTATACGGAAATCGGGAAAGACGTGGTGCGTGTATCCTGGGGAAAACAGAATCAGAAGCGTTTACTTGAAGCGGCCCATATGGACCCTGAGAAGGTGAAGCTGACCGGACATGTGGGAATGGATTTTCTGCGGTATCCGCTAAGCCGTTACTATACATCTAAGAAAGAGCTGTTTGAAAAATATCAAATTCCGCAGAATAAAAAAGTAGTACTGTTTGCATCGCCTTATTATGGAGATGCATTAAGTCAGACATATATTAACGATATGTGCATGCGCTTTGGGGAAAACTGGCGTGAATATTATAAATTCATGTGTGATTCACAGCACATCGTACTTGACTGGATGGAAAAAATCTGTAAAGAAGATAAAGATATTTATATGATTTTCAGACCACATCCCGGGCACCCGAGCCGGATGGCTGGGATGTTGGAGAAAACCTATGATAATTTCAGAATTATCGATGGGGAATCTGTAAAACAGTGGATAACAGCATGTGATAAAGTTTATACGGGAAACAGTTCCGTGGTGGTGGAAGCTTTTTTTGCGAAAAAAATGTGTCAGTTACTGTTTCCGCTTCCGACTACACCGGGGTTTGAGTTAAAGCTGATATCGGATTCTGATAAAATGACAACATTTGAGGAATTTAAACATTCCGTATATGCAGAAAAAGAGGATTTTCCGACGCCGGAGGAAAGTATTGAAGAAATTTACCTGATTGATTGGGAGAAACCGAATTATATACGGTTTGCAGATATGGCTGAGGAGGTTTTTTCGAACGATTATTATAAACTTTCGAAGGCGCAGCTCCATTCATATCAGGAATACGGTACAGGGACAAAGATTATTAAGGCGGTTTCCAGAATCGATTGCCTGTACAACATATATCTGCGGCTTTTAGCTAACGAAAAGCTGCAGTGGAAATTTTTGCAGCACCAGAGAAAAATAAGGCAGAAGCCTTATGACGATGAAAAAAATGATGCCCATGAGCTTACCAGTGAGAAGGAAATAAAAGAAATTATTGATAAAATCAGAAATGCGTTAGAAAATGCAGAGGAGGAAAATTAAATGAATAAGACAATTACAGCAGTGATACCGGTTAAAGGAAACAGCACCAGATTACCCAATAAAAATATTCTGCCATTTGGAAATTCCAATCTGCTACAACACAAAATTGAACAATTGCAGCAGGTGGAAGGACTGCATGAAATTATTGTGTCTTCAGATTCTGATGAAATGTTGGCTATTGCAGAAAAATGCGGGGTGAAGGCAATTAAGAGGCCGGAACAGTATGCCAATGAATCCGTACCTTTTGGTATGTTCCTTGAGTATCTGTGCGATATTATAGAGGGTGAGCATCTCCTTTATGCCTGCGCGACGTCTCCGTTGGTAGAGCCTTATCTCTATAACAAGGCCATTAAGACTTATTTTGAAAAGCTGGAGGAAGGGTACGATTCTCTGATTACCTGCGCGCCTTATCAAACTTATCTTATGGATGAAAAAGGGCCTTTGAATTTTACCATGGGACTGGAGCATAAAAATTCTGAACAGCTTCCCATGTTATATCATTTTACCAACGGAATTGACCTGGCGCCGAAGGATAAGGTCAGGGAGTGGCATTATAATTATGGTCCGAAAGCGTATCGCCTGCTGGTAAATAAACGGGAGGCGGCTGATATTGACGATTTATATGATTATGAAATTGCCAAGGCTCTGTATGCAATGAAGGACCCGAATCCGACGGTTTAAACAATCATATTGATTAGAAATAAAGGTCAGCGAATTTGGCCTTTGTGGGATTGGAAAGGTATGGTCATTATATGTCAAAGATTAAACTGTTGGATTGTACACTTCGGGATGGAGGCTATATCAATGAATGGAATTTCGGGAATCATACCATAAAGGATATTCTGTGCAAACTGGTGGAATCTGGAGTGGATTACGTGGAAACAGGATTTTTGAGAAACTGTGAGTACACGCCGGATAAATCCGTGTTTAATAATTGTGCAGAAATTTCACATATTCTGCCCGAAAAGCGGAGCGGAACTAAATTTACCGCTATGGCGCTTCACAATACCTATGATATTGATAAGTTGGAGCCTTATGATGGTAAGACCATAGATGCAATCCGGGTAACTTTCCATGATTATGATATTGAAGAAGGACTGGATTATATCCGTAAAGTCATTGGTAAAGGGTATAAGGTATTTGCCAATCCTATTAACATTATGGGATATTCTGACGCAATGATATTGGAACTTTTGCAGAAGGTTAATCAGATTCATCCTTATGCGTTTTCCATAGTAGATACTTTTGGCTCCATGATGCGGGAGGATTTGCAGAGAATTTATTCTCTCGTGGAGCATAACTTGGATAGGGATATTGTAATCGGACTGCATTTGCATGAAAATCTTGCGTTGTCCTATTCGCTGGCACAGGATTTTATCAATATGAAAGCCAGCGAGAGGGAATGTGTGATTGACGCTTCTATGCTCGGAATGGGACGTGCCCCTGGTAACCTGTGTATGGAGCTTATCATGGATTACATGAATAAGAAGCAGGAGAGTTGTTACAATGTAAATCCCGTGCTTGACGGGATTGACGACTATATTGTGGAATTAAAGCAGATTGAGCCATGGGGATATAATACCGCATATGCGTTGTCTGCCAAGTATAATCTGCACAGAAATTATGCGGAATTTTTGCTGGATAAGGGGCGGCTTCGGGCAAAACAGATAAATCAGATATTAAGCAGCGTGGCTGATAATAAGAAAACAGCATACGATAAAGCATATATAGAAGAACTGTATCAGGCTTTTCAGAGTAATGAAATTGATGATTTAGAGTTTCTACACAGAATGAGAGAAGAATGTTCAGGACGAAATATTTTGATTCTTGCACCTGGGGCCAGTGTTCTTGAGCAGGAAAATGCCATTAGGGACTATATTGAAAAGGAAAATCCCATTATTATAGCGGCGAACTTTCAGCCGGAGCATATAAAAGCGGATTATGTGTTCTGCTGTAATGCCATGCGGTTTGAAATGCTGCAGAAAAAGCCGTGTAACAGTAATCTGATAGTAACGTCCAATTTGCTTGATATGTGTTCAGGGAGCGAAAATGTGGTAAATTATTCTGAACTCAGTTTTGACGAGGAGGGTAATTGCGATAATAGCGTCATTATGCTCTTTAAACTGCTTTTGAAGCTGGATGCTCCGAACGCAGCGGTGGCAGGTTTTGACGGTTATCAGATAAACGGTAAAAATTACGTGAAAGATTATATGGCCAATAAGCATACCAAGGGAGAAGCTGAAAATATCCGTATCAAAAAATATATGAAACAGATAAAACAGAAAATGCAGATAAACTATCTTACCAAATCTCTGTATCAGGATTAAAGAAAACAGTTGAGGTATTTGATGAAAGATTTAAAGCATATTCAGTATATTGTCATTGATGTCGATGGGACAATGACAGATGCTGGAATTTATTATGACGAACACGGGAATGAATTAAAAAAATTCTGTACGAAGGACGCGGCTGGTTTTTTTACGGCAAAAAGAATGGGAATTAAAACCATGGTGCTGACTGGCAGAGAATGCGAGGCTACCCGCAGAAGAATGCAGGAGATGAAAGTGGATTATATTGTCCAGAATATTAAGGACAAAAAAACGTATCTTACCGGTTTTATGGAAGAAAATAAAATAGTCAGAGAGCAGATTGCCTATATTGGCGACGACCTGAACGATTATTCCAGTATGATGCTGTGCGGTTTTGTAGGATGTCCGGCGGACGCATGTATGGAAGTAAAGAAAATTGCAGATTATGTTTCAGAAAATAAAGGCGGAACCGGAGCGGTAAGGGATGTGATAGCTTATATACTTAAAGAAAGAGGACAGTGGCAGCAGGCCATAGAGCAGACCTACGAGGTGGGTATTTAGAAAGGGATAATGCATGAGGATTGCAGACTGGCTGAGAAAGTCGGAAAAACTGGTTTTCTGGAACCGTTGCCGTGTACATGCCGGCAAGGCGGATTTTAGAAGAATGGTACTGGAAGGCTATCGAAGCCCGGACTTTCTGGAATTACGCCATTTTGGAGAAGATTATAAGGGGCGCACGATTTATTATGCATCGGAGACAGGCGATGGCGTGGGTTTTTTTGCGGAATTGGGAATGACATTGATTAAGCTTTATTTTGCGGATGACAGAGGGCTTACGCCTTATGTACATTGGGGAGAGAACTATCTTTATTATGAGCCGGAGGGAATACAGGGAGAGAAAAACGCCTTTTTGTATTATTTTAAGCCGGTGTCGGAGGTACAGTCGATTGAACATGCAAGCCATGTGGTGTTTCCTGAGGAAAGCCATTTTAAGCAGGTAAAGGGGCTGTATGGCGCGGTGAGTTACGATGTTTCTGAGGATTACGTGAATGCCATGGCACGAATGATGAAAAAATATATTCAGTATAATGACGACACAAAGCGCTATCTTGAGGAGCAGTATTCGGAGCTATTAGGAAATCGTAAGGTTTTGGGCGTACATTACAGAGGGACCGATTTCAGGAAACAGTATAATAATCATCCTATTCCCGTTGAGGTAGAACAGGAAATTGAAAAGATTCAGGAACTGATGGAGAAGTCTGATTATGAGCAGATTTTTCTTGCCACGGATGAAAGCTCAGTGGTAGACAGATTCAGGGACACGTTCGGGGATAAGGTTAAAATTTTTGAGGATACTTTCCGTGATGATGGAAGTGGAGAGTCCATTGCTTTCAGTAAATCTGACCGTGATAATCATCATTACAGACTTGGCCTGGAAGTACTGAGAGACCAGTATACATTGACGCATTGCGACGGTATTGTGTGCGGATATTCGAATATTACGTTTATTGCAAGAGTTATGAGGCGGGCGTGGTTTGAAAATGACTGGAGTGATTATGTTCTGATAAATAATGGATTGTATCATAATACCAACCGCTTTAGCGACAGCGAGAATGCCCGGAGAAAAAATAAATAATAAATTTTGGAGAAAGAATGAAATATAAGATTTTCATTGCAGGTGTTTGGGGATTTGGAAATAGAAGCATTATGGAGCGGTTTCGTAATGATTCAGATGTGGAATATTTAAAATATGATTTTAAATACTTTCACCAGATTGCGAAGGCATGGAAACTTATAAATCGAAAATTAGGAGGCCATGGGGCTGGTATTCTCAGATGGCTTTTAAAAACCAAGATTTTTGATGATAAATATGCGCTGTCTCACTGTAATTTTGCCGATAATGATGTAAATTATGTAGTTGTTTTCAACTCGGCGTTACTGCAATATTATTCCAGAAACTACTTTCTGAGGTTGAAGAAAAAAAATCCTAATATCAAATATATCCTGTACATTATAGACCCCATGCCAGAGGGCTTGTGGCCGGAGATTCAAAAGGTGTTGGATGTTTTTGAGCGTGTAATGACGATTCATCCTTATAACTGCCGGAAATATGGATTTGAATATCTTCCCTATATTTACGCCAAACTTGAGGAAACCGGAAAATTTCAGATTAACGGGAAAACAAATTTATTTTTCTGCGGGGTATCCGGAGAGCACAGGCAGGGAATTATCAGCGACATTGTAAAGAAATGTGAGGAAAATGAGATTGGTTTTGACTTCTGGTTAAAGCCTTACGGGAATGATGCAATAAAAAATATCCATGTCCACTATTCGGAAATGCCATATGAGGAAAATGTGGAGAGAATAAAGAAGGCGGAATGTATTCTTGAGATTATGCATGAAGGCTTTGTGGGAATCACCCAGAGGTATCTGGAGGCAATTGTATATAATAAAAGGCTGCTTACGAATAACGCCGAGATAAAAAGGCTTCCTTATTATGATTCCAGATATATGTATTATTTTGAAAAGCCGGAGGATATTGACTGGAACTGGCTTAAAGATGGGACAAAAGCAAATTACCATTACCAGGGGGAATTCGACAGTAAGACATGGAAGGAAAATCTGTTAAAATTACTTGAAAGGTGACGATTTTTATTTGATTTTTCATCAGCTTGTTGCGGAGGTATTGACTGATGCCTGAGGCGACAGGCAGATTAGCTGGAGGTATAAGGTGATGAAAAAGCTGTTAAATAGCCTTTATCTGCTATATTTTAAATGTAAGCACAGGAAAAAGGGCTGTGTGTTCACAAAAAACAGTTCCATTTCATCCAGCGATGTCTTTGAGGGAAATAACTATATTTCAGGTAAGGTCTTAGACTGCCATGTGGGATACGGGACCTATATTTCAGACCGTTGTTTTTTCAGAAATTGCAGAATCGGAAGATTTTGTTCCATAGCGCCGGATGTGAAGATTTTAAGGGGAGCTCACCCTACCAGCGATTTCGTGTCCATGTCACCGGCATTTTATCTGAAAAATTCTCCGGTTGGAAAAAGCTATGTGGATTCGGATAATTTTGTGCCTTATAAAAAATGCAGGGAATACCCGGAATATGATGCAGTTATAGGAAATGACGTCTGGATAGGACAGCAGGTATTGATTATGCAGGGGGTCACTATCGGGGATGGCGCCGTAATCGGCGCAGGCGCTGTGGTAACCAAGGATATTCCGCCGTATGCAGTGGCGGTCGGTGTTCCGGCGAAAGTTTCCAGATACCGGTTCGGGAAAGAACAGATAGATGCCCTGATGCAGTTTAAGTGGTGGGAAAAGGACGAGGCATGGCTTTCGGAACATGCCGGTTTGTTCCGAAATGTTGAAGAGTTCCTGCAGTATATTAAAGCAAACGAATAGCGGAGAGGAATTGTGAATGATTAATAGCAAATACATGTATTCTAATGATTATACGAGACAATTCCTTGAATTTGCTTCAAAGGATTATAAGAAAAGGGGAAAGCTCGCTGCCGTATTTGTTGACAGGGGGCTTGTTTTGCCTTTAAAGAAAAGCGCGCCCGGCGGCCCGCTTATGGGATATGGCGGTGTTCTTGATGAGAATGACAACTATGTGGACGAATCGGCTCAGATTGGCAAGGGGGATACTCTGCCGAGATTTATGGGGAAGTATGATTATGATAAAACTGCGGTTGAGGAGTTTGACGAAACAGTAATATATATAGGGGCATTCCCGGAACACTGGGGGCATTTTCTGGTAGATATGGTTTACCGGTTCTGGCATTTTTCAGAAAATAGACAAATGT